>UQVT01000010.1 GCA_900544465.1 uncultured Collinsella sp. | reverse complement strand
ACGTGCGCGTGGCGCGCGGCCAGGCCGATACCTCGGCACTCGCCGATGCCTATCGCGCGGCGTTGGGTGCGAGCAAGGCCGCGACCGAGAAAGCGCAGGTGGCACTCGATGCCATCGACGCGTTTGAGGCGAGCGGCAAAACCATGGAGGATGCCGCGCGACTCATGATGTCGTGCAGCATGCCTCGGGCGAGCAAGGCGTTTCCTAAGGAGCAGGTGGAGCTGCTCAAGGCCGAGGCCGCCGATGCATTTATCAATATCGTGCTTGCCTGCGGCGGTCCGGCGCTCGATGCGCTGGTGAGGCTTGCTTGTGCTGTGGAGGCGGAATACCGCGCGCTCAAGGCTGACCAGTCCGCGCTTGATAACAACGACCTGCTGCGCATGGCGTACGAGGCGCTGCGCGATTATCCCGCCATCCGAGCGGCCTATGAGGGTCGCTTTAAGATGGTCATGATCGACGAGTTCCAGGATACCGACCAGATGCAGGTCGACCTGATCCGTTACCTGACCGGCGCGGGTGAGCGTGCGCTGTGTACCGTGGGCGATGCGCAGCAGTCGATTTATCGTTTCCGTGGCGCCGAGGTCGAGGTCTTCCGCCGCCAGGAGCGCAAAGTGGGCTCCTCTGCTGCGCTCGAGACGGCTGTCGCATCCGATGCCCCCACCGGCGAGCTCGTCAAACTCGTGCGCAACTTCCGCAGCCACGACGAGGTGCTGCGCTATGTGGCGCGCGTCTTTGACGGCGATACCGGTGGTTTGATGCAGGGGTTCTTGGATCTTGAGCCGAGTGACGATCGCGAGGACAAGCTCAAGGCAAAGGCGTCGCGCCGCCAGGCGGTCTTCGTTGCCGGTGGCAGTACGCAGGAGCGAACGCAGGCGAAAGCTCGTGCGATTGCGGAGCGATTCCAAGCGCTCGTTAAAGCGGGCCAGCCCCAGGGCGGTATGGTGCTGCTGCTAGGGCGCATGACCAATGCCGATGTCTACGCACAGGCGTTTCGCGACCAGGGGCTCGACTGCGTCATCGCGGGCGGCTCGGTCTTTGCCCAGGCAGCCGAGGTCCAAACGGTGCGTGCCCTGGTGTGCGCGCTTGCTAATCCGGCCGATACGGCGCAGGGTCTTATGCCGCTGCTGGCCTCGCCGATGTTTGCGCTCGGCGCCCAGGAGTTCCTGGCGCTGGCGACCAAGCTGGACGACCAGACGGGGGAGACCTCGCGCCGCAACATCGACGTGGGCATCATGAGCGATTGCGATGTGCCGGGGCTGCGGGATCTGCCGCTGCTGACGCGCGCCCGCGAGGTGCTGCGCTATGCGCTTCGTCGCGTGGGGCGCGATTCGTTCGCCGCCATCGCGCGCGATGCTGTCAACGCCTCCGGCTGGTTTGTGCGTCTGGCGCAGCGTGGTCCCGAGGGCAAGGCCATCGCCGCCAACGTGCTCAAGGCGCTCGACGCCGTGGCCGAGGCAGAGGCCGAGCTCGGCAATTCTCCGCGCTCCATCGCGCTCGCCTTCGACCGCTTCTTGGCGGGCAAGGAGGCCCCGGGCGCGCTCAACGAGGAGGGCGACGGCGCGGTGCGCATCATGACGGTGCATGCCTCCAAGGGTCTGGAATATCCGGTCGTGGCGGTCGCCGAGTGCTTTGGCGTGCGTAAGTCCTCGGGTGCGGCACAGATGGGTCGCGTCGATGGCGGAGCGCAGGTCGTGGCACTGCCGGCACGCTTCGACGGCGTTAAGCTCGCCGACGGAACCTTTGTGAAGGGCGACGACGTCAAAAAGCAGTTTGAGCATGCGTTTAAGGGCAAGGGCACGTCGCTGTGGCTGCCGCCGGAGCTCATGGAGGACGTTTGTGCGACGGGTTCTCCCGCCGAGGCATTTGCTCGCCTGCGCAACGACGACCTGCAGCTCTCGCTCGAGGAGCGGGCCCGCCTGCTCTATGTCGCCATGACGCGAGCACGCGAGCTGGTCATTCTGGCGATGGATGCCGGTGTGAGCCGTGGCAAGGTGACGGCGCCGACCTTCGATGTCGAGACGGATCTGACCTACGACGTGCTGCGCCGTATTTTGCCGACCGACGCTCTGGACACGCCGCAGCTCGATAGCGACCGCCTGGTGTTCGACAACTCCCAGCCGGGCGACTACGAGCTCATTTCGCTCACGGACTTTACCTTTGGCGAGCAGGCGTTTGAGGCAAACGCTTCGCTGGATGCCGAGGGCAGGCTTGTCCGCGGCGATGCGGAGCCGGAGGGTGCCGGTGCAGATGCCCGCGCCGCCGTTCCCGGTCCTGCCGACCCCGAGCCCGATGCGTTTGAGCTCGTGTATCCCCAGGCGGTGGGCGTGCGCATGGGCACCTGCCCGTATCCGGAGCGCGATTCGTACAGCTACTCGTCAATTGCCGCGGCGCTGCATGCCGAGTCCGAGGACCGTGCCGCCGAGGCGCACGTGCCCATGGACGAGGCTGGCGATGATGCAGAGTCGGATGGCTCGGAGATGGCCGATGCGGACGTGGCCGTCGTTGAGCCCGCCGGCAACCCCATGGCGCTGGGCTCGGCGTTCCATGCCGCCTGCCAGTGGCTGATCGAGATGGGTTCCGATGCGCTGCCCGCTGAGCGTGCCGATGCTCTGGCGCGCCTGTGGCGCCTGACGCCGGAGCAGCGCGAACGCTTCGACGTTGCCCTGAACCGCTGGCTCAAGTCGGCTGTTCGTGCCGAGCTGCTTGCCTGGCCGTGCGTTCGCGCCGAGGTGCCGTTCTTTTCGCTGGGCTGCGAGGACGAGGACATCGCCCGCTACGGTGCATATGCCGAAGGCGCCATCGATGCACTGGCCACCGACCCGGCCGATCCGTCGCGCGCCCTGGTCATTGATTACAAGACGGGTGGCACGCCGGATGAGACGCCGGAACAGCTGCTCGAGAAGCACGCCCTGCAGGCGCGCGTCTACGCCGACGTGTTGCACAAGGCGGGCGTTGAGGCGGTGACGGTCAAGTTCGTTCGCGTGGAGCAGACGAATCCAGCCATCTTCGTCGAACCCGCCGAACCTCAAGTAGTCACCTACAATCTCTAGCCACCTCAGGCTTTACGGTGCTATTTGGTTAGTTTTGCGGCTGTAAAGCCCTCAATCGTCCAAATAGCACCGCAACGCATGGGAGAGCCTGGGGCGGTACAATGACTCGAACGGTTCAAACGAATAAGGAGCCATCATGCAGCTCACCAAAACACTTAAGGTGACACCGGAGGAGCTTTTTGACGCTCTGGCGGGGTCCATCATGCAGGATATCGAGAACGCCACGGGCAAGCGTCCCAGCCGCAACAAGCTCAACGGCTATAAGTACGAGAAGCGTGCCCAGTCCGCAAAAGGCAAGGCCAAGGGCACGGCGATCAAGGTTAAGATCAAGCACTTTGACTACCCGTGCCTCTATGAGGTCCGTTTTCAGTATGCGGCGGGCATTAATACCATGCGCTATGAGGCTGCACCTGCTGGCGATGGTGCCTGCGAGCTCACCTATACCGAGGATTTTCAGGGTGTGGGTGGCAACACGTCTGGCACGCGCGGCAAGCTCGGCCTCTTCTTTTATGAGCGCAAGCTCAAGAGCCACGCCAACCAGACGATTGATCAAATCGTCAAATACATCGAGGGTGAGCGCCGCGTAAAGGCTAATCCCGCCTTCGCCGATGATACTGCCGAAAACGCTTCGGATGTATTCCATTGATACCCTGTGCAAAAGCTTTACCGCTCTTCACATCAACTGTGAACACTTCAGGCTTCGAATCAGTAGCGAGCGGCCCGACAAAAATAGTTGTTGGTAGTGCCAAATGAATAAGAATGCCACTACGCAACTGCACGTCTATTCCGCCTTTTTCGTTCTCACGGGATTTGTTTTAAACCGGGGAGTGTTTCTACTTTTCCTTGCGGAGAAAGGAATGTCTGTCACGGAAATCGCGCTTTATCAAGCCCTGTTCAACATAGCAACGGTCGTCCTCGAGCTGCCAACAGGGCTGATAGGCGATTTCTTTGGAAAGAAGTTTTCGATTCAAGTGGGCGTGCTGCTGCTTTTCTTCCATACGGCTGGCATGCTGTTGCTCTCAGGTCCCTTTCTTGTCGTGCTTTCCCTTGTTGAGGCACTCGCCTACTCCCTTCAATCGGGATCCGAACAGGCACTTTTATATGAAATTGCCCGGAATGCCGGTCAAGGAGAGCGCTTCCTCACCATCAACGCTCGGCTGCTTGCCGCGCAATCAATCGCTACGGGAATGGCGATTGTGCTCGGATCTTTCATTGCCCAAGTATCTTGGAGCGCCCTCTACGTATGTGTCTCCGTTTTCTATCTCCTGCAGCTTTTCCTTCTATATCCCATTGAGAGGACGGAAGCGACCCGTTCTGAAAGCTCTGAGATGGGAAGGTTTGACGTAGCCAAGATCTTCAGACGCGAAACCTGGCGTGTTGGAGAATCCGCTTTTGCGGTGTTGCTTCTTCTAATCGGCACAAGCATGCTCGATGGATTCTACGGGAGTTATTACAACTTGAATCAGTTGGTATTCGACGCATTTGATGCTCCCGTCTCCATAATAGGAATCTTTTTCGGTGCATCCTATGCAGTAAATGCGACGGCCTACATTGCGGCAGATTTCTTCTCATCGCGTTTCGGGAAAAGAAATACCATGCGCGGCTCGATGCTAATTGAGGCTGGCCTTTTCATGATTCTTCCGTGGTTCGCTTCAAATCCGCTGTGTTTGTTTGGCCTTAGCATGGTGCTTTGTTTCCTCCCAGAAGTGGTGTACATCACTTCGGAAAACTTAATCCAAGACGGGATAGCGGACGATCTCCGTGCGACTATCCTTTCCGCTGCGTCTCTGGTAAGGGCCCTCTTTTCCGCATTGTTTTTCTCCGTATTTGGACATGTGTTGGGGTTATACCCCATTCAGATGGCGCTCGGTATTATTGGCGCAATCGCGATAGCGATTACCGCCGTTGTTTCATTAAAAATGGTAGGAATGCAGGTTTCCAAGAATTGATATATCGATTGACGAGCCATCCGAAGCGTCGAGCCTTCTTGATGGACATGACCATTCGTCACAAATCATTCCGCGCATCGCCGGGGTTCCAGTAATACTCGATATATCTGGATGCCCTCATTCCCCTTTTTGAAGGCCCCAAAAAGACTACCCGTGTTGGTTTGGCTAGGTTCGGGTGCCGTCCGCGCCGTGGGGTAAAATCGTTCAGTCAGAACACGAACCCGCATCGGAGCTCATCACATGGCATTCGTCCATCTGCACAATCACACTGTTTTCTCCATGCTCGACGGCGCAACCCGTATCCAGGATATGGTCAATCGTGCCGTAGAGCTGGGCATGCCCGCCGTCGCCATTACCGACCACGGCTACATGTATGGCGTGCCCGACCTGGCGCTGGCCTGCGACGCCGTCAACCACAACACGCCCGAGTACAAAACCTGGAGCCACGACAAGGCCTTCCTGGAAAAGGACCGCCGCGACGAGCTGGTGGAGCCCGATTCCGAGGAAAACCCGCGCGAGCATGCCCAGTATGTGAAGGACATGGCCATGTGGGACGAGAAGGGCAACATCGACGAGCTCAAGCCGCCTCTGGTCATCAAACCCATCTTTGGCTGCGAGGTCTACTTTACGCCGGACGAGACGCTCGCCCGCGACCACAAGCCCGAGCTCTACCACATGATCCTTTTGGCCAAGGACCAGGAGGGCTACGTCAACCTGATGCAGACGGTCTCCGAGGCCGCTGTGCAGGGCTTTTACTACAAGCCGCGCGTGACGCTCGACAACCTGCGCCGCCACGCCAAGGGCATGATCTGCACGAGCGCCTGCATTGCGGGCATCATCCCCAAATACATCGACCGCGGCGACATGGAAGGCGCCATCAAGTGGGCCGAGACCTTCCGTGACACCTTCGAGCCCGGCGACTTCTACATCGAGATCCAAGAACACGGCATCACCACCGACAACGGCCTGACCGACGAGCAGATGGACCGCACGCTCATCGACATTGCCAAACAGGTGGGCGTCAAGGTCATCGCTACCAACGACTTCCACTACCTGCGCCGCGAGGACGCGCCCGTGCAGGACGTCATCATGTGCATTGGCATGAACGCCAAGGTCGACGACCCCAACCGCATGCGCATGACCGGCTCGGAGTTTTACATGAAGACCGAGGAGGAGATGCGGGCGATGTTCCCGTATTGCCCCGAGGCCTGCGACAACACGCTCGAGATCGCCGACAAGTGCTACGTTGAGCTGGACTGGGACTCCATCATCCTGCCGCGCTTCCCGTTGCTCGATCCCGGCGAGACGCACGAGAGCCAGTTCCGCCGCGAGTGCGAGAAGGGCCTGCGCCAGCACTACGGTGACGACTGGGCCACGCGCGAGATCGGCGGCGTCAACATCAAAGAGCGCTTTGAGTACGAATACAAGGTCATCTGCGACAAGGGCTTTGCCGCCTACTTTTTGATCGTTGCCGAGTACGTGCAATGGGCCAAGGACAACGGCATCGGCGTCGGCCCCGGCCGTGGCTCGGCCGCCGGCGCTATCGTCGCCTACGCCATGAACATCACCGCGTTCGACCCGCTCGAGAACGGCCTGATGTTCGAGAGGTTCCTGTCCCCGCAGCGTACCGAGATGCCCGATATCGATATGGACTTCGACGATGAGCGGCGCCTCGAGGTCGTGGAGCACGTTCGCCAGCTCTACGGCCCCGAGAAGGTCACCCACGTCATCACCTACTCGACCATTAAGGCCAAGCAGGCCATCAACGACGCCGCGCGCGTGCTGGACTATCCGGTCTACATGGGCCAGCGCCTGTCCAAGATGGTCTCGAGCGACCCCAAGGTCAAGCTCAAGCAGGTGCTCGAAAAGCAACCCGGCAAAGAGGATCTGTTTAACCCCGACTTTGCCGAGGCCTATAAAAAGGATGACGACGCCCGCCGCATCATCGACACGGCGCTCTCGATCGAGGGCCTCACCCGTGGCGAGGGCGTGCACGCGTGCGCCGTTCTGATCTGCCGCGATCCCGTCAACGAGCACGTGCCCACCAAGCTCGATACCAAGGGCGGCGTCGAGATTACCCAGTACGAGGGTCATACCGTTGCCGACATGGGCCTGCTCAAAATGGACTTCCTGGGCCTGCGCACGCTGACGGTTATCTCTAAGGCCAAAGCCAACATCAAAAAGAACTTCGGCATCGACATCAAAGAGGAAGAGATTCCCTTTGACGACCCCGAGATCTTTAAGCTCATGGGCTCCGGCCACACCGCCGGCGTCTTCCAGGTCGAGTCCGCCGGCATGACGGCCACGATCAAGAACATGAAGCCCACCGAGTACAAGCACGTCGTGGCATTGATCGCCCTGTACCGCCCGGGCCCGCTGGGCGCCGGCATGGTTTCGTCCTACATCAACCGTATGAACGGCAAGGAGCCGGCCGTCTCCTATGACGACCGTCTGGACGACATCCTGGGCGAAACCTACGGCACCATGGTCTACCAGGAGCAGGTTATGCTCATCTCCGTCGAGATGTGCGGCTTCTCCAAGGGCGAATCGGACTCGCGTATCCGTAAGCCCGTGGCTAAGAAAAAGATCAAGCTGCTCACGTCGACGGTGCTCCACTGGGAGGATGGCTCGGACGAGACCACCTACGACCACTGGATGAACGGCGCCATCAAGAACAACTACACGCGCGAGGTCGCCCAGAAGATTTGGGACGATGTTCTCGAGTTCGCATCTTACGCCTTTAACAAGTCGCACTCCGCCGGCTACGCCATCTTGGTTATGCAGACAGCGTGGCTCAAGGCGCACTATCCGCACGAGTACATGGCGGCCGTTCTGACGTCCTACACGGGCAAGACCGACAAGATCGTTCACTACGTCTCGGCATGCCGTCACGACGGCATCCCCGTGCTGTCGCCAGATGTCAACGAGTCCGGTACCGAGTTCACGGCCACCAAGGAGGGCGTGCGCTTTGGTTTGGCCGGCATCCGCGGCGTGGGCACCGGCGTGGCGCAGGCGATTATCGCCGAGCGCGAGGCGGGCGGTCCGTTTAAGACGCTGCACGACTTTGTCGAGCGTGTGGACTCGAGCCAGGCCAACCGTCGCGTGATCGAATCGCTCATCAAGGCAGGCGCCTTCGACTCCACGGGGTATCCGCGTCGCCAGATGATGCACTTTGTGGACAAGAACAACCCCGAGAACATCATCGATGCCGCAGTAAAGCGCCAGAAGGATCGTGCGAGCGGCCAGACGTCGTTCTTCGACATGTTTGGCGACGTTGAGGGCTCGGGCTTTGAGGTGAGCGTGCCCGATCCGGATGGCCAGGAATGGGACCGCCACCTTAAGTTGAGCCAGGAGAAGGAGGTTCTGGGCATCTATGTCTCGGACCACCCGCTGCGCCCGTTTGAGTATGCGCTCAGTAAGGCGCGCGACTTCTCGTTCTCGCAGATCGACACCGGCTACGAAGTGCAGAACCCCACGGGCGGCACCATCAACCAGGAGATTCCCGAGGGCAAAGCGCTGTGGTGGGCCGGCATGGTCTCGAGCGTGTCCAAGCGCGTGACCAAAAACGGCGACCCCATGGGCATCGTGCAGCTTGAGGACATGGAAGGCGAGGCCGCCGTCGTGGTGTTCCCCAAGACCTACAAGGAGGCCGAGGGGTATCTGTACGGCGAGGTCGATCCCGAGACCGGCGTGCAGCTGTCCGACGCGTTTGTGCGCATTAAGGGCAAACTCGAACGCTCGGACCGCGGCGACCAGATCATCGCGCAGGAGATCGTGCCGCTCGAGCTCAACGAGGAGAACAACAAGCCCAAGGTGTTTGAGGTCATGGTGCCCAACAGCCGCTTTAGCCAGGGCAATATGGCGCGCCTGGCCACGGTGCTCACCACCAACCCGGGCGGCGACCGCGTGGAGATCTTTATCGAGCAGGTGGACGGGCGCGTGCTGCGTGCCGAGGTACCTGCTAAGGTCAACGCGCGCTCGATTCCGCTGCTGGCCGAGGCCAAGGCCATCGTCGGCAACCAAGGCCGCGTGACGGTGATCTAGGGACGGCGTTGCTGGTCCGCGCGAGATTGGAGGAAGTGATGGAGCAGGGGACGTTTGCGCAGGCGCTTCGTAAGGAGGCGGCGTTGAGCGGCACCTTTATGAAGGGGCGTTCGCTCATGCTCAACGGCGCCGTGCTGTCGATCGAGGACAGCGGCTCGCGCTTCTCCAAAAACGTGACGGTTGAGGGCTCGGTGCGCGGTTCGCGCGGCGACCTGTACAAGACGCACGTGGCGCTCGACATGGACGAGCACGAGGTGATCGACTACGACTGCGATTGCCCCGCCGCCTATCGTTACCCCGGTATGTGCAAGCACGCTATTGCCACGGCTCTGGCGTATTTGGATGCCAGCGGCGCCGAGCCCGTCGAAGGTTTGCGCACGCCGGTCCGCACGTTTACGGCGCAGCCGAAACAGCCCGCGCGCACCGCGCTCAAAGCGCCGGCCGTCAATCCCAACTTTCCCTTTCCGGCGCCCGTCCCCACGAGTCCCAGCCTCATGGCGGCGCTCTCCGATCTTTCGGACGCACGCATGGATGAGCTGGCGAGCATGCGCCGCAAGCTCGCTGGCAGTGTGGATCCCGATGCCCCCAAGGCGGTGTTGGAGCCCTCGTTGGTGCCGTACTACAATCCACTGTTTGCCGACCGCTTTAGCTGGGCGCTCGAGCTTCGCATTCGTTGTGGATCGGTCTCCTACGTGGTCAAGGATATCGACGGCATGGCCGACGCCTATGTCCGAGGCGGCACCTTCTCGTACGGCAAGAAGCTCACGTTTGTCCATACGCCCGAAGCCTTCGAGGACGTGTCGACAAAGCTGCTCAACCTTGTTGTGACGACAGTTGCCTATCTCGATGACATCACAAGCTCGCGTTCGGCGTCGTACGACTTTGCCCGCAGCGGTTTTGTCGCCGAGCGTCAGTTGCCGCTGTCCGAGCATAGCATCGTATATGTGCTGGACCTGCTGCGTGGCCAGACCATCTCCTTTGAGCCCGCCTGGTCGCGGGGGACGACGACGCATCGCACCTATGACGTGGCGGTTGAGATGCCTCCGGAAGGGGAGGACGAGGCTCTGTCTAAGCGCCCACCGCTCCTTGCCGCCAAAATCGCGCCGGCGGCTGGTGGCAGCTACGATCTACGCCTGCCGGCCGATGCATACTGCTTTGCTTCGAGCGACGTTGCCTATCTGGTCGACACCCGCCGTGCGCGCCGCACCGATGTAGCGTTTGCCCAGCATGCGGCGCCGTTCCTATCGCGCTTGCTGCCCTGTCGCACGCCGGTCCATATTGCTGCCGACCAGGTGGGGGAGTTCTGTCGTATGGCGCTGCCCATTTTGCGCGACTACACCGACCTTACCGCGCCCGCTGCGCTCGATACCGTGGCGCCCGAGCCGAGCTTTGCCATGGCGATCGGCGTCGACGATGGACTCGTGACCTGCAAAGTTACGGTTACCTACGGCGACTGGTCGGCAGATCTCTTTAACCTGGGCGCTCCGGGCAGCCCCTTCGAAGAGCAGCGCCCGGGCGTGCCGCCGCGCGACGAGGTGGCAGAGTTTCGCGTTATGGACACGGCGGCTCTGTATTTCGACTTTTACGAGGGCGGCCTGGCGTTTGAGGAGCGCGACGACGAGAGCCTGTTCTGCTTGCTGACCGAGGGCCTGTCTGCCCTGTCCGAGCTGGGCGAGGTCATGCTCAGCGACCGCCTACGCCAGATCTCGGTGCGCCCTGCGCCCAAGCTTTCGGTGCGTGCCACCGTCAAGAGCAACCTGCTCGATGTTGAACTGGGCGCGAGCGGTCTTTCGGCGGCAGATCTTGCCATCTACCTCGACTCCTACAAGCGCCATCAAACGTTTGCGCGCCTTACGTCCGGCGACATCATTCGCCTGGACGAGGGGGCGCGCGCCGCGTTTGGCCTTGCCGAAGATCTGGGCGTCGATGCCGTCGATCTGCTCGACGGCGTGTCGCTTCCCGCGTCGAGCACCCTGTTCGTCGATAGCATGCTCGCACGCACGCCGGCGCTTGAGGCCGATCGCGACGCCGCGTTCCGCCGTACCGTCGAGCGTCTGGACACGCTCGGCAAGATGGACTTTACGGTGCCGGTCTCGCTCAAGGCAACGATGCGCGGCTACCAGGTCGACGGCTACCAGTGGCTTGGCTCGCTCGAGCACCTGGGCCTTGGCGGCATCTTGGCCGACGATATGGGTCTGGGCAAAACGCTGCAGATGATCGCGCACATTCTGGTGCGCGTGGAGGCGGGGGACACCAAGCCCACGCTCGTGGTATGCCCCGCGTCGCTCGTGTACAACTGGGCTGCCGAGTTGGAGCGCTTCGCCCCCTCGATTGATGCGTGCGCCATCGTGGGCGCCAAGGCCCAGCGTCGCGTGCAAATTGCCGGTGTCGCCGAGCACAACGTGGTCGTGACGTCGTATGACCTCATGCGTCGCGACATCGACGAATATGTCGAGCAGGACTTTGCCCGCGTAGTGCTCGACGAGGCCCAGTACATTAAAAACCCGCTCACCCAGGTGGCTCGCGCTGCAAAGCGCCTGCCGGCCGGCGTGCGCTTTGCCTTGACGGGCACGCCCATCGAAAACCGCCTGTCCGAGCTTTGGAGTATCTTCGACTTTTTGATGCCGGGTCTTCTGGGCACGCGCGACTCATTTGCCAAGCGCTTTGAGAGTCCCGTCGAGCATGCCGAGGGCGACAGTGCCGCTCGTCTGCAGGCGCTCGTGTCGCCGTTTGTGCTGCGTCGCGTCAAGGAAGATGTGGTGGCCGACCTGCCCGAGAAGATTGAGGATACGGTGATGGCGCAGCTTGCCGGCGAGCAGCGCAAGCTCTACCTGGCCAACCAAGACCGCATCGCCCAGCAGGTGCAGCACCGCGAGGCCGGGGAGTTTAAGAAAGATAAGCTCAAGGTGCTCGCCGAGCTCACCAAGCTGCGCCAGATCTGCTGCGACCCGCGTCTACACTACGAGGATTACAAGGCGGGGAGCGCCAAGCTCGATACGTGCATGGAGCTCGTGCACGGCGCACTCGACGGCGGGCATCGCATCCTGTTGTTCAGCCAGTTTACGGGTATGCTCGATATCATCGGCAAGCGCCTGTCTAAGGAGGACATCGCCTTCCTTAAGCTCACGGGCGCTTCGTCTAAGGAGAGCCGCGCCAAGATGGTTGCGCAGTTCCAGGCAGGCGAGGTGCCGGTGTTCTTGATTTCGCTCAAGGCGGGCGGCGTGGGCCTTAATTTGACGGCTGCCGACGTGGTCATCCACTACGACCCGTGGTGGAACGTGGCGGCGCAGGACCAAGCGACCGACCGCGCCCACCGCATTGGCCAGCAGCACACCGTGACCGTGTACAAACTCATCGCCAAGGACACGATCGAGGAACGCATTATGCAGATGCAGGAGTCCAAGCGCGATCTGGTCAACAGCGTGCTCGGCGGCGACGGCATCTCGTCGGCGTTGTTTACCCGCGAAGATGTTCTGGCGCTGCTCGGCGGCGACGGGCGCTAGCCGCGCGCGGGGTGGGACTGCTGGAGTGGGCAGGACGGTCGACGCATTTTGGCCCGACCGCTTGCCTAATCCGTTATGTGTTCATTTGCAATGCCATGGATGGTTTGCCTGCCTTTGGGCATAAGAACCATCAAGAACATCGGCACATCAGCAAAGGAGAACATCATGGCGAAATTCTTTAAGGACTCCGACGGCAAGCTCGTTGCCGCCCTTGGCGACGGCGTTGCGACCCCTGCCGGCTGCACGGAGCTGACGGCAAACACCGAGGATGCGGCGCACGAGAAGCACGTGCCTGTTGTCGAGATCGAGCGCGACGGCCACGTCATTCGCGCGCGCGTGGGCTCGACGGAGCACCCCATGCTGCCCGAGCACTACATCGAGTGGATCGCGCTTGAGGCCGAGGGCCGCCTGGAGGTCCATTACCTTGAGCCCGGCATGAAGCCCACGACGTTTTTCGCTGGCGGCTCCAAGACCGGTACTGTCTATGCCTACTGCAACCTGCATGGGCTGTGGTCCGCGACGTTCTAGGAGCGCGCCCCCGCTCGGGGTATCATAGCTAGCATATGCACATGCGAGCGCCGGCTGCATTATGCGGCCGGCGCTTTTACTACGACAACGACGATTTACGACGGAAAGGGCTGAGCCATGAAGCTCGCACTTGCACAGATCGATATGCGCCTGGGTGATATTGAGGGCATTTGCGGTCGCATCGAGGACCAAGTCCGTTTGGCCCACGAGCGTGGGGCGCGCGTGCTGTGCGTCCCGGCTCCGCTCTTTATGGGTGCTCTGCCCGGCGGCCTGGTGGGCACTGCCGACTTTGAGCACGACATGCTGACAGGCCTGACCGGTGTTGCCGAGCGTATTCAAGAACTCGATATGATCTGCATCGTGCCCGCGGCGGTTTCGTTTGAGGGCCAGCCCCTGCTCGACTACATGATGCTCAAGGACGGCCATGTGGTGCCGGCCCGTTCGAGCATTGCCTTGCAGCGCGGTGGGAACGGCGATGCCCGTTGGGCGCCGCCGGTCTTCGATGTAGACGGCGTGCGTATTGCCGTGATTTTCGACTTGGACCGCGAGCTTGAGATGCTACCGACCGGCGTCGACCTCATCGCCTATTTTCAGTTCAACGCGTTTGATATGACCGACCGCGAGACGGCCGCCATTGCCGCCGTTCGCAGCGGTGCCTACCGCAAGATCGCGTCCAAGCGCAGCGTATGGTTTGCCTGCATGGCGCCGGTCGGTGCCTATGACGAGTCGGTGTATACCGGCGGGTCGTTTGTGCTCGACGACTGCGGGCGCGTGGTGGCTCAAGCGCCGTGTTTTGAGGAGAGCCTGCTGGTTCAGGAGATTCAGCGCGGCGTAATGCTCGATGCTTTGGAGGACCACGAGCTGCCCGAGTTTCGTTCCGAGGAGTGGTTGTGGCAGGCGCTGGTGCTCGCTGTGCGCGATAACGCCCGTGCCCATGGTACGTCGCGCGCCGTGGTGGCGCTCGAGGGCGATCTGCCGTCGTCTTTGCTTGCGGCGTTGGCTGTCGATGCATTGGGCTCGCGCAACGTGATCGGCCTGGTGTTGGACCGCAACCGCATCTTTACGCCGGCGCAGGAGGAGGCCGAGGCCGCCCGTTGTGCCGCCGTTCGCGCGATTGCCGAGCGCCTGCATATTCGCACGGTTGAGCGCGATGCGCCGGATGCGGCGCGCGTACTCGACCGCGATGTGTCGGCGGGCGATGCCGAGCGCCTGCGTTCGCGTGCGCTGGGCCTCATGTTGGAGGACACGGCGCTCGAGCTGGGCGCGATGGCTCTGAGTCCGCTTTGCAAGACCGAGTACGCGTTGGCGGCACCGGCGCTTTGCGGTGGCTACCAGGGCGATTACGCGCCCTTTGGCGATGTGTATCTGTCGACCCTCGAGTTTGTGGCGCGCGTGCGCAACCGCACGTCTGCCGTGGTGCCGCAGGAGCTCGTGACGCTCAACGCGGTGGAAGATTGCATGGAACGCGTGCTGGCGCGGGCGCTCTCGACGCTCGACGGCCCGGTCGACATGCTCGATCGCGCGGCGCACCTGCTCGGTGGGCTTGAGCCGGGCGAGGTCGATGGCGCGCTCGAGGCGCACGTGGACCGCAACCGACCCTTCGACGACATCCCAATGGCCGCCGGCAAGCCCGAGGCTTGCTCGCTGCTGCTGATGCTCGTACGTCAGGGCGAGGCCGCCCGCCGCATGCTGCCGACGGCGCCGATCGTCTCGGCCCGTTCGTTTGTCGAGCGCGCCTGGCCGTACATGCTCGCGTGGTCCGACCTGGGGCTGAGCGGCAAGGAACGCATGACGGTCGATGCGCTGGCGCGCGCTGAGGTGAACCGCTTTGCCGACGAGGATACAAGCGAGCGCATGCGTGGCGAGATGATGGGCATACTGGGTGATCTGTTGGGTATTTCGCCCGAGCAGATGGAGGAGCTGCGCTCCGAGGATGGCCAGCGTCGTCTGCATGAGGGCATGAAGAAGTTTGAGGGCGAGGTCCAGGACGCCATCGAAAAGATGATGGGCGGCCAGGGCGGACCGCAGGGCGGGCCCCAGGGCACGCCGATGCCGCAGCCGCCGGTGGACCCCCGACAGTTCCCATTCTTCTCGCAGAACTAAACTGGGGATAGGATTCGCTTCCAACCCCGATACTTCAACTAAGCATCTTGGCCCCGTTGTGTTATTCTAGAACAGACGTTCGTGAATGATGCGCGGGGCCTTGTCTTGCGCTGTGCTTGTGGCGAGGGGAGGTCGGCTTGGTTATCTTGGGCATTGACCCCGGTTTGGCTCATACGGGTTGGGGGATTATCGAGGAGCGGCGTGGCGAGGTTCGCTGCCGTGCCTATGGCTGCATCGAGACCAGTGCCGGAAGTCCGCTCGCGGTGCGCCTGTCGCATATCGCCCATGACCTTAAGGATGTCGTTGAGCGTTATCGACCCGACACGGCTGCTGTCGAGAGCATCTACTTTGGCGCCAACGTTCGTTCGGCCATCCCCACGGCGCATGCCCGCGGTGCTGCACTCGTCGCACTTTCGGAATGCGCGCTCGAGATTGGCGAGTACACGCCCATGCAGATCAAACAGGCTGTGGTGGGCACTGGCGCCGCGGACAAGCGGCAGGTCGCCTACATGGTACGCACACTCACACAGCTCGATCACGACCCGCATCCCGACCATGCCGCCGATGCCCTGGCCTGCGCCATCTGCCACGTAAACCTCAGCCGCACCCGCGCCCTCACCGGTGGCGAGTTCTATCAACAGAGAGGAACCGGATACTGATGATTTCCCAGCTCCACGGAACGCTTGTCGAGGCCACGATGAGCTCTGCTGTCGTCGATGTGTCGGGCGTTGGCTTTGAGCTCGGCATCTCGGGCAGCACTGCGGCCACGTTGCCGACGCCCGGCGGCGAGGTCCGCCTCTACACGCGTATGCAGGTGCGCGAGGACGCCATGACACTTTTCGGTTTTTCCTCAAAGGATGAGCGCATGATGTTCGACCGGCTCGTGTCCGTTTCGGGCGTTGGCCCGCGCCTGGCGCTTGCCGTGCTTTCCACCTATACCGTGGGGCAGCTGTATTCGCTGGTGATGGCCGAGGACGACAAGGGCATGGCCAATGTACCCGGTGTGGGCAAAAAGACAGCTCAGCGCCTGATCCTGGAACTCAAGAGCACCTTTGCCAAGGATAAGGGCTTTGTGCCGGTCGACGTGATTCCCGGACAGGTTGCGATGCCCGTGCCCGCTGCCGCTCCCTCGGCCATCGATGACGCCCGTGCGGCGCTCCTTTCCATGGGCTTTAGCCCGCAGGAGACCGATGTTGCCCTGAGCGGGTATGATGGGCAGAATATGCGTGTCGAGGATCTGCTCGGCGCGGCGCTTAAGCGACTTGGAATGGATGCGTGATGTGGGAAGCCGATGACTCTCAGGACTTGTGGGCGACGCCCGGTAACTCGCCGGCGGCATCCATGGCGCACGGCGAGCGCATGGTGGGCTCGGAGCTGACGGCCGAGGACCTCGATGTCGACCGCACTTTGCGCCCCCAGCGCCTGGACGACTACTGCGGCCAGGAGCACATCAAGCAGAGCCTGCGCGTGTTGATCGAAGCGGCGCAGAACCGTGGCGAGACGCTCGACCACGTGATTTTCTCGGGTCCTCCGGGCCTGGGCAAGACCACGCTGGCCACCGTTATCGCCAACGAGCTGGGCGCTCAGATCAAGACCACGAGTGGCCCCGCCATCGCGCGCACGGGCGACCTGGCGGCCATCCTTACTAACTTGCAGCCGGGTGATGTGCTGTTTATCGACGAGATCCACCGCCTCAACCGTTCGGTCGAGGAGGTCCTGTACCCCGCGATGGAGGACTTTGCCCTCGATATCGTGATTGGCAAGGGTCCGGCGGCGCGCTCGATTCGCCTGGATATCCCCAAGTTTACGCTGGTAGCGGCAACGACTCGCTCGGGCATGTTGACCGGCCCACTACGCGACCGTTTTGGCATTTCGTATCGCCTGGATTACTACACCGTCGAGGAGCTCGCCCAGATTGTGACACGCTCGGCGACCATTCTGGGTGTGACGATCGACCATGCCAGTGCACTCGAGATCGGCTCGCGTTCCCGCGGTACGCCGCGTCTTGCCAACCGTCTGCTCAAGCGCGTGCGCGACTACGCGCAGGTGCGCGGCAACGGTCCTATTGAGCTTGACATTTGCCGTCAGGCGCTCGAGTTCTTTGAGATCGACGAGCTTGGTCTGGACTGGATGGACATTCGCATCTTGGAGACGCTTGCCAAGACGTTCTCCGGCCGTGCCGTGGGCCTGACGACGCTTGCTAGCGCGGTGGGCGAGGACCCGGGTACGCTTGAGGATGTCTACGAGCCCTATCTGCTGCAGTGCGGCTTGATGATTCGCACGCCCCAGGGCCGCCAGGCAACGCTTCGCACCTTTGAGCATTTGGGTATTGAACCGACCCTGTAGGAATGGGCTTGTTTTAGCGCATCTGTAGGCTATCGCTGGGCATCGGGTAAACATATCGCCGTTCATCGGTTATGGGCGTTTTACTATTGCGCGCCCGTGCTATGCTGAATTGGTCTTTTTCTCATTCGGTAACGAAAGGACCGCCCATGCCTACTGACATCGAAATCGCACGTTCTGTCACGCCGCTGCCTATTACCGAGGTGGCCAAGAACGCCGGCGTCGACGTTAAGCACCTTATTCCGTACGGCTTCGACAAGGCTAAGGTCGACTATTCACTGCTCAACGAGCCGACTGATCACCAGGCCAAGCTCGTTCTCGTGACCGCTATCAACCCAACGCCTGCGGGCGAGGGCAAGACCACCACGACCATCGGTCTGGCCGATGGCCTGCGTCGCCGCGGCGTCAAGAGTGCCGTGGCCCTGCGCGAGCCTTCGCTCGGCCCCGTCTTTGGCGTTAAGGGCGGTGCTGCCGGCGGCGGCTGGGCTCAGGTCATCCCCATGGAGGATATCAACCTGCACTTTACCGGCGACTTCCACGCTATCGGTGCTGCCAATAACCTGCTGGCCGCAATGCTCGACAACCATATTCAGCAGGGCAATCAGCTCGGTATTGACGTTAAGCGCATCACTTGGAAGCGCGTCGTCGATATGAACGACCGTCAGCTTCGCCACGTTATCGACGGCATTGGCGGTAAGGCCCAGGGCGTGCCGCGCGAGGACGGCTTCGATATCACCGTCGCCTCCGAGGTCATGGCAATCCTGTGCCTGTCTACGAGCATCAGCGACCTCAAGGAGCGCCTGGGCGAGATCGTCGTCGGCTACAGCTTTGCCGGCGAGCCCGTCCGTGCCCGCGACCTTAAGGCCCAGGGTGCCATGGCCGCGTTGCTTAAGGACGCGCTCAAGCCCAACCTGGTGCAAACGCTCGAGGGCACGCCCGCGTTTGTCCACGGCGGTCCCTTCGCCAACATTGCCCACGGCTGCAACTCTATCATGGCCACGCGTATGGCGATGCGCTTTGGCGATGTCGCCATTACCGAGGCCGGCTTTGGTGCCGATTTGGGCGCCGAGAAATTCCTCGACATCAAGTGCCGCATGACGGGCGTTCGCCCCAGCGCCGTCGTGATCGTCGCGACCGCTCGTGCGCTGAAGTACAACGGTGGCGTCGCCAAGGCCGACCTCAACGAGGAGAACCTCGAGGCACTCAAGGCTGGCATGCCCAACCTGCTGCGTCACGTCGACAACATCCAGAACGTTTATGGTCTGCCCTGCGTGGTCGCCATCAATCGATTCCCGACGGACACCGAGGCCGAGCTTGCGCTCATCGAGTCCGAGTGCCAGAAGCTCGGCGTCAACGTTAAGCTTTCCGAGGTCTGGGCCAAGGGCGGCGAGGGCGCGCTCGACCTGGCCGATGAGGTCATGCGTCTGATTGAGCAGCCGAGCGAGCTCAAGTTTGCCTATGAGGACGGCGCTGATGTCGCTGATGCCCTCGAGGCTGTTGCCACCAAGGTCTACCGCGCCGACGGCGTTGACTTTACGCCGGCCGCCAAGCGCCAGCTCGCCGAGCTGCGCGAGAACGGCTTTGGCAACCTGCCGGTGTGCGTGGCCAAGACGCAGTACAGCTTTAGCGACAACGCCAAGGCCCTGGGCGCTCCCGAGAACTTCCGCATCACGGTGCGCGAGCTCAAGGTTTCCGCCGGTGCCCACTTTGTGGTCGCACTGACTGGCAGTGTTCTGACCATGCCGGGCCTGCCCAAGGTCCCCGCGGCCGAGAACATCGACGTCGACAACGACGGCAACATCACCGGCCTGTTCTAAGCCTGCTGTCCATAGCTGCTAGCCCGCCCCGCCGCGCCCACAAGGCCCGGCGGGGCTTTTTGATCCTTAGGCCCGCGCATGTCTTGTAGATACCGACGGGCTCCGTCCATCATAGGCTTTTGCGCGGGTAGAATGCATGGATAACTTGAGGCTCACGCGCGACGGAAAGGAATCGTTGCATGGATCAGGACAAGACAACCGTGATGGGCGGCTACGGTTCCGCGCAGGCTGGCGATAGCGCCGATGCGACCCGCGTTGTTCCCAACCCCGGTTATACCGACCCCGCCGCGACGCAGCCTTCTGCCGAGCCCACCCGGGTTATGGGCTATGGCGACACGGCGCAGGATTCTTACGCTGCATCTTCGCAAGGCCCCTATGGCAACGCAGCTCCGGATCCGTTTGATTGCGCGCCGCAGGATTCTTATGCTGCCTCGACGCCGAATCCCTATGATGACCTGCCGCAAAATCCCATTCCGCAGCCTCAGCAGACGACGTATATGCCTCGCACGGCGCAGCCTCGCTACGAGTCGCGCCAGCCGTATCGCGAGTATCCCAAATCGATCCCGCAGTATGGTGAGGACGAGGAAGAGACGCCGTCGCGTTCGTCGAGCGTGATCAAGAAGATTCTCATCGTACTGGCGATCTTCTTTGCGCTGTCGGTTGTGTTTGCCATCGTGTCGGGCATGCTCAACAAGCGAGGGAGTTCAACGGCCGATGCCACTGTCGAGCAAACCGAGTCCGCCTCGTCTAGCACCGTCGATCTGAGCGATATCCCGGGGCAGTACTGGTCCAACGCCAAGAAGATCCTCAAGTCGCGCGGCGCCGATCTTTCGAATGCCGTGGTCCTGACTGATGATGGCTCAACGCCCGTCGTCGATGCCAACTGGGTCGTTACTTCTGCCTACTATAACGACAGCGGCAACCTTGAAATTCAGCTCACGCACAAGAACGGCTTGGGCAACTCGTCCGACGGACAAAGCGGTACCGACAGCTCGAGCTCCAATACGCTGGAGGACTTGAGCAACAAGGCACAGGAGTTGGGAGACAAGGCGCAAGAGCTGGGCGACACGGCACAAAACCTGGGCGATACCGCGCAGAACTTGGGCGGTATGGCGACGGATGCTTGGAACGCCCTGCAAAACGGCATCTCGGGCGTGCAGGGAAACTAGCTGTTAAACAGGCTACAGCTGCTCGGCCGGACGGTCGGGCGAGCTAAAGCCCGAATCAAACGTGACGACGCACGAGACGTCGGGCCGGCGCTCGTGCACGATGCGCGTGACGAGCTCCAGCAGCTCCTCGTCGGATATGTCAAAG
This sequence comes from uncultured Collinsella sp., assembly GCA_900544465.1. Taxonomy (GTDB): domain Bacteria; phylum Actinomycetota; class Coriobacteriia; order Coriobacteriales; family Coriobacteriaceae; genus Collinsella. Next base: position 1,925 of record UQVT01000010.1, on the reverse strand, counting down.
CCGTCGGGACGCACCAGGTCAAACGAAACGAACCCGTCGTGCTCGTGCAGGTCGTGGATGGAGAGCGCGGGATCGATCTGCATGACGCCGCGCTTGACCCAGCCGCGCAAGTCATCGCCGGTTGTCGCGATGGGGTCGCAGTGCAGCGTGATACCAATGCCCATCTGGCGCTTGATGTCGTGCTCGATGGTGTCCAGAATCTCGTGGTGCTCAAACGCGTCGCCCTCGCCGGGCATCTCCACGTGGGCACTGGCAAACTGACGACCGGGGCCGTAGTCGTGCACCATGAGGTCGTGTGTGCCCAAGACCTGCGGATAGGACATGATCTTGTCGCGGATTGCCTGGACGAGCTTGGGGTCGGGCGCTTGCCCCAGCAACGGGCTGATGGCGTCGCGCACCAGGCCCAGGCCGCTGATGCAGATGAAGATGCCCACACCCAGGCCTGCCCAGCCATCGAGATCAAAGCCGGTCGTCTGCGAAATAAGCGCCGCCACCAAGACCGAGCCCGAGGTGATGACGTCGTTTTTGGAGTCCTGCGCCGTGGCGATGAGCGTCTCCGAGTCGATGCGGTCGCCCAGCGTGCGGTTGAACGCGGTCATCCAGAGCTTAACGAGCATGGACAAGACGAGGGCGGCTAAGGAGAGCACCGAATATGCAGTGGGGGAAGGCTTGATGATCTTAGTGACCGACTCGAGGATCAGATTGATGCCGACGGCGCAAACCAGGACGGCGACGAACAGGCCGGCTAGGTACTCATAGCGACCGTGGCCATAGGGGTGGACTTCGTCTGCCGGGCGGCTGGCAAGGCGGAACCCGAGCAGACTCACGATGTTGCTCGAGGCATCGGAGAGGTTGTTGAAAGCGTCGGCGATGAGGGAGACGGAACCGGCGAGCAGGCCCGCGATGCCCTTGGCTAGGCACAGGGTGATGTTGAGGCCAATGCAGACGAGGCTTGCGGAAAAGCCCGCGTTGGTGCGGCAAGATGCATCGACCGGCTCGCTCTCGCTGCCGGGAACAAGCGTATGTACCAGCCGATTTACAAATAGCATAGCGGTCGTCCTCACAATCATGTTTAAGGGGATAGTGTAGCTCGCGCGGGGGCGCCGTGCACCGATGCTCAGAAAATGCAGCAATAGTCTGCCGGTGCTAACGAGCGAGCCTTCTCGTCTGCCTGGGTGGTCCATTTTGGGCCACATGGGTATGGGCATGTGCCTGCTTGCTCGACATACTTAATGTCGACAGCCCCTGCGTAAAGGAGGACGTATCCATGGACGAGATGTTTGCCATTAAATGCCAAAACTGCGGCGGCCCTATGTACTCACACCAGGCTAAACGCAGCTTTGAGTGCGCCTATTGCGGCACGGTCGTTCCGTGGCAGGCTGATGCGGGGGAGCCCAAGAGCGCCCTGGGCATTCGCCATACGCCGTTGACGGTTGTCGATGGCCTGCTCAAGCTCACCCATGTGTCGCAGCTCGAGCGCCCGGAGGACCCGGACTGGTATTTCTTTAATTCGTACTGGCGCAATCAGTCGGTTCTGGAGCATCTACTGTGGGAGGACCGCGGCACGGCGCAGGAGTTCCAAGAGGCCACGCATGTGAGCATTCCTTGCCCCTTCTGCGGTGCGTCCTTTGAGGGGTCATCGACCCAGCGCGTGTTTGAGTGTCCGTCCTGCGGCAATAAGATCGGCGTTGCCGACCTGCTTAAACCCGGCACCTTCAGCAAGCGCCTGACCATGGGTGTTGGTGCGGAGTATGTACTTGAGCAGGGTATTCCCTGCGAAATCTCGCCGCAGCAGGCACGTGCCAACGCGCTGCAGCTGGTGCGCCAGTACCCTGATGCCTTTGCCGGGCACGACGTGGAAGACGCGATTCAAAACGACATGATGCTCTTCTATTTCCCCATGGCGCTGGCGGACCTGCGCATGA
>UQVT01000009.1 GCA_900544465.1 uncultured Collinsella sp. | reverse complement strand
GTCATTACAGGCGAGGGCAACATGGACGAGCAATCCGCTGCCGGCAAGGCGCCGGTGGGCGTGGCCCGCCGTGCCAATCGCTATGGCAAGCCGGTAGTCGCCGTCGTGGGCGGTCGTGCGGATAATTTGGATGCGGTGTATGGTCAGGGCATCGACTTGGTCCTGCCGGTCTGCCGCAGGCCCATGCCTCTTGACCAAGCGCTCGACCCCCAGGAAGCCACAACCAACCTCATCTGCGCCGGTGAAGCAGCCGCCCAAGCCTACGACCTCGCCCGCCTCTAAAACCCAACTCCCTATAAGTTGCGGTGGAATAGTTCCTGTTTGGCGGCTCAGGCGGCAAAAACAGGAACTATTCCACCGCAACTTCGAGAATGGCTATCCGAGGCTGGTCGCCTTGGGCCTTGGGTCGGACCGTCCGCCATGAAATGCGGCCATCTACTACGTTTAGCCGAGCGCCCTTGACCATCCCGGATTTTGTGAAATTAAAACCGCAGGTAGAAAGCTTGCCGATTTTCGAAAAAGCCGGCTATGGTTGACCCCTGCGGCCTAAACGTAGTAGATGGGCCCCTTTTGTGGCACGGCAGCAGACCAGTCTTTTTGGGACGGGGCTTATTTGACTACCTGTCGATCTGATTGCCCAAGTAGTCAAAAAGCCCCGTCCCAAATTAGCTACCTTGCCCCATCGGGCGGGAGCGGGTAAGATATATCGAGCGCCTAGCGCGTTCGATGGGTTCGGATGACGACATGTTCCGAATCTGGTCAGGTCCGGAAGGAAGCAGCCATAAGGAGCCTCTGTCGGGCATCCGAATCCATCGAGCGCACGGGCGCTTTTTGGTGCCGCGACATGGCCCGGCCGGCGGCGAGGTATTTGGTGTCTCGCTGGTCCTCGGCTGCGCCTGCGGGATCGCTCGACTACCAAATACCTCGTCGTCGGCCGGGCCCCGTCGTCCAAAAATCACCCGTAAAGGCGCGTTTATCTAATTTAATCTATCCCTTGTGGAATGCGGCTTGCTGGTGTTGTCTGGGCATTGATGGCTATGTGGTTCAAGAGGCGGCGGTGTTGTTGCTTGAATTTTTGCAGTTAAAGAGGCCCGTTTCCCTGGGGAAACGGGCCTCTTTTGTCTCTGGGTTTGTGGATTGGCGAAGATGGTATGCTCTGGCGGCTATTTTGAGTTCTTGAGGCGGCGTACACCCGTGGCGGTTATTCCGAGGCCTGCGGCGGCGATTCCTGCGAGTGCGATTGCGCTCGGTGCTGTGTCGCCCGTGTTCGCGAGCTTGCCGGCGGTCGTATCTGCTTGCTTGCCGCTGCTCGAGTTCGCCTGCTTGGTGGAGCTTGGTAGGGCGTCTTTGCCGGTTGCAGGCGAGGCAACGGGCGGTGTCGCCTCGGCGGGTTGCGTTGAGCCGGAGGGAGGCACTGTCTCGGCGGGTTTCGTTATCTCGGGCGAGGTGGCCTTGTCTGCCGCGGCCTTTGCCTCTTCGTATGCCTTGCAGGCGTCGTCATAGGCCGCTTGCGCCTTTTCCAAATCGCCGAGGAGCGCATTTCGCTTGGCAATGTCCTCGTCGATGTGGGTTTTAGCTTCCTCTGCCTCACTTTCGAAATACTGAACCTGTTTTTCCTGGCTTTCGAGCCGGCGTTGGTAGCGGTGAAGATCATCTTCGCAAGATTTTTCTCGCCTTTCTGCCGACATGATCTCACTGCGCAACTGCTTTATTTGCTCCTTAATAGCTGTGCTGGGCTCCTCGTCGCCGAGTGCTTCAAGTGCCTTATCCAATTCTGCCTGAAGGCCGCTTGTCCGGTTGTGGGCCTCATCGTATTTGGCTTGGGCTGCATCGACGTTCGCTTGCATGGCGGGAAGGGGTTCCCTCCGTTTGGCGGCTTCCGCCACCACCATGTCGTAGAGTTCTTGAAATGCGGCAATGTCATCATCGATTTCCGCAAGTTTCTCAGGGCCTGCGGCGTCTTTCGCGGCCTCGAGGTTTTTGAGCGCTTCCTGCATGGCTGCATACGCTTTTTCTTTTGCGGCGGCCGCATCTTCCGTCTGCAAGGCAACTGCACCGGTGGGGGAGCTGGTTTCTGCCGCGATCGCCGTTGCGGGGGCGATTCCCGCGACAAGTGCCGCGGAAAGGGCGATGCCCACAGTTGCTCGTCTTGCTCTTCTTGCGAGAATGTCGTTCATCTCGGCACCTCATTTCAAGGGTCGGCGACTAACTTGGTAGCACTAATGTAAGTATATCAGGCGGTCGACCCGACACTGGCTGGGTGTGCGCGTGCCTTTCCGCTTCTTTGGAAACCGAATCCCATTAGAAATGACGAGTTGTTTACGCTTCTTTTGGGGTGGCGGTACTATCATGATTCGAATTGAATGTGGATGATGATAGGGAGCGCCTTTTTATGATTGAGCTGCTTAGGCGTTTTGGTGGTAAGTTTCGCCGGTATATGGTGATCGGCCCTGCGTGTAAGCTGATCGAAGTGATCTTTGACCTGCTGACGCCGCTGGTGATTGCCCAGATGATCGACAAGGGCATTGGCTCGCACGACGTGAGCGCCGTTATCCACTACGGCATGCTACTTGCCGCCATGGCCGTGATCGGCATCTCGTTTACGCTCGTCTGCCAAAAGATGGCGGCGCTCACCTCGCAGGGCATGGGCACCGATATCCGCGGTGCGCTCTACCAGCACATCAACAAGTTGAGCTATGCCGAACTCGACCGCTTTGGCACGCCGTCGCTTATCACCCGCATCACCAACGACGTCAACCAGGTGCAGCTCGCTGTGGCGCTGGGCGTACGCATGCTCATCCGCTGGCCCTTCTTGGCGGTGGGCTCTATGTGCGCGGCCCTTGCCATCGACCTTAAGCTCGGCATGATCTTCTTGATCTGCACGCCCGCTATCGGCCTGGTGTTTTGGTTTGTCATGGCGCGCTGTATCCCGTACTACAGGCAGCTGCAGGCAAAGCTCGACCGCATTGCGCTCATTTGCCGTGAGGGCCTTTCGGGCGCCCGCGTGGTCCGCGCCTTTGTACGCGAGGACCACGAGCGCGAGCGCTTTGCCCAAGCTGCCGATGACCAGGCCAATACCGCCATCGCGGTGGGCAAGCTCTCGTCGATCCTTAACCCCGTCACGTTTCTTGTGATGAACCTGGGCGTGTGCGCCATCCTGTGGGTGGGCGGCATACAGGTCAACGTGGGCGAGCTTACGCAAGGCCAGGTCATGGCGTTCGTCAACTACATGACGCAGACCCTCACCTCCATCGTGTACGTCGCCAATCTGGTCGTGGTCTTTACCAAGGCGAGCGCCAGCGCGTCGCGTATCAACGAGGTGCTCAACTGCGAGCCGAGCATCACCGACGAGGATAACGAGCCGGTCGCACTGCCCCAGGCACCCGCGACGGACGTCGACGCCCCGGTCTCCGCGCTGAGCTTGAGCCATGCGAGCTTCTCCTTTGGCACCGGCGCTGCCAACGCCGTCAACGATGTGACCCTGGAGCTTCCGCTGGGCAAGACGCTCGGCATTATCGGCGGTACGGGCAGCGGTAAGTCCACGCTCGTCTCGCTTATCCCGCGTCTGTACGATGCGGGTACCGGCAGTGTGAGCGTGATGGGCTCCGACGTGCGCGCTTGGCCGCTCGACCAACTGCGCCACGTGGTCGCGACCGTTCCGCAGCGCGCGTCGCTGGCGAGCGGCACCATCCGCAGCAACCTGACCTGGCGTGACGAGTCGGCGACCGACGATGAGCTCTGGGCGGCGCTCGATATGGCGCAGGCCAGCGAGTTCGTGCGCAACAAGCCGCAGGGTCTCGACGCCCCGGTCGAGGCGGGTGGCAAGAACTTCAGCGGCGGTCAGCGCCAGCGCCTGACCATCGCGCGCGCCTTGGTGGGTTCGCCTCAGATATTGATCATGGACGACTCCGCCTCGGCGCTCGACTTTAAGACTGATGCGGCGCTTCGTCACGCTATTCGCGAGCGCAGCGTGCGCGGTGCCGCCGAGGGCGGGCTGCCGCTCACGACGGTGATCGTAAGCCAGCGCGTCTCGACCGTGCGCGACGCCGACATGATCTGCGTACTCGACCACGGCTCGGTCGCGGGCCTGGGCACGCATGACGAGCTCTACGCGACATGTCAGCTCTATCGCGAGATTTGCCAGTCGCAGCTGCGCCGCGAGGAGCTCGAGGGCCAGCAGGGGAGCGCGGTGCCCGCGTCCGCTCCGGCCGCCCCCGCATCTGTCTGCGCAAAGGAGGGCTGCTAAATGAATCCGTACACTTCCTCCGGTTCGGTCGCCACGATGACGGCCAACGTGTCCGGTAACGATAACCTCAACGACCTGGGCGACGGTCCGCGCCAGCCCGGCGACCCTGAGCGCTATCCCGTGGGCGCGGTGACCCGCCGCCTGCTGGGCTATGTTCGCCCGCACCGCGTCTCGTTTACGGCGTCGTTTGTGAGCGCCGCCATCTCGGTGATCTTGCAGCTCTACACGCCCATTCTCATTGGTGAGGGCATCGATCTTATCGTCGCCGCCGGGCAGGTGGACTTCGATGCGCTGCTGCCACTCGTTACCAAACTCGCGCTCGTTGTGGTGGGCGCCGCGGCCTTCCAGTGGCTGCAGGGCTATTGCGTCAACCGCTTGTCCTACGAGACGGTGCGCGACATGCGCGTGGAGGCGAGCGACAAGCTCAGCCGCATGCCGCTCAGCTTTATCGACGGCCATGCCCACGGCGACCTCATGAGCCGTGTGGTCAACGATGTCGACCAGGTGGGCGACGGTCTGCTGCAGGGCTTCACCCAGCTTTTCACCGGCGTCATCACCATCGTGGGCACGCTTGCGTTTATGCTTTCCATCAACCTGACCATGACGCTCGTGGTGGTGCTCGTCACGCCGCTTTCCATTTTTGCAGCCGGCGCCATCGCCAAGCTCTCCAACAAGAGCTTTACGGCACAGCAGCGTATTCAAGGGCAGCTCGGCGGCCATATCGAGGAGTACGTAGGCGAGCAGAAGCTTGTCGACGCCTTTGCCTACGGCCCGAACGCCCAAGCGCGCTTCGCTGCCCTCAATGCCGAGCTCTACACCGCGGGTGAGCGCGCGCAGTTTATGGGTTCGCTCTCCAACCCCGGTACGCGCTTTATTAACAACATCATCTATGCCGTGGTCGCTGTGATCGGCTGCGTGGGCGTGATCACGGGCGTGCCCGCGGCGCTTACGGTGGGCGGCGTGCAGATTTTCCTGTCCTATGCTAACCAGTACACCAAGCCGTTCAACGAGGTCACCAACGTCATTACGCAGATCCAGACCGCGTACGCCTCGGCGCGCCGCATGTTCGCGCTGCTCGATGCACGCGAGCAGGAGCCCGATGCGCCAGATGCCGTTGAGCTTGCCGCCCCGCAGGGCGAGGTGACCTTTGAACACGTGGACTTTAGCTACGTTCCCGACCGCAAGCTGCTGCAGGACATCTGCATCGAGGCTAAGCCCGGCATGCGTTTTGCCCTGGTCGGTCCTACGGGCTGTGGCAAGACAACGCTCATCAATTTGCTGCTGCGGTTTTACGATATCGATGCCGGACGCATCATGGTCGATGGCCGGTCTTCGCGTGATTACACGCGCGCGAGCCTGCGCCGTGCCTTTGGCATGGTGTTGCAGGATACGTGGCTGTTCGAGGGCACGGTGGCGGAAAATATCGCCTACGGCTGTCCCGACGCCACGCGCGAGCAGGTCATCGAAGCCGCCAAGCGCGCGCACGCGCACAAGTTTATCGTGCAGCTACCAGGCGGCTACGATACGGTAATCGGTGAGGACGGCGGCACGTTTAGCCAGGGCCAAAAGCAGCTGCTGTGCATTGCGCGCGTCATGCTCACCGACCCGGCGATTTTGCTGCTGGACGAGGCGACCTCGAGTATCGATACGCGTACCGAGCTGCAGGTGCAGGCGGCGTTCGACGAGCTTATGGCCGGCCGCACAAGCTTTGTGGTGGCGCACCGCCTGTCGACGATCCGCAACGCCGACTGCATTCTGGTGATGCGCGACGGCCAGATTATCGAGCGCGGCACGCACGACGAGCTGCTAGCGGCAGGCGGCTTCTACGCCGAACTCTATCGCAGCCAGTTTGCCCAGTGAGCAAGCCCGTGGGGCAAATTAATCAATCGACAGACGGTGGTTTACATCTGTCACGTTAGTACTAAGATATTCATCTAATAAATTGCATTAGTGGCTTTAGTTTTGGGGGATACGAGGCAACGTGACTATGACGTGCTCTTTGGTGGTTAACAGCAAGAGCGGTAATACCAGGATGGTTTCGGGCGCGATCAAGCGCGCTCTGCAGGCTGCGGGTGTTGAGTTTGTCCATGCCGCGGCGTTGAGCGACGATGCGGATGCAGATCAGGTTGCGCTCGAGGCGCAGGGCGCCTGCGCGGCCGACACGGTGCTCGTCGGTTTTTGGTGCGACAAGGGCGCGTGCACGCCTTCGGTCGCGGCGTTGCTCTCCGCCTTGCACGGCAAGCGCGTGTTCCTGTTTGGCACCTGCGGCTTTGGGGCCGACCAGAGCTACTATCAGCAGATTATCGACCGCGTAACTTCCAATTTGGCTGGGGATGCCGAGCTTGCGGGCTGGGCGATGTGCCAGGGCAAGATGGGCCCCGCGGTCAAGCAGCGCTACGAGGCCATGCTCGAGCAAGATCCCGACAACGCCCGATTTAAGATGCTGCTCGACAACTGGGTTGCCGCGAAGGACCATCCCACCAAGGAAGATCTGGACAACATGGCTGCAGCCGCCAAAAAGGCCGTTTTGGGCGAGTAGCTTCGTCGTTCGCGGTCCTTCGTGCAAAACAATACAAATGTGAAAGCCTCGAAATTCTCGAGGCTTTTTTCTTGACACTCATAGGCGCAACCGTGGCAAGCGTTTGGGGTGACATTTTCCATCACCACGATGACGAGGCTGTCCTGGATGACACGCTCTCATGCGTTCGCTGGATGTATTCAGAGTGGGACGGGCTTTCCGGATGGATGGGGTTTCGGAAAGTGCGTCCCAGAATTTGCCTTTGGAATGGGATGCAGTTTCCCAACGGAGCCACAAGCGGAAACTGCATCCCATTCCGGACGTGAATTCTGGGACACGGTTTCCGGATGCAAAAAAGGCCACAAGACGTGGCCTTCAACTTATATATGTTGCGGATACCCCCCCATGACAAGCCGCGCTCCAACAACAGGGCGTCTGTCCGGGCGGAGGCATATAAGGTTCATCGCGAGTTCCGCACGCAAAGGAGGCCACTTAATGTGGCCTCCGTCTTGCGCAGGACTGTCCGAGCAGGGAACCTTATATGCCTCCGCCCGGACAGACGTTTCAGTTGTGAATTAGCAGCGACCCGCTACTTGATCTTGGTTGTACCCGGTGCCAGGTTGGGGTCGGTCTCGTTGGCCTCGGTCTGGAAGTGCTCGGTGTACACGTTCTTGCCGTCGCGGAACATCTCGTAGTACTGCATCTTGGCGTAATCCTCGCGTGCCTTGGTGGCGGCTGCTGCGGCGGCGTCGTCACCGGTGACGTTGGAGGAGAGCGCCCAGCGCAGGCTGGCGTCCTCGTAGCCGACCGAGTTGATGGCGGGCAGCGACTCGCGCAGCGTCATGTGCGCTTTCTGGTAGTCGGTCAGCGGTGCGCCGATCAGTTGCATCAGCTGGGTGGACAGGTAGTTGGTGGACAGGTCGTCGACCTCGCTTGTCTGGTCGCAGCCGGCAACGTCGTAGTTGGCCCAGATGATGTAGTCGGTCTGCCACAGACGTTCCTGGTGCGTGGCATCGTCCTCGCCGGTAAACCACTTATCGTTGAACTTGGACGGGAAGAACGGCTGGTGGTCGCCCCAGAACACCACGACCACCTTGCGATCGAGTTTGCTCAGGGCGTTGAGGAAGTAGCGAAGCGCCTGGTCGGACTGCTCGATGCACGAGACGTACTCGTCGACATCGGACAGCGTGCCGTCCTCAACGGTCTTGGCGTCCAGGTCGGTTGTGTCGATGTTGAGATGCATCTGCTTGTCGACCGGCAGCAGGCCCGTATCGTAGCCCGAGTGGTTCTGCATGGTCACGTCGAAGATAAACTGCGGATCGGCGTTCTGGTTGAGCAGCTCAAGAATCTTGTCGTAGGTCGCCTGGTCGGTCACCATACCGCGCAGGGTTTCGGCTCCCTGGAAGTCGTTGATGGACAGGAACTGGTCAAAGCCAAAGTCCTTGTACACGTTCTCGCGGTTCCAGTTGGTCGCGTGGTTGGGGTGCATAGCCGTGGTGGAATAGCCGAGCGACTTGAACTGCTCTGCCAGGTTCCCGGTCGTTTCCATGTTGTAGATGGTGTAGGGGTACACGCCCGAGCCCAGGTTGGCCATGGAGTTGCCGGTCATAAACTCAAACTCGGTATTGGCGGTACCGCCGCCGTAGGCGCTCACATAGAGCTTGCCGCGGCTGAGGCAGTTGGACAGGTTCTTAAAGTACTGCGGGCCCTCGTAGCCGGCGCGCATGTTCTGGTAGATGGACAGGTCCGAGAAGGTCTCGTTCATGATGGCGATGACCGTGGGTTTCTCGCTGTCGAACTGCTCCTTTGCGGCGGTGCGCTCGTCGCTCTTGGCCGCGTCGGACTTGTCGTAGGCCTTGGCGTACTTTTTGAGCGTGGCCTTGGCATCGTCGACGGAGTAGTCGGCGGGTTTGGGCGGCTTGATGGACTGCGCTGCGCCAATAAAGGCGGGCAGGTAGCCCTCGCGCCAGTAGCTCTCGAGCGGGCGCCAGGTGTAGACGGTGATGCCGAGGGTGTTGTAGTAGTCGATAAGCGTGACGTGCGCGGTCACGCCGCCCAGGCACAGCACGGCGACGAGCAGGTTGGTGAGCAGCATGCGCTTGGCGTTGGCGGCGCCCTTCTGACGGTGCGGTGCCACCAGGCCGGCGTACTCGCACAGCAGCATGGCGATGGCGGTAAAGCCCATGGACAGCACGCAGAACAGCGAGATGGAGAAGGTGTAGCCGGTGCCGGCGACCGCGGCGGCGGTGGAGATGGCCGAAAGGTCGCCCGGCTGGATGGGCATGGACTTAAACGTGATAACGAAGAACTCGGCAATGCCCAGGATAAAGAGGGCAAAGGCCAGGACCGCGGGGGCTGCGCCGTGGCGCTGGAATAGGAAGAACAAGCCGACCATGAGCGTGGTGATGATGGCCCACTCGAGCAGGATGCACAGGGGGTAGACCCAGGTAAAGTCGTGGTTGGACGAGACCTCCATGCCCAGCAGCGCAAAGACGCCGGCGAGCAGCAGGCACAGGACGGCGGCGACGAGCGGTTTGCCCACAAAGGCGCCGCGCAGGCGGGCGAGCTTGCCGGTGGGGGCGGGGGCGTCGGGCGCGGCGAACGCAAAGACGCGCGGGGCGATGCGGTCGCGTGCGATGCTGGCCCAAGCGCAGCCGGTGAGGATGGCGTTGGTCAGGATGAGCATCACAAAGGCGAGCGGCTCGTTTTGAGCGACGAGGCCAATGGCGCCCCAAATAGTCAAAAAGACCTGGAACAGGCCGAAGGCGACGCTCCACCCAAGAGCGCTTTTGGCAACGGTGCCCGACTGAGCGCGAATGGCCTTGGCCTCGCGCAAGACAAGGTAGACGGTCGCCGCAAGACCGACGAGCGAGATGGCGGCAGCGAACATGCTGAGACTCCTCACAAACTAAAACGTACGAAAGCGGGGGTTTACCCGATTGTTACCAAGATATGCGCTGCAATTGGTGTCTGCGCACAACAACCAGCCATATTAACGCGCACGTGTGGCGGTGTGGCGCAATGTAGTGGCGACCTGCGCGATAATGGACGGGAATTACACGGAAACGTAAAGGCTTCTTAAAGAATTAGCGAGGATGAGGCGATGAACGAGCAGGTTTGCACCAAGGCTGTGGATACGTGCGGCTATCCGGTCGAGACGACGGGCAATGCGGTGCTGGACACGTTGGAGCACCGTTCCTCCACGCGTGCCTTCGCGCGTGATGACGACGACCGTCCTGTGGCGGTGAACGACGAGCAGCGGGCGGCGATTCTGCATGCGGCGAGTCGCGCGCCGTCGGCAGGCGCCATGATGATGTATTCCATCGTGAGCATTCGCGAGCAGGCTACGCTGGATCGTCTGGCCGACCTGTGCGACCACCAGCCCATGATCGCCAAGGCGCCCTGGGCACTAATATTTGTGGTCGATTATGCCAAGTGGATCGATCTGTTTGAGCATGTGGGCTGCTTTGAGCCCGAGTTTGTAGAGCGCACGGGCAAGTCGCCCCGTCGTGCACCGGGTCTGGGCGACTTTGCCATCGCGGCGCAGGATGCCGTGATCGCCGCGCAAAACGCCGTGGTTGCCGCCGAGGCCCTGGGCCTGGGGAGCTGCTACATCGGTGATATCGTCGAGAATGCCGAGGAAGTGGCCGAGCTGCTGGATCTGCCTCCGTATACCATGCCGCTGTCGATGCTCATCATCGGCACGCCCCGCAAGGAGCGCCCGGCAATCGCGCATCCCGTGGTGAACCTGGTGCACGAGGAGCGCTACTGCCGCGCCGACGCCGCGACCATGGACGCGCAGGTGGCCGAGATGGATGCGATGTTCCGTCCGCATGCCCGCGAGGTGGGGGAGCGCGTCGTGGACATCTATACCCGCAAGCACACGAGTCCCTTTATGGCCGAGATGAGCCGCTCCATGGAGTGGTGGTTCAAAAACTGGCTCGGAAAATGACGAATGTGACAAGGGAACAGTCCCTTTGCCACATTCCATATCGCCGCGGTGGCCTAAAGGCCGTATAAATGTTTATCTAGCTGGGAAAACAGTGCCATTCAAATATAGGACGATTACCTATAATCCCTTCGAACATTAAAGTTGGGAGGAAACCGGCTTATGGAACAAAAGGCCAAGGAGGCAGCCTCGCACGCTGCGATTCCTGTGAGCATCTCGGCGATGCTCGTCACGCTGGGCGTGGTGTACGGCGATATCGGCACCAGCCCCATGTATGTAACCAAGGCGCTCGTTGCCGGCAACGGCGGCATCGGAAGCGTGACGGAGGAGTTCGTGCTCGGCGCGCTCTCCCTTGTCGTGTGGACGGTCACGCTGCTGACCACCATCAAGTATGTGCTCATCTCGCTGCGCGCCGATAACCATGGTGAGGGTGGCATCTTTGCCCTATACAGCCTGGTCAAGCGCTGCGGCAAGTGGCTTATCATCCCCGCCATGCTGGGTGGCGCCGCGCTGCTCGCCGACGGCATCCTCACGCCTGCCGTTACCGTGACTACGGCCATCGAGGGCCTGCGCACCATCCCGGCGGTCCATGCCGTGCTGGGCGATGACCAGGGCCGCGTCGTCGCCATTACGCTCGCCATCATCATCGTGCTCTTCTTGGTACAGCGCATCGGTACGGCTAAGATCGGTCACGCCTTTGGCCCCATCATGACGCTGTGGTTCCTGTTCCTGGGCGGCACGGGTCTATTCTTTGTCTTCCAGCACCCCGCCGTGCTGCTGTGCCTCAACCCGGTGCGTGGCATCGCCTTTTTGCTGAGCCCCAACAACCACGCGGGCATCATGATTCTGGGCAGCTGCTTCCTTGCCACCACCGGTGCCGAGGCGCTCTACTCCGACATGGGCCACGTCGGCCGCGGCAACATCTACGCTACCTGGCCGTTCGTTAAGTGCTGCCTGCTGCTTTCCTATATGGGCCAGGGCGCTTGGCTTATGAACAACGCTGCCAACCCAGAGCTCATGGGCATTGCCGACCTCAATCCGTTCTACCAGATGCTCGCCCCGGGCCTGCGCCCGTTTGCCGTCGGCCTTTCCACCGTCGCGGCCATCATTGCCTCGCAGGCGCTCATCACCGGCGCATTCTCGCTGGTGTCCGAGGCCAGCCGTCTGGACCTCATGCCGCACATGCAGGTCTTCTATCCTGCCGAGACCAAAGGCCAGCTCTACATCCCCATGGTCAACAACGTCATGCTTGTCGGCTGCGTCATCGTGGTGCTGCTGTTCCAGAACTCGGCGCATATGGAAGCCGCGTACGGCCTTGCCATTACGCTGACTATGATGTGCACCACGCTGCTGCTCTTCTTCTACCTGCACGAGGAGCGCAAGCTCAAGGTTGCTCCGTGGATCTTCGCGGCCTTCTTCCTTTTGCTTGAAGGCTTCTTCTTCGTGAGCTCGCTCACCAAGTTCTTCCACGGCGGCTACTTCACCATCCTCATGGCTGCACTCATCATGGGCATTATGGTGTGCTGGTACAACGGCACGGCGGTCGAGCAGCGCCAGTTTACGCTGCTGCCGCTGCGCAGCTACCTGCCGCAGCTCAAGCGCCTGCGTGACGACGACCGTTACGAGCGCATGAGCGACAACGTCGTGTACCTGACCAAGGACACCCATACCGACTACATCGACCGCGATATCGTCTATTCGATCTTGGACAAGCATCCCAAGCGCGCCCGCGCCTGGTGGTTTGTAAATGTCGAGACCATGGACGAGCCGCACACCTTTGCCTATTCGGTCGAGACGTTCGGCACCGACTACGTGTTCCGCGTGCATCTGTACCTGGGCTACAAGATCAACCAGCGCGTCAATGCCTACCTGCGTCAGGTTGTTCAGGACCTGGCTGCCACCGGCGAGCTGCCGCCGCAGACGCATGACTACTCGGTCTACAAGGATCCGGGTAACATCGGCACGTTCAAGTTCGTCCTGATCCGTAAGCTTTTGGCGCCCGAAAGCGATGTGGAGCCCAGCGAGCGTACGGCCATCACGCTCAAGTACATCATTCGCCGCGCCGCCGGCACGCCCGCGCGTTGGTACGGTCTGGAGAACTCCAACGTGAGCTTTGAGTACGTGCCGCTGTTCACCAAGTTCAAGGCCGTGAACAAGATGCAGCGCCTGGCTCCCAACGAGCGGCCGTAGTCGACGCTCGAGGTTTGTCTGCGAACGGGCGGGTTTGTATTGACGGGGATTGAGTCCTGGGAGGAAACCATGGATGCAAAGGTGCTTGACGGTTGCGATCTTGCGACCGAGCTGGCGCGTGAGGCGCGCGTCGACGCCGCCGAAGATCGGTTCTTTACGAATCGTGCCAACATGGACATGGCCGACCGCGTGATTTCGATCGTGGTGACGGTGCTTGTCGCGGTGTGCGTGTGTGCCCTGCTCGCGCACGTGCTGTTTGTCTAGCGACTGCCGGTCGTAGAAGGCTTTACACTTGGAACCACCACAAGGGAAACCACCACAAAGGTGCCTGTCCCCTTTGTGGTGGTTTTTGTTTTTGAGAGAGGGGCGGGACGCCGATGGACGTCCGTACGGACGGCGATATTGCCGATAGCTTTTGGTGGCGGCGCACAACGCTGACGCGCCGCACTCCTCTGTATGACGCCTGCGTATCGGTGGGGCTGCTGGTCGCGGCGACGATTGTGGGCGCGCTGCTCGACCATCCGGGTCTCGCGCCGAGCATCATGATCGTCTATGTGTTCGCCGTTCAGCTGTGCGCATTCTTTACCTGGAGTCGCCTGTATTGCTTGCTGAGCTCGGCTGCCGCCGTGGCGCTCTACAACTTCTTGTTTGTCGACCCGCGCTACTCGCTGTCGCTTATCGACCGTGGCTATCCCGGCATGTTCTTCATCATGTTCGTGGTCTCGCTTGTGTCGAGCTCGATTGCGTTGGCCCTGCGCCGCGCCTTGGCACAGGCTGCCGCCAGCGACCGCCGCACGCATATGGTGCTCGAGACCAACCGCATGCTGCAGCGGTGCGCCGATCAGCAGCAGATTGTCCATGCCATGGCGACGCAGCTGGCGCGTCTTTCGGGCTGTCCGGTCGTGTGGTACAGCGCCGACGCCGAGGGCGATGACCTGCTGCCGCGTGCGACATACACGGCCGTGGGCGATGCCGCACCGGTGCACGAGCTGGCGCCGCAGATGCCGCCTCGGCTCTCGGCGTCCGCCTATGTGGGAACGCCGCTCGACGCCACGTTTGGCGGCTCGGCGTTTTATGGCATCTACCTGACGGTTCGCACAGGCGACGGCTTCGCGCGCTCGGGCGACCCCGCCTCGGTGGTGGGCGTGCTGGCTATCGTTGCCGAGCCCGACGTGCTGACGCATGAGGAGCGGACACTTGCCGATGCCATCGTGAGCGAAGGCGAGCTGGCGCTCGATCGCGCCCGCGCCATGGAGGCCCGCGAGGAGGCGGCGGTGCTTGCCAAAAATGAGCAGCTGCGCGCCAACCTGCTGCGCTCCATCTCGCATGACCTGCGCACGCCGCTCACCAGTATTTCGGGCAATGCCGATGTGCTGCTCGACCAGGGCTCGACCGGCACCGCCGTGCTCGACGCCCAGACGCGCCGCGGCCTGCTCCTGTCCATTCGCTCGGATGCGCAATGGCTCAACGCCACCGTCGAGAACCTGCTCGCCATCACCAAGCTCGAGGGTGGCGGTATGCGCCTGTCGACCACGCTCGAGCTCATGGACGATATCGTCGAGGAGGCGCTGCGCCACGTGAACCCTGCCGTGCGCGAGCACGACCTTAAGGTGGTGGCGTGCGATGAGCCGGCGCTCGTCAACGTCGATGCGCGCCTGATGGTGCAGCTGGTGGTCAATCTGGTGAACAACGCCATCACCTATACGCCCGCGGGCTCGCATATCATGATTTCGATTAGCGTCGACGATGGACGCGTGGCGTGCTCGGTGGCCGATGATGGTCCGGGCATCGCACCCGAGGATCGCGAGCGGATCTTCGAGTCGTTCTATACCGCCAACCATGGTCTGGCCGACAGCCACCGCAGCGTTGGCCTGGGTCTTTCGCTCTGCCGTTCCATTGCGTTGGCACATGGCGGTAGCATAGAGGTTGCCGCGGCGGACCCGCACGGTTCGGTCTTTACGATTGAACTTCCCGCCGCCGACGTTTCGTTTGATAAGGAGTAGCGCTGTGCCGAACTCTGCCGTAAAACCGCTCATCTTGGTCGTTGAGGATGACCCTGCCGTTCGCAACCTTATCGTTGCCGCGCTCGAGGCGCACGGCTTGCGCCATATGGCCGTGGAGACCGCCCATGCCGCCATCGCCGCCGCCTCGTCGCAGGCACCGAGCATCGTGCTGCTCGATCTGGGCCTGCCCGATATGGACGGCGTCAAGGTGGTGGAATCGGTGCGCGCATGGTCGGGTATGCCGATTATTGTGGTCTCGGCGCGCAGCGAGGATGCGGACAAGATTCGCGCGCTCGATGCCGGCGCCGACGACTACCTGACCAAGCCGTTTTCGGTCGAGGAGCTGCTCGCGCGCATTCGCACGACGCTCAGGCGCCTTTCGTATGCGCAAACGGGCGGTGTTGCCTCCGAGGGCTCGTTCGATACCGGTGAGCTGCATATCGATTTTGATGCCGGCATCGCCACGATGGATGGCGAGGAGCTGCATCTGACGCCGATCGAGTACAAGCTCCTGTGCCTGCTGGCGCACAACGCCGACAAGGTGCTGACGCACCAGTTTATCCTGCACGAGATTTGGGGCACGGCAACCAAGAGCGACCTGGCGAGCCTGCGTGTCTTTATGGGCACGCTGCGCAAGAAGATTGAGTCCGACCCCGCGCACCCGCGCTATATCCAGACGCATGTGGGTATCGGCTATCGCCTGGTTACCCAAGGCTAGATTGCCAACCACTATCCCAATATGAGTTGCGGTGAAATACGGTCTAAATTTGCCTAATTCCAGGCAAAACAGTCCGTATTCCACCGCAACTTTGTTATTTGCCTTTGGGCTTGCTGGCGTAGAACTTCTTCTTTTTGAGCTTGCCGGCGGGGGAGGGTTTGCCGTCGCCGCGCGGCCCTCGGTCTCCGGCCTGCGCGTGCGCGGGTACTGCCGCGCGAGGCTTGCGGGCCTCGGGGTTGCGCAGCTCCTCGACACGCTCGGCAATCTCCTCGGCGCTAAAGCCGACCTCGGCCATGGCGTCCTCAATGGGCAGGCGGCGCACAATATGGCAGTGGTGCACCTTCTGGTTGCGTGCGAAATCCTCGGGGATGGTCTGCGCCGTAATGTCCTCCAGCACCACGCCCGCGCGCGCGAGCTTGCGCGTCTCGGGGCGGAAGCCGCGCAGGTTGCAGCTAAAGATGGCGTGGCCGCCCTGTGCGAGCAGGCGCGATACGCCGGCCAAAAGCTCAACATGGTCGCGCTGGACATCCCAGGTGCGGCGGCCCATCTTGGACGAGTTCGAGAACGTGGGCGGGTCGACAAAGATCAAGTCCCAGCGGTTGCGCGTCTGGCGCTGGTCGCGAATCCAGGCGAGCACGTCGTCGCGCACAAAATGATGCTGCGGACCAACAAAGCCGTTCTGGCGCATATTGCGCTCGGCCCAGTCCAGGTAGGTGTTGGAAAGGTCGACCGTCACGGTCTCCTCGACGCCGCCATCGGCCGCGTAGCAGGTGGCAGTGCCGGTGTAGGCAAACAGGTTGAGGAAGCGGCGCGCCTGCTTGGCGTGCTCGCGCACCAGGTTGCGCGTGACGCGATGATCCAGGAAGATGCCCACATCCAGGTAGTCGTCAAAGTTGACGGCAAAGGTGAGCCCGCCTTCTTCGATGAGCGGCAGACGCCGGCGCGCGATGTTGGCGCGCTCGCCCGATCCGCCCTTGCCGGCGCCCTGCTTGCCGTACTGCGAGCCGCCACGCGAACGCATGCGGGCCTTGGCGTGCACATGCTCGGCCGGAACATCAAGGATGCGCGGCGCGATGGCCAAGATGTCGAGCATGCGGGCCTGGGCCAGCGCGGGGTCGATGGTCTTGGGCGCGGCGTATTCGGCGATGACGAGCCAGCGGCCCGGCGTCTGCGGGCAACCCTCGTACAGGTCGATGGCAGCGGAGTAGTCGGGCAGGTCGGCATCGTAGGCGCGATAGCAGCTCACGCCCTCGCGCTTGGCCCACTTGCGGCGCAGACGGGCATTCTTGCGCAGGCGGTTGGCGAACTGCTCGGACTCCGGGATGAGCACGGGCAGCGGCTTGCCGTCGCCCAAGTCGAGCGTGGCGGCAGGTTCGGGCATGGAGGAAGCGGCGGCTTCGTCGTTGGCTTCGTTGGCATCCGCAACCTCGGCCTCGGCATCCGCGCTGGTCGCAGCCTCAAACGCTGCAGCGGCGTGGTCGAGTGAGGGCCAAACCTCAAGAGCCGCCTCCTCGTTATTGGGCATGACGGCGATCGAGCGCTCGGGCTCGGCGTGGAGCGCGCGGGCCAGCAAGCCGTCGCGGGTGAGAGCGGCGACCGGCGCCGAAGCGAGCTCGGGGGCGCGGCGCAGCTCGCCGATGAGCGTCATGGCATCGTGCATGAGCGAAAGCGGGGTCTCGGTCGTGTCCGCGACCAGGGCGGCACCGGCGACGGCGCCCGCATGGTCCAGCACGGTGGCGGGCTTGGCGGCACAAAAGTCGACAAAACGCTTGTAGCCGGCGCACTTGACCATGCGCTCGGCAGTCTTGCGGGCGGCGGGGTCGATGTCTACGGCCACGATGCGCGCCTGGCGCTCGCGCGCTGCCGCCTCGCGCTCGCGCGCCTCGGCAAGCAGCTGCTCCCACAGGACAGCGTCGTGCAGCTGCCAGCCCTCAAAGCCCCAGCGCTCGCGTGCGGCGCCCGGGGCGCGGTCGGTCAGAATGTTCACGGCCTCCAGCAGCAGACCGCCGCCGGCGCACGAGGCATCGATCAGCGTGGGAAGGGCTTCGTTTTCGTAATCGTCGGCCGTCAGCTCGCGCTCGCATAGTGCGGTCCAGCCGACCTGCGCCAGCACCAGGGCGGCGTAGTCGGGGCGCAACACGTGTGCGCCCTCGCCGGCACGAGTCGCAGCGGGCGGCAGACGCTTGAACAGCGGGTCGCCCGAAAGGTCCAGGCTGATGCTCGCGCGGCGCTGACGCAGCGAAAGCAACAGGTGAACATCGGGGTCGGCGGCATCGACGTCGGCGCGACGGCCCGTGGTCTCGGCCAGACGGTCGCACAGCGCGTCTTTGGCGCGCAGGGCCGAGAAGCGCGTGTTGCGCAGCTGCTCGGTCACGCCGCGGGCGGTGATGGCGATGGTGGCGCCGGGGCGGATGATGGTCTCCCAGGCGATGTCGTAAACGCTGTCGTACAGTTCATCGGCATCCTGCGCCTCAAAGCGCCCGAGTACCACGAACACACGGCTCGCCAGGCGCGACCACAGACAGGCGCGGTAGCCTTCTTCGAGCTCGCCCTCAAATGTAGCGCGGCCCTTCAGCCGGCGAACATGCGAAAGCCCGAGGCGTTTAAGCTCATCGGCGAGTGCGGACTCAAAGCCCTCGGGGCAGCTTGCGTAAAATTCCATGGGTGACCTCTCTGGTTGCGTCGCTCCATTATATGATGGATACTTCGTTTACTCTCGCCCCCGAAAGGAACCCATATGATTGATGCGTGCCCCGATTCCGCCGTGCTCTTTTTTGACGTGGACGGCACGCTGACGTCGTTCGATCCCGACAACATGACCGACAAGGACTTTTCGGCGGTTCACCCCTCGCAGGCGGTCGTCGAGGCGTTTCATCGTCTGCGCGACGCGGGACACCAGGCATTTATCTGCACGGGTCGTCCCTTGTGGCTGATTGCCGATGGCCTGCGCGCGCTGAACCCGGCGGGTGTCGTTGCCATGGCGGGAGCGACGCTCGAGGTCAAGGGCCGCGTGGTACACGAGGACTGCTTTGACGAAGACGTTATCGAGGAGCTTGTACGCCGTATGGCTGCGGCAGGGATTGAGGCCTTTTTCGAGACCAACGTGGCTACTTTTGCCCTGGAATCCGCGGGTGTTGAGCAGTCGTCTCTGATCGGCACTTCTGTGGTGCACAGCGCCGAGGAAATGCGCGTCGACGGCCGTCTGCGCGTAGGCAAGGTGTGCCTCGATGTGCCCAGTTTGGCTCGCGTAGCCAACGACGACGGCTTTATCGATCGCGAGTTTGAGCTGTGCAACACCGGTGGTCGGAATCGAGAGCTGAGCCCCAAGGGCATCGACAAGGGCGTGGGCGTGGCGCGAGCGCTGGCGTATCTGGGCCGCACTGGCAACGCGCGCACCTTTGGCTTTGGTGATTCGGGTAACGACCTGGGCATGCTCGCCGCTGTCGAGACGGCCGTGGCCATGGGTAACGCCATGCCCGAGGTCAAGGCGGTCGCCGACTACGTGACCGACGATGTCGCACACGACGGCACCGTCACAGCGATGCAGCATTTCGGCCTCATCTAATGAATCCCGCGTTCTGGCGTTTGCTCAAACTGTGACTCTTTGCGTTTGCATGCTCAATCGATTTATCAATCCAAACACTGAGGTGTTTATACCGTTCGCCGAGAAGAAAAAACCCGCAGCTCACGCCTTGATAAACATAGGTAAAGTGTTTAGCAGCTTACCGGCCGTGTGCAAACGAAAGGAATCAGGCAGATGGCAATCAAGGTGTTCGCTGACGGTGCAAACCTCGAGGGCATGCTCGACATGTACGAGAACGGCAACGTTCAGGGTTTCACGACCAACCCGTCCCTTATGAAGAAGGGCGGCGTGACGGATTACCGCGCGTTTGCCAAGGAGGTCCTGGCCCACATCACCGATGTGTCCGTCTCGTTTGAGGTCTTTGCCGATGACGTCGAGACCATGGAGGTCGAGGCGCGCGAGATCGCTACCTGGGCCGAGAACGTCTACGTCAAGATTCCGTGCGTGACCACCAAGGGCGAGTCCACCGCCGAGTTGGTGCGCAAGCTTTCGACCGACGGCATCAAGGTCAACGTCACCACCATCTTTACGCCTAAGCAGGTCGACGAGATGGTCGAGGCCGTTGACGCCGAGACGCCGTCCATCATCTCGCTCTTTGCCGGCCGCATCGCCGACACCGGCGTCGATCCCATTCCGTTTATGACGGAGTCGGTCAAGAAGGCCGCCGCCAAGCCCAACTGTGAGGTCCTGTGGGCGTCCACGCGCGAGCTCATCAACATTTACCAGGCCGAGGCCTGCGGTTGCCAGATCATTACGGTGCCCAACAGCATCCTGGCCAAGCGCAAGAACATTGGTCGCGACCCGTACGAGGTCTCGCTCGATACCGTGCGCGGTTTTGCCAAGGATATCGCCGCTTTGGGTTTCCATATCCTGCCGTAGCGCGAACGCCGACTGTACCGTGGGCTGTTCGCCCCGGCCTTTCCTTTCCCTATCGCTCACGCGCTTCGCGAGGATCGCGCTAGGCAAAGGAAAGGCCGGGGCTGCCGACACGAGCTTGCCAGCAAGTTGGCGCTTGGCTTCCATATCCTGCCGTGGGCAAAGGTACCCCCGCCTGCGCCGTGCAAAATCGAGAGTATTCAGCAACGTAAAGGTCTTTATCAGTTAACCGAAGCATGGAACGGCCCCCGTTTTGGCTCTGACGACGCTAAAACGGGGGCTGTTTTTTTGCTTTTTCGTCTCTGAGGGGCACCCGGAACGGTGGAATTTGCAGAATACTCGCGATTTTGCACATCGCTACAGGGGGTACCTTTGCTTTGGCGGTTTACTTGCCCTGCACCATGGTGAGCGAGATCTTCTTGCGGTCGCGATCGACCTTTTCGACCCACACCTTGACCGTGTCACCGACGCGCACCACGTCGCTGGGGTGCTTGACAAAGCGGTTGGCCAGTTTGGAGATGTGCACGAGGCCGTCCTGGTGCACGCCCACGTCGACGAAGGCGCCAAAGTCGACGACGTTGCGCACCGTGCCCTTGAGCTCCATGCCGGGTTCCAGGTCGTCGATGGAAAGCGCCGAGCGGCTAAAGACCACCTCGGGTGCGTCGTCGCGCGGGTCGCGGCCGGGCTTCTTGAGCTCGTTGACGATGTCGATGAGCGTGAGGGTGCCGCAGTTCAGGTCGCTTGCCAGCGCCGAGATGCTGCCCAGGCGGCGCTCGATGTCGGGCACGCCGCCGCGGCTGAGCTCGCTGGCCCCAACGCCGGCGCGCTTCAGGACGGACGTGGCCACCTCGTAGCTCTCGGGGTGGACGCTTGTCGCGTCGAGCGGGTTCTTGCCGCCGCTGATGCGCAAAAAGCCTGCAGCGTTGAGATATGCCTTGGGTCCTAGTTTGGGGACCTTCTTAAGCTGGCGGCGATCGGTAAAGGCACCGTTTTCCTCGCGGTAGGCCACGATGTTTTTGGCCACGCTCGGCGTAATGCCCGATACGTATCCCAGCAAACTTGCGCTCGCGGTGTTTACGTCGACGCCCACGCGGTTGACGACGTCCTCCACCACGTGGCCCAGGGTGCGTGAGAGCTCGGCCTGGTCAAGGTCGTGCTGGTACTGGCCCACGCCGATGGACTGGGGCGGAATCTTGACGAGCTCTGCCAGCGGGTCCTGCAGGCGGCGGCCCAGGCTCATGGCGCCACGCACGGTGACGTCCAGATCGGGATACTCCTGGCTGGCGAGCTCGGAGGCGGAGTACACCGACGCGCCGGCTTCGTTAACGATGGTGTAGCGAAGGCTGGGCGCCTGCTCGGCAATGAACTCCGAGACGACTTCCTCGGTCTCGCGGCTGGCGGTGCCGTTGCCGATGACGATGGTGTTGACGCTGTCCTTTTTGACGAGGCGGGCGAGCTCGCGCTTGGTGCCGGCGACGTCGTGGCGCGGCTTGGTGGGATAGACCACGCCGTGGTCGAGCAGCTTGCCGGTCTCGTCCATGACGGCGACCTTGCAGCCGGTGCGGTAGCCCGGATCGAGCGCGAGCACGCGGGCGCCGTGCACGGGGCGTGCCGAGAGCAGGCCCTCGAGATTCTTGGCAAAGACATTGATGGCCTCGGTCTGCGCACGGACGGTGAGTTTGGCGCGGGCCTCGCGCTCCAGCGAGGGGGCCATGAGGCGCTTGTAGCCGTCGGCGATGGCGGCGTCAAAGACGGGCGCGAAGACGCCCTGGCGTCGGGGCCAACGGCTGCCGAGGCGTGCCGTGGCGGCGGCGCCGTCGACGTTCACGCGCACGCGGAGCTTGCCCTCGCGCTCACCGCGGTCGATAGCCAGCACGCGGTGGTTGGGTATACGGCGCAGCGGCTCATCATAGCTGTAGTACGGCTCGTAGGGGGTCTTCTCGGTGGGGTCGGTGGCCTCGACGACGATGTCTGCGGTGTTTTGCGTAAAAGCGCGCAGGTCGGCGACGTTCTCGGGGTCTTCGGCCACCGTCTCGGCCACGATGTCCGCCGCGCCGGCGAGCGCCTTTTCGGGCGTGTCGAAGCCGGCTTCCTCGTTGACGTAGGCCGCGGCGGTGTCGAGCGCGCTGCCCTTGGCCGAGGCCTGCATGATGATCATGTTGGCAAGCGGCTCCAGGCCTGCCTCGCGGGCCTTCTGCGCGCGGGTCATGCGCTTTTTGCGGTAGGGCTTGTAGAGGTCCTCGACACGCTGGAGCTGCGTGGCCTCGCGAATCTGCTGCTCGAGCTCGGGCGTGAGCTTGCCCTGTGCGTCGATGAGCAGAATGACGTCCTCTTTACGCTGCTCAAGATTGCGCAGGTAGGACAGGCGCTCGTCGAGTGCGCGCAGGGCGACGTCGTCCATGCCGCCCGTGGCTTCCTTGCGGTAGCGCGAGATAAAGGGGATGGTGTTGCCCTCGTCGATGAGCTTGACGGCCGCCTCGATGTTGGCGGCCTTAAGGTTGAGCTCGTGGGCGAGCTGGGCGATAAGATCCATGGGACTCCTTGCGTTTAAGGTGCGTTTGCAGCACAGGGCTACCAAGGATACCACCCGTCTCAAAAGACTGTTTTGGGGCCGCGCCACGAAAGCGGCCTATCTAATACGTTTAACCCGTATGGGTCGACCATCCCCCGGTTTTCCGAAAATACGCAACCAGTCTACCTGCACTGATAATTGTTCTCGGGGGAAGCGGGCACTGCGGGGCGCGGCAACGGCGCGCGATTTCCGCGTCGCAGCGCTACCCTGATGCTGAATGCCGGGACGATGACCCACTGACCTGCTGACGCCTCTTCGGCCGTCCTCAAATCCG
>UQVT01000008.1 GCA_900544465.1 uncultured Collinsella sp. | reverse complement strand
ACCGCAGGAAGCTTGGATACGCCTAGGCGCGGTCCAAGAAATCGTCCGCACCCCCATTCAATCCCTATTTCACCGCAACTTATGGGTGGGGATGGCTACGACGCGAGTGTGGCGATGACGGCTTCGTCGCCGGCGTATATGAGGGTGTTGCCGTCGGGGATGATCGTTTGGCCTTCGCGCTTGAGCATCACCACAATAAACGGATGCTTGCCTTGCGGCACATCGCGCAGACGCTGGCCGGCCAGGCGACCGTGGGGCGTCACGGTGACCTCGCGCAGCGTAACCTCGGCACGTTCTTCAAACGTCGGCGCTGCCATGACCAGAAGGTCGCCTTCCTCAATTACAGTATCGCCGTTGGGCAGCACCGGGTGCGCGCCATCGCGCAGCACCAGGACCACGAGCATGTCTGTGGCGCTGCCAATATCGGCGAGCGAGCGACCGGCAAACGGATGTCCAGCGCCTACCTTGAGCTTGACGAACGACATGCCGTCCTCGTCGCGGTAGTCGTTAAAAGTGCGGCGCACATCGCCTTCCGCATCGATCATATCGAGCTTCTTGGCCACCGCCGGCAGCAGCGAGCCCTGCACCACAATGCTCGACACGGCAATCACAAACACCAGGTCAAACAGGTCGTGACCGCCGGGAACACCGGCTACCACGGCAAAGAGGCTAAACACGACCGAAGCGGCGCCGCGCAAACCCGCCCAGCTTACGAGCGCGATCTGGCGAGGGTTCGTCCTAAACGGCGCCAGCAGCATGCCTACGGCGATGGGGCGGCTCACAAAGAACATAAATGCCATGAGTGCCAGGCCCGGTAGCAGCATTTGCGGCAGGCGTGCGGGTGTGACGAGCAGGCCCAGCAAAAAGAAGATGGTCATCTCGGCCATCTCGGTGAGAGTGTCAAAGAAGTGCGCCATCTCGACCTTGCCGGTGATGTCACTGGCACCCAGCACAATGCCGGCCAGGTATACAGCCAAAAAGCCGTTGCCGCCCAGATAGCTTGGTAGCGCGTATGCGACGATCGCCACGGCGAACAAAAAGATGGTCTGCGCGCCCTCGGCCGTTGCGTGCGCGCGTTCAATCAGGCGGCCCGCCGCCCAGCCGATGGCAAGGCCCAGGCCCGCGCCCAGGATAATCTGCTTGGCCAGCAGTGCGGGAATGTTGATGTCGCCGCCGGCCGCGAGTGTGGCGAGCACGGCGGTGAGCATGTAGGCGACGGGGTCGTTGGAGCCCGATTCGACCTCGAGCAGCGAGTCGGTGCCGCCCCTCAGTGAAAGGCTGTGCTCGCGCAGCACGCTAAAGACGCTGGCCGCATCGGTCGACGGCACGACCGATCCCAGCAGCAGGCCGCCGATCCAGTCGAAGCCCAGCACAAAGTGGGCGAACACGCCGGTGATGCCTGCGGTGATGACGACGCCGAGCGTGCTCAGCAACACCGCGGGCGCGGCGACGGGCTTGGCGCGGTCGATGTTGGTGTTAAAGCCGCCGTAGAACATGATGAACAACAGCGCCGTGCTGCAGACGGTTTCGGTGAGCGCATAGTCGCTAAAGTCGATATGCGCCGGGCCGTTGACGCCCAACAGCATGCCGAGCGCGATAAAGATGAGCAGGGTGGGGAAGGGGAGCTTTTTGCCGACGGGTTTGATGGTCAGGCACAGAATAATGACGAGGCCGATAAAGAGAAGAATCTGGTTCATAGGGAGTGTCCGCTCCTGGGTGGTTGGCGTGGCACGGTCAGTTGTCTGCGGTTATTTGTACCCAAAGATGGTGGGTTTATGGGGTTGGATTGCGGGCATGCGCGATATCGTCATAGACGGCTGCCGTCTTTGCCTCTGCTCGGAAACCCTTTCCAGCTTTATTGCAACGGAGTACAATGGGTAACGTTTAAGTTCAACTTGAAGTTTTAGTTGCGGCGCCGGGCTTCGGCCGCAATGCAAGGAGAGGCGTACCATGGCGATCTATGTGACATCTGACGCTCACGGGCACGTGCGTGCGCTTGACGAGGCCCTGTCTAAGATCTCGTTGACGTCCGACGACACACTGTACGTGCTGGGCGACATGATCGATCGCGGGCCCGATCCGGTCGGTGTTATTAAGCTCGTGCGCTCGCTGCCCAACGCCCGCGTGCTCAAGGGCAATCACGAGCAGATCATGCTCGATGCCATCATTGGCCAGGATCCGCTCGATGCCGAGACCTGGGATATCAACGGTGGCTGGACGACGCGCGAGCAGCTCAACGACATGGAATTTGAGGCATACGAGGAGCTCGTGCGATGGATGGCCGCGCTGCCGCTCTACGCGGTGGTCGAGACTGCCGAGCGGCCGTACCTGCTGGTGCACGCCGGCATTCAGACCGAGGCGGCGCGTGCGTTTTTGCTTGAGCATGGTGTCGATTGCGGCGACGGCAGGGGAGCGGTCGATGCCGATCGCGAGCTGCTGCAGCAAATGCTCGCCGTACAGTCGTCCGATGACTTGCTCTGGATTCGCCATGGCTATTGGGATGCCCCGACGGGGCTGCTTTCTGCCGAGGGCAAGGGTTCGGTCGTGGTGAGTGGCCACACGCCAACGGTGTCGCTCGGGCGTTATTGCGAGGTCGGTGGTCTTGCGGGGCTCGATGAGGAATCGGGACGAGGGCAGATCGTGCGCTTGGGCGGCGAGGACACTGCCGGCGTGCCCGATCGCATCGATATCGATTGCGCCGCCGCCACCGGCTCCGAGTTCGGTCGCGTGGGCATCCTGCGGCTCGATGATGGGGCGGAGTTCTACGCGAATATCAACCCGGGCGAATAATCGGTGCAAGGGGTAGCTAATTTTGGACGGGGCCTTTTTTGACTACTTTTGCCCTTCTGCCCGCAAATTGATTTTTCAGGGACGGGGATTAAATAATCATTTGGCTGCCCGCTGGCTAAGTGAGTAGACTTTTTTGGAAATGCCGAGCACCCAACATATTTGCCTCAATAAAACCGCTGGTCACGGACTTGTGCTTTGTCGGTGTGGTCCGGGATTCGGTAAAAGTCTACTCACTTAGTTTTGCGTGTCCGCAACGAGACTCCAGCCGGGGTGATTCCACCGCAAATTAGCTTCTCCCATCGCCGCAATTAGGCGCCGTACGGATTCCGGTCCCTCTCTATGCGTTGGCGGATGTGGGCGTACTCGATAATCAACAGTACCAGCAGTAGGGCCATGATGGCTAGGTAGCTCACGACGGCGCCCATCAGGCCGAGCAGATTGATCAGAATCACCGGGAGCACCACGCTCACGGCAAAGCAGATCAGGTAGATCTTGGTGACATCTCCAGCGTGGCGCAGCACCGTGATGATGGCGTAGATAAAGTCGATGGCCGCGGTGACGCCGCCGGCGACGACCATCAGCAGCGCCAGCGTACGGTAGCGTTCAAAGCTGAGACCGTACATAAAGCTCATGAGGGGAATACCGGGACCTGCCATAAATGCGGCGCACACGCCGGTGATGACCACGATCAGCGCCATAACGGCAACAATAATCAGGTCAAAGCGGCGACGCTTGCGCGGATTCGCCCAAATGCTCGACAGACGCAGGAGCTGCGGTTTATAGATAAATCCAATGCTCAACAAAATTCCCTGCGCCGGAAAGAACAGGGCATTAAAGTACAGCTGATACTTGTAGGCCAGCGCGCCTTCCATCACGAACTTGGGCATGCTCTCGATAAGGTTAAACAGGAACAGTGCGCCAAAGAGCGGGGCGCACTGGATAAACAGGTGGCCAGCCTCGCGCAGGCTCATGCGGCGTGATTTTTCGGTCTCGAGCAGGGCGAGCGGGGCGGTGACCAGCACGAGCGAGGCAATCGCGGCGATGCCCATGGCCATGGCCGCGATGGGCATGCTGCGCGTGAGGAACAGTGCCACGCTAAAGACCGCGATGACGCCGGCGGAACGCAGCGTTTGGCTCATGCCGGCCAAATAGAGCTTGTCGGCCTGCTGCAGGCGGCCCTCGTACACGTCGGCGATGCCGTCGATCACCTTATAGAGGTAGACGCCCAGGCCGATCGTGGCCATCTGCGCATCGTAGCCGCGTGCGCTGCTGTACGTGAGGCCGCATCCTAGTGCGAGCGCTCCGCAAAGCCAACGGTTGAGCTGGTAGGAGGCGAAGGAGGTTTTTTCGTCGATGTCCGAGACCTGAAAGTTGCGCACGCCGTAGTTGCACGCGATCATGATGAGCGTGCCGGTAACAAAGGCGATGGAGAACTTGCCGGCCTCCTCGGCGCCCACGAGCTGCGTCGACACAATGGTGAGCAGCGGAAACGCCATGCCCCATACGGCGGTGCCCAGGGTGTTCCAAAGATAGTCGTGACTGGTGGCGTGCTCCTCGTATTCCGCTTCCTGCATGGAGAAGCCGCCGCCGTAGACGGCGCCGAGCAGACGGTTCCACCAAGCGTTGACCATGCGGCGGACGGGGCCGGGCTTGCGATCGCGTTCGCGCCGGCGACGTGTGGCTTGGCTGCTATCGGGCCCGCCGGCGTTGCGCTGACTCAGCTCTTGGATGCGTGCGAGTTCCTCGGCAGTGTGCGAGGCAGGGAAGAGGCCGTTCTCGATGCGGCCGCCCTGGGCCTTCGCGGCGCCGTCCTTCGATGCAGCGGGGTTGGAGGTGCCGTTGCGGCGGGCGATGGCGCGGCGAATGCTATCGAGGGGCGTGATACTCAAAGCGGAGTCCTTTCTATTGCTGCGCTTTAGTATAGACGCGACGGTGTTCGCTCGTGTTTTTGAACGGATTGTTCAATAATTTCGGCGGGCGGCTGTAATTTGTCGGTAAACGTGCGGTATCCTGTTGAAGTTTTGTGACACCCCCGATGCCGCCCACGCGGTACCAAGGAGCTTCTACCTATGGACGTCGCCGCATTCTTACTGGCTCTTGTGCCGATTATTTGGCTGGTCGTGATGCTGCTGTGCTTTAAATGGCCAGCTTGGAAGGCCGCTATCGGATCGTTTGTCCTTTCGTGCTTGCTTGCCTTCGCATGGTGGCACCTGCCGGCAGCGCAGATCGCGACCGCCTCGCTCGAAGGTTTTTTGATGGCTCTGTGGCCCATCGTCCTGGTGATCATCGCCGCGGTGTTCACGTATAACCTGTGCGTTCGTACGGGCGCCATGGACGTGATCGGCAGCATGATCACCTCCATCAGCAGCGACCGCCGTCTGCTGGCGCTGCTCGTGGCTTGGTGCTTCGGTGGCTTTATGGAGGGCATGGCCGGCTTCGGTACCGCTGTCGCCATTCCCGCCGGCATGCTCGCGGGCCTGGGCTTTGAGGCCGTGCCTGCCGTGCTCATCTGCCTGCTGGCCAACGGCGTGCCCACGCCCTACGGCTCCATCGGCATCCCCACGGTGTCCGTTGCCGACCTGGTGGGTTTGGATTCCCTTCACCTAGCGACCGTTCAGCTGGTGCAGCTCGCACCGTTCTTTGTGGTGATGCCGCTATTTATTGTGCTGGTTGCGGGCCGTGTTGCCGATGACCAGGGCAATGCCGCGAGTGTGGGCGAGCGTCTGCACGGTGTTGCCGGCGTGGCGTTGCTCTCCGGCGTGTCGTTTGTCGGCGCGGCTCTGGTCGTTGCCATGTTTGTGGGCCCCGAGCTGGCCGTGGTCGTAGGATCCATCGTTTCGCTCGCGCTGACAGCTGCGCTTGCCATGCGTGCCGAGAAGTCGGGGCATCTGGACGCACGCTTTCACATGAATATCGAGGCGGGGGAGAAGCTCACCGTTAAGTCGGCGCTTTCGGCCTGGTCGTGCTTCATCCTGATCTTTGTGTTGCTGCTGGGCACGTCTAATCTGGTGCCCGCTGTACATGCTGCGCTCGCGCCGTTTGCGAGCCATGTGCAGGTGTATTGCGGTGAGAATCCCGGTATGCTTACGTTTTCGTGGATCAACACGCCAGGCGTCTGGATTTTCCTGGCGGCGTTTGTCGGCGGTGCCATTCAGGGTGCTTCGCCACGCATGATGGGCGAGGTGCTGGCCGCGACTGTGAAGCAGATGATGCCGACGGTGATCACGATGCTTTCGGTGCTGGGCTGTGCCAAGGTGATGGGCTATGCGGGCATGATCTCTTCGATCAGCGCGTTCTGCATCGCCGTCGCCGGTGGGCTGTACCCGATTCTTGCTCCGTGGATCGGCGCAGTCGGTGCGTTTGTGACCGGCTCGGGCACGTCCTCGGGCATGCTGTTTGGCCCCATTCAGAGCCAGGCTGCCACTGCGCTGGGTGTGAGCGACTACTGGATGGTCGCGTTGAACGCCCTGGGCGTCGCCGCCGGTAAGATGATCTCGCCGCAGACCCTCGCCATTGGTCTTGCCGCCGTGCTCGTGCGCGGTAAGGATGCCGAACTCCTGGGCGCCGTCCTGCCCTACGCCGCCGGCATGCTGGTCCTGATGAGCGCCATAGCCATGCTCGGCCAAGGCCTGCCGCTGTAGTCGGCACTTAGGGACGTTCCTTATGTGCCGGCACTTTGGGAACGTCCCTAAGTGCCGGCATCTGGGGACACTCCTTGAATGTTGTCTGTTCAAGAGTGTCCCCAATGACTAGTCGTTTAAAAGCGTCCCCAATGACTAGGCCGCTTGCCTGCGATTTTTGACCGTTGGGCGGGCTTGCCGCCCTTGCCGCAAAAACGTTTTTGCATATCGGGTACAACGGGCTTTACGTGAGTAAAGTGCGCGTCGCGTCAACGTGTCGCGTTTTTAAAGGAGGCCCCATGCCTGGTGTTACCCCTGCAGAAGTTCTGTCCAACTTTGGTATTACGCTCGTTGAAGATCCCGCCGAGAATCAACCCCGTCTGCTGGTGGACCTGCCGGCGGCAGAGCTCGTCGAGCATGCCATCCGCCGCAACGAAGGCCGCATGGCATCCAACGGCGCGCTGGTGATCGAGACGGGGGAGCGTACCGGACGTTCGCCCAACGACCGCTTTATCGTTGACACCCCCGATGTCCACGACAAGATTGCCTGGGGCGCCGTCAACCGCCCGCTGTCCGTCGAAAGCTACGAGGTCATCAAAGCCGGCATCGTCGACTATCTCAACGAGCGCGATGTGTTCGTCACCCGCGGCATGGCCGGCGCCGACCGCAACCATACGCGTCGCCTGCTTGTTGCCTGCGAGCGTGCCAGCCAGGCACTCTTCATTAAGCAAATGCTCGCCCGTCCGCTCGCCCGTGAAATCGCGCGCACCGGCGAGCCCGACTTCTGCGTGCTCGCGGCACCCGGCTACCAGTGCGACCCTGCCATCAAGGGCCTCAACTCCAGCGCCGCCGTAGTCATCAACTTCCAGGAGCGCGTGATTTTGGTCGCGGGTACCGGCTACTCCGGCGAGATCAAAAAGTCCATCTTCAGTGTCATGAACTACCTGCTGCCTGTCGAGGACGACGTGCTGCCCATGCATTGCTCGGCCAGCATGGACCCCGTCACGCACGAGACCGCCGTGTTCTTTGGCCTGTCCGGTACCGGCAAGACTACGCTTTCGGCCAACCCCACGCGCCTGCTGATCGGCGACGACGAGCACGGCTGGTCTGACATGGGCATCTTCAACATCGAGGGTGGCTGCTACGCCAAATGCGAGGGCCTGGACGCCTTCCACGAGCCCGAGATCTTCAACGCCGTCCGTTTTGGCGCCATCTGCGAAAACGTGGTGCTCGACGAGAACCGCAAGCCCAACTACGACGACATCTCGATCACGCACAACACGCGCGTGGCCTATCCCGTGGAGCACATTCCTAACGCGTGGACTAAGGGCATGGGCACCACTCCGAGTGTCGTGCTGTTCTTGACTTGCGACGCTTTTGGCGTGCTGCCGCCCATCTCACGCCTGACGGCCGATGCCGCCATGTACCACTTTGTGACGGGCTTTACGGCTAAGATTCCCGGCACCGAGGTCGGCGTCACCGAGCCCACGCCCACGTTCTCTTCGCTGTTCGGCGAGCCGTTTATGCCGCTCGACCCCATGGTTTACGCCAAGATGCTTGGCGAGCGCATTGCCGACGGCCGCACGCGCGTATACCTGGTCAACACCGGCTGGATTGGCGGCGGCTACGGCGTGGGTCATCGCATCGAGCTGGCCTACACGCGCTCGCTGGTCGCGCGCGCCCTCGACGGCACCATCGAGGATAGCGAGTTCGTGCACGACGACATCTTTAACGTCGACATTCCCACGACGTGCCACGGCGTGCCCGATGGCATCCTGGTGCCGCGCCAATACTGGCAGAGCACCGCGCGCTACGACGAGGCCGCGCACAACCTGGCGGTGATGTTTGAGGAGAACTTCGAGAAGAAGTACTCGCACCTGCCCGAGTCCGTCAAAGCCGCCGGCCCGCACGCCCAGGTGTCCGCCGAGGCCCGTCATCGCGGCCGCGGCCTGCTGGGACTCCGCCACTAGCTTCGCCGTGAGTCCATATCCACCACAAAGGGGACAGGCACCTTTGTGGTGGTTTTGCTCACGTGGATGACTCGGGTTACAATACGCCTGACATATCGTCCCCTTCTCCGGATGGGGACAGCGCAAGCGTTCTTGTGACGGCACCGTAGGACTTTGAAGGTGGCCGTTGTGAGGGCGCTTTTTGTTTAGGCGCCCTCACTCGGGCGTGCATAATGAAGGGAGAGCGTATGAAGAGCTTTATTGCCGAGGATTCATTCTGGGAGCTGTTTCCGCAGGCAGCGGTCGGTGTTGTGGTCGTGGAGGGCATGAAGCCCACGGCTCAGATTCCTCAAGAGGACGTGGATGCGATCGCCGCGCTGCTTGACCGCGCCAACATCGATGCGGAGCGCCACCTGACTAGCGATACCATCAGCGAGAACGCGCCGGTCAAGGCATGGCGCGACGCGTACCGGCTGTTCAAGACTAAAAAGGGCGCCCGCTGCTCGATCGAGAACTTGCTCAAGCGCGTGCTTAAGGGCAAGCCTGTGGGCCACATTACGCCCGCGGTGGACATCTACAACACGGTGTCGCTGACCTACGCGCTGCCCGTGGGAGGCGAGGATCTGCATGCGATCGAGGGAGACCTTCGCCTGAAGGTGACCGACGGTGGCGATGCGTTCTTGCCGCTTGGCGAGGAGGCGGACGATCCGACGCTGCCCGGCGAGCTCGCCTACATCGATGATGCGGGCGCCGTGTGCCGCTGCTGGAACTGGCGCGACGGCGTTCGAACGGCGCTGTCCGATGATTCGGCCGATGCGTTCCTGGCGATTGAGTGCGTGGAGCCCGAGCGGATGGGGGATTGCTAGGCTGCGATCGATCGCTTAGCCGAGCTGCTTGAGCGCTATCTGGGAGCGACGGTTGTCATTAAGACGCTTGTGGCCCGCGACAATCCTTGCGTGGAGCTGTAGCGGCGCCTAGAACCTATTGATGCCCCAAACCACCACAAAGGTGCCTGTCCCCTTTGTGGTGGTTTTTATGTTGATGGGTTAACAAATGGGGTATTTGGGTACGGGTGTCGCCTTATGCGGCTAAGATGTTTACCCGTTAGCATTATGCAAGCGAAAGGCGGTCGTCTCCCATGCAGCAGAGCGACGAGACACGTTTCGAGGACTTTGTCGGACTGATCAGCGGACTCTACAAGGAGATCCAGCGCATTAAGACGTCTGAGGGCGCAAGGCTGGGTCTCAAGGGCTCCGACGTTATGTGCCTGTACTATCTTGAGCGCAGCAAGGACGGCCTGACTGGCGCCGACCTGGCTCGCATGGCAGGCGTGACCCGCGCCGCCGTCTCGCGTACGCTGGCGCATCTGGAGGAGGGTGGCTACGTCGAGGTCGATGATTCGGGCGATGCCGCCGTTAAGTATCGTGCTCCGGTGCGCCTGACCGCTCTGGGCGGCGAGAGCATGAGCGAGGCGGACCGCATCATTCGCGAGGTGCTCGATACCACCGGTAAGGCTATGGGTGTGGAACAGCGCGAGCAGATGTATGCGTCGCTGCGCACGATTCTCAACACCCTGCGCGAGATCTAAGGCCGCCAAGGCATTTGCTTCCAATTAACAACTGCATAGTCCCGTTTGAGTGCGTATGCCGTGCCGGGGCATTGCTGTCAAAATTCCCCGCGAGAGGTCCGCGAAAGAAAGGATTCGCTATGTCCATTCGTATTATTACCGATTCCGCGAGCGATATGTCGCCGGCTGAGCACCCCGCTCTGCGTGTTCTGCCGCTGTCCGTTACCTTTGGCACCGATGTGTACATGGATGGCGTCGACATCGATCACCAGCGCTTTTACGAGATGCTCGTGGAGCGCGATGAGCTGCCAAAGACCGGCCAGGTCAACCCGTACGCGTTTTCGCAGGCTATTGCCGAGGCGCGTGAGGCCGGCGATGAGGCTGTGATTATTACCGTGGGCGCTAAGCTTTCGGGCACCAATCAGAGTGCCCGTACCGCACTTGCCGAGGCGCCGGGCGGCGACGTGTTCGTGGTAGACAGCAACAACGTCACCCTGGGCGAGCGCGTCCTGGTCGAGTATGCGCTGCACTTGGTGGACGAGGGCCGCAGTGCATCTCAGATCGCGGCGGCTGTCGAGGCCGTGCGCGACCGTGTGGTGGTTATCGGCCTGCTCGAGACGCTGGAGTACCTGGTGCGCGGCGGTCGTCTATCTGCTGCGGCCGGCGCCGTGGGCACGCTGCTCAATGTGAAGCCCGTGGTGGCTGTCGAGGACGGTCTGATCGTGCAGCTGGGCAAGGCGCGCGGTTCCAAGAACGGCCGCAACCTGCTGAACCAAAAGGTCGAAAAGGCGGGCGGCATCGACTTTTCCATGCCGCTGGCGCTCGGCTATACGGGTCTTTCGGATGCGGTGCTCAAGAAGTATATCGAGGACAGCGCGGCACTTTGGGCTGGCCACACCGAGGGCGAGTTGCCCGTTCACACCATCGGCGCCACCATCGGTACCCACGTTGGCCCCGGCGCCGTAGCCGTAGCCTTCTTCCAGCCCGCCAACTAACCGACCTGCCATAAACCACCACAAAGGGGGCAGGCACCTTTGTGGTGGTTTATGCTTTTCCGGGTGGAAGGGAGCGAGCAATGGCGTCTGAGGGCTTTTTTGAACGGGTGTACGAGGTGGTCGAGCAGATTCCCGAGGGGATGGTCGCCACCTACGGTCAGGTGGCGCTGCTCGCCGGTCGCCCACGAAGTGCGCGGTACGTGGGGTATGCCCTGCATAGTAATCCGCGCCCCGGCCAGATTCCCTGCCATCGTGTGGTGTTTGCCGACGGCCGCATTTGCGAAGGCTTTGCCTTTGGCGGCCCTGATGCTCAACGTGAGCTTTTGCTAGGGGAGGGTGTGGCGTTTAAGGACGACATGCACGTCGACTTGGCCGCCTGTCGCTGGCCTGCCGGATTCTAGCGGCTCTGCCGTGGCCAAAACCACCACAAAGGTGCCTGTCCCCTTCGTGGCGGTTTTCCGTTGCAGGTTTACCGGAGCTAACTTATGGAGAAGGTATGGCGGCGCATATTGATGCTAGAAAGTAAACCACGGTGAACTATATTGGTTTCAGCAACGGAGCAGGCAATAGGCGATGAAAAAGCCTGCCCTGTTGAGTTTGATTCGCATTCCTCCCCTCTGTGCGATTCAACGGTGTACTTCGGGAACAGGCCCGCTGGCAACTAACTGCCGGCGGGCCTGTTCCTGTTTGTCGGGGGAGTGCGATGGACGGAGCCGAAGCGGTCCGGCTCCAAAAAAAGGCGGACGCTGTAGCGCCCGCCCTAAAGCAATCGAAAGCTCAAGCCAGCAGATCGGTCTAGTACACCATACCCATGGCGTCCTGAACCTCTGCTAGGGTCTGCTCGGCGATCTCGTTGGCGCGACGGTTGCCCTCGTGCAGGACGTCCTTCACATAGTCCAGATCGTTCTCGTATCGCTGGCGACGCTCGCGGATCGGTGCGAAGTACTCGTTGACGGCCTCGGTCACGTACTTCTTGAGTTGGCCGGAGCCGCCCATGCCAATCTCCTCGGCAATCTCGACCTCGGAGCGACCGGTGCAGATGGCGGCTGTCGAAAGCAGGCCGGACACGCCGGGGCGGTTCTCGGGATCGAACGTGATCATGCGCTCGGAGTCGGTCTGGCTCTTCTTGATGCGCTTGGCCGTCTCCTCGGCGGTCATCGAGATGTTGATGGCGTTGCCGTAGCTCTTGCTCATCTTGCGACCGTCAAGGCCGGGCAGTAGCGGGGTCTCGGACAGCAGTGCCTCGACCTCGGGAAATACCTTGCCGTAGCGGTTGTTAAAGCGGCGTGCGATGGTGCGGGTAAGCTCGATGTGCGGCAGCTGGTCGCGACCGACGGGCACCACGTTGCCCTTGCAGAACAGAATATCGCAGGCCTGATGTACCGGGTAGGTGAGCAGAAGGCCGGTGAGCTCGTGGCCCGAGGCCTCCATCTCGGCCTTGACGGTGGGGTTGCGCGCCAGCTCGGCCTCGGACACCAGCGACAGGAACGGCAGCATGAGCTGGTTGGCGGCGGGCACGGCGGAGTGCGCGTAGATCATGGTCTTGTCGGGGTCGATGCCGCAGGCAAGGTAGTCCATGACCATGTTGTACACGTTGTCCTGGATGTGCTCGGTCGTGTCACGGTCGGTGATGACCTGGTAGTCGGCGATGAGCACGTTGGTCTTGGCGCCCATGTTCTGCAGCTCAACACGGCCCTTGAGGGTACCGAAGTAGTGGCCCAGGTGCAGACGACCGGTCGGGCGGTCGCCGGTGAGCATGGTGAACTTCTCGGGCGTCTTGGCCAGGCCCTCGCGAATGGCGTTGCTCTTTTGCAGCGCGACTTCGTAGCTGTTCTCGTTTGGCATGATTGCTCCTAACGTATGTTCATTGGTCAAAATGATAACGCGTTTATTGGAGGGGCGGAACGTAAGTAGGCGAGGGGGCGGGAGAGGGACGCGCGTGCTGCGGGATGTGCGATGGGCGCGGCGCGGCCGCGCTTCGCCAACGGTGCCTTGGCACATCCTCGGCAGCTTGCCCTAGAGCTTGTGGTGGCGCTCTTCTTTGCGCTCCTCGGCTGCCTGCTCCTCCTGCTTAAAGGCGGGGTCGTCGGGGGTGACGAGCTCGTCCTCGTGCGTGCGCTTGTTGTAATGGTGGCGCAGCACGGGCTCAAACAGATGTAGATGCTTGGCAAAGGCCGCCGAGCCAATGGCGAGCACGGTAAAGATGAGCACGCGCATGGGCACCTCGACCTGATTGATGGCGGCGGCGCCGGCCGAAAGCATAATGCACCAGGCATAGATGAGCAGCACAGCCTGTTTTTGGTTGTAGCCTTCTTGGATCAGGCGGTGGTGGATGTGGCCCTTGTCGGCCTGCCCGATGCTAATGTGGGCGCGCTTGCGGCGCACAATGGCGCTAAACGTGTCGATGATGGGCACGCCGGCAACGATGAGCGGGATGATAAGCGAGGTGAGTGCGGCGGTGCGGCTCACGTTGAGCAGCGAGATGGAGCCCAGTGCAAAGCCCAGAAGCAACGACCCCGAGTCGCCCAAGAAGATGCTTGCGGGGTTGAAGTTGTAGCGCAAAAAGGCCAGACAGGCGCCAAAGAGCGCAATGGAGAGCGCAGCGGCGTCGATACGGCCCGAGAGAACGGCCATCGAAAACATGGTGAATGAGGCGATGCCGCAGATGCCCGTGGCCAAGCCGTCGAGGCCGTCGATGAGGTTAATGATGTTGGTGAATGCCACCAGATAGATTACGGTGATGGGGTAGGCGAGCCATCCGAGTATGATCTCGCCGGGGGCAAACGGGTTGACGATGACGCCGATTTTTAGGCCGCCGATACAGGCGATGAGCGCGGCGAGGACCTGTCCGGCCAGCTTTTGCTTGGGCTTGAGCTGGAAGACGTCGTCGATAGCGCCGGTCGCAAAGATGACAGTAAAGGAGAGCGCCAGCATGGGATAGCTAATGTGAAGGCGCGGGTGCGGCACCAGGACGGGTGGCCAGCCTAGGTGCCAGGTGCCTAGGATTTGCACAATGCAGGCAACGACCAGGCCCAAAAACACCGCCGTTCCGCCCAAACGCGGGATGGGCTTGGTGTTGATGCGGCGCTTAGAAGGATAGTCGACGGCATCGAGTTTAATTGCCAAGCGCTTGACCAGGGGCACCGCGAGGAAGGTCGTGATAAAGGCCGCCGCTGCCACGCATAGGTACGGTATGTAGCTCGGGGATGAAGCCATGAATCTAAAAACCGCCAAGCGTCGAAGGAAAAGGTCAAAGGTTGCTACGCGGAAATGGCATAGCTGTCCCATGATACTCGACCGAGGGGGGTGCGGAGGTTTGCACCGTGCGATTATCACGCGCATACCAGATATTGGAATGTTGTCGATGGCTTGTCGGGATGCCGGCGGGGATCCATATGGACTGTATGGTGATTTTCGGCAAAAGAAAACCACCCCCCACGTTACGAAAATGAACCCACCTAAAACAGGTGGGTGCCCTCATCGACTGTTCCAGCGTCCTTAACAACGAAGGATACCTGTACTAGGCACGACTGTGTGGGCTCCCTAAATAAACGCGACGGTTCACCCAGTTGCTCCGCGGGGGGCGGAATAACTACATCATAAAGCGGCACTTTATCGATTCCAGTCTTGACATTACAAAAATCGTGTCGGACGATTACGGCGCCTTAGGGACGGAGCCGTCTACCCGGTCTGGCCCTTTACGTTTGAGCTGCTGAATCGTTGTTTTGGAGCATGTTTTTATGCCGACGTCGTTGACCGAACTTTTTTCGCCCGCCTGCCATTTGTGTCCGCGCCGTTGCGGTGCGGCGCGCGATGAGGGCGCGCACGGCGTCTGCGGTGCTAACGACACGCTCAAGGTGGCCCGCGCCGCGCTTCATATGTGGGAGGAGCCGCCTATCTCGGGCGAGGCCGGTTCGGGCGCGATCTTCTTTAGCGGTTGCTCGCTTAAATGTATCTACTGCCAGAACCACGAGATCTCGACCGGCAATTTTGGCCTTGAGATTTCGCCTGAGCGCCTGGTCGAGATTATGCTGGAACTGCAGGACCAGGGTGCCAACAACATCAATTTGGTGACGGCGACGCACTATGCGCACCTGTTGCCTGCCGTGATTGCCGCGGCACGGGCGCGCGGACTGGTTATCCCGATCGTCTACAACACGAGTGGTTACGAGCGCGCGAGTGCCGTGGCGGCGCTGGGCGACCTGGTCGATGTGTGGCTTACCGACTTTAAATATGCCAATGCCGGGCTTGCGCAGTCGCTCTCTCATATAAAGGACTACCCACGTGTGGCCGTGTCAGGCCTGGCTCAGATGGCGCGCGAGATCGAGCGCCGCGGGGGAGAGATGGTGGATGAGGGCGGGCTCATGAAGCGCGGCATGATTGTGCGCCATCTGGTACTGCCGGGACATGCAGACGATTCGTGTCGCGTGCTGGACCTGGTGTGGCAGACGGTGGGCGATGTGCCGATCTCGGTCATGAACCAGTACACGCCCAATGCACTTATGCGCGAGCAGGGCGGCGACCTGGCGCGTGCCGTGACGCGCGAGGAGTACGAGCAGGTGCTCGACCATGCCGACGACCTGGGTTTTACGACGATGTTCTGGCAAGAGGGCGGCGCGGTAGACGAGAGCTTCACCCCGGCCTTCGACACCACCGGTGTTCTTACCAGCGCAAAGTAGTGCGCTCGTCGATGATTTTTCTGGGACGGGGATAAAAAATCATCGAGAGGATCGCCTGTTCGAAAAGTTGCTAAAATAGCCGCGCCCCAAAAAGACTGGTTATTGGGCGTTGACAGTTGGCGAGCCGTAGGTAAAATATCGACTTGTCTTGGGGACGTAGCTCAGTTGGGAGAGCGCTGCCGTCGCATGGCAGAGGCCGAGGGTTCGACTCCCTTCGTCTCCACCCTTGGATTTGATAAGCCGCTGACATTGTGTCGGCGGCTTTTTTTAAAAGAAAGGGCTGCATCATGGCCGAGTTTGAGTCCCAACCATTGTCCGACGAGGAGCGCGCTGAGTTGGAAGAGCTCCGCGCTGAGAAGGCCCGCCGCGAGGCTCGGGAAGAGGCCCGTCGCGAGCGTGAGGAGCTGGCTGCCCTGCGTGCCGAGCGTGCGAAGGCCGAGGAGGTCGCCTCGAACGCCGCATCCGAGCGCAAGCCCGCGCCCGCACCCAAGCCCGCTGCTGCGAAGCCTGCACCTGCCGCGCCCAAACCTCAGCCTAAAAAGGCTGCTCGTCCCAAGTCCGCCGAGCCCAAGCCGAGCCGTGACGAGATGACCTTTGCCCAGCGCATGGTTACCTCCAAGGAGCCCGCGGCCGAGGGCGAGATTCCCGGTATGGCGCCGGCTCAAAAAATCATCATTGTCCTTGCCCTCATCGCGTTTGTCATCTTTATGGGCTACACGATCCTGACCAGCATGGGCCTGCTCTAACCGATTTGCATCGGGCATCATGTCCGCATGCTCTGCTCTCGTCTAACCCTCAAATTCTGTACCACACATCCGAAAGGTCGCCCCATGGCTTTGACCGACATCTCGCATCCCACCGACATTGCAATGCTCACCGATCTGTACGAGCTCACTATGGCCCAGGGCCTGTGGGAGAGCGGCAAGGCCAATGAGCAGGGTTGTTTTACGGCGTTTTACCGCGATCATCCCTTTGGCAGCGCCTATGCCGTCATGTGCGGCACCGCCGAGCTGCCCGAGCTTGTCGAGAACCTGCGCTTTACGCCCGAGGACATCGACTATCTAGCTTCGCTCCAGGCTCCGGCCGGCGGCGCGATGTTTAAGCCTGCATTCCTCGACTACCTGCGCAACTTCCGTGCGCACGTGAACATTGACGCCGTGCCCGAGGGCGAGCTCGTGTTTCCGCGCGAGCCCATGGTGCGCGTCACCGGCCCCGCGCTGGAGTGCCAGCTGCTCGAGACGGCACTGCTGAACATCGTCGGCTTCCAGACGCTTG
This sequence comes from uncultured Collinsella sp., assembly GCA_900544465.1. Taxonomy (GTDB): domain Bacteria; phylum Actinomycetota; class Coriobacteriia; order Coriobacteriales; family Coriobacteriaceae; genus Collinsella. The sequence continues at coordinate 6,713 of UQVT01000008.1, read as the reverse complement.
TTGCCACCAAGACGGCACGCGTGGTGTTGGCGGCCGACGGTCGTCCCGTGGCCGAGTTTGGCCTGCGCCGTGCCCAGGGTCCCGATGGCGGCCTGGCCGTCGCGCGCGCGAGCTACGTTGCCGGCTGTTCCTCTACGTCTAATGTGCTCGCCGGTCGCCGCTACGGTATTCCCGTCTTTGGCACGCATGCGCACAGCTGGGTGATGAGCTTCGATTCCGAGCTCGAGGCCTTCCGCGCGTTTGCCAAGTCGAGCCCCAAGAACTGCACGCTGCTCATCGACACGTACGACGTGCGCGAGGGCTGCGAGCATGCCATTACGGTTGCCAAGGAGATGGAGGCCGCGGGCGAGCGCCTGTCGGCCATTCGTATCGACTCGGGCGACCTGGCTAAGCTCTCCAAGTACGTTCGCGGCCGCTTTGATGCTGAGGGCCTGCCCTATGTGGGGATTTCGGTCTCCAACGACCTGGATGAGTATACGATTCAGTCCCTGCTCGACCAAGGCGCGCCTATCGACAGCTTTGGCGTGGGTACCAAGCTTGCGACCTGCTATGACCAGCCGGCGCTGGGCGGCGTGTACAAGCTTTCCGCCCGCCGTGCGAGCGAGGCAGATCCATGGACGCCGGTGGTCAAGCTCTCCGAGCAGCCCTACAAGCGCACGATCCCGGGTGTGCAACGCGTGCGCCGTTATTACGACGGCTTTGGCGGCCCGGTCTGCGACATGATCTACGACGAGGACCATCTGGCGGGGGAGGGCTCCGCGCGCGGCAATACTCTCGTGGCCGTGAATGATGCTGCCCTGGTGACCGACGTGTCCGAACTTGAGTATCGCGAGTTGCTGGTGCCGATCGTGCGCGATGGCATTGCGGTGGCTCCGCGTGAGAGCATCCAGGACGCGCGCGAGCGCTGTGCTTGGGCGCTCGATCATCTGGACGCAGCTTTCAAGCGCTTCCTGTACCCGCAGACCTATGTGGTGGGCATGGAGCAGGGCCTGGCTCAGGTGCGCGACGAGCTCGTGCGCAAGAACATGGCCGCGGCCTCTGCCTTTCCCTGGGCTCACTAATTCCTTGGGCGGTAGGGGCGAGTCACGCTCCCTTGGCCGCCAGCTCGGCCGTTCGCTGAACAGTTGATTGGTTTGACGTATGACGACTTCTTATAAAACGATGGTGGTAAAGATCGGTTCGTCCACGGTTGTGGGCGCCGATGGCAAGGTCAACCGTTCCTTTATCGGCGGGCTTGCCGATCAGGCCGCAGCCCTGCGCAAGCTCGGCTGGCGTCTGGTCGTGGTGAGCTCGGGCGCTATCGCCTGCGGCTATCCCGTGTTGGGCTTCGAACGCAAGCCGGTCGGCGACCTGCCGAGCCTGCAGGCCTGCGCCTCGGCCGGTCAGTGCATCATCTCGTCGGCCTACGACGAGGAGTTTCATGCGCGCGACCTGCTCACCTCGCTCGTACTGCTCACGCGCCATGATACGGCCCGCCGCACGTCCTACCTGCATGCACGCGACGCCCTGCTGCGCCTCGTGGAGCTTGGCGTGGTGCCGGTCGTCAACGAGAACGATACCGTCACCGTCGATGAGATTAAGTTTGGCGACAACGACACACTGGCGGCGCTTGTGAGCTGCCTGGTTTCTGCCGATCTGTGCGTGACGCTCTCGGACATCGATGGCCTCTATACTGCCAATCCGCATGAGGACCCCACGGCCGAGTTTGTTCCTGTCGTGCATAAGATCGATGCCAAGATTATTGCCTCGGCGGGCGATTCTTCCACATCGGTGGGAACGGGCGGCATGATTACCAAGATCCGCGCGAGCCGCATCCTGATGACGGCGGGCATTCAGAGCGTGATTTGCTCGGGCGAGGAGCCCGATGCGCTCGTGCGCCTCGCCCGCGGCGAGAGCGTGGGCACGTTGTTCGATCCGCCGGCGGAGCGTCTGGACATCGCACCCCGCAAGCTGTGGATCGCACTGGGCGACAAGGCGCATGGCTCGGTGACGGTTGACGACGGTGCCGCGAAGGCGCTGGTCAGCCGTGGCTCTTCCTTGCTTGCGGTGGGTATTCGCGAGGTCGATGGCCAGTTTGCCGAGGGCGATGTGCTCGATGTGTGCGATCCGAGCGGTATGGTCGTCGCCCGCGGTATCGCCGAGGCCGATTCGGACGTGCTGGAACTTGCCGCCGGCCGCCGCCAGGACCAGATCTCCAGCAACCGCCTGCTCGCTAACCTGGCCGAGAAGCCGGCGATACACAGGGATAACCTAATCGTCTTCGCTTAACCAATTGACGCTGCAAACGCCCTTAAGCGGCAATCTGACGTTCAATCGTCGGGCATGACCAAAAGGTCAATGCCCTCCTCTTTCACGTCACCTTGCTCGCTTAGGGGCGTTTTCGCTTTCCGTCCTCTTTCTGCAATGACTTCATTAACCTGGTACTTGGGGACGTTCCTTATGTGCCGGCACTTTGGGACACTCCTTTGCTAGAAGATCTGGCGCAGGTCTCCGCGGTTGAGGGCTTCGTCGAAGAGGTGCTTGAATACCACGCTGCCGTGCAGGCCGTCGTGCTCGAACTCGTTGGTCACCCAGGCATGCGAGTTGCCCACGCGGCTGAGCGTATCAAGCTGCAGGCCCGAATCCACGTACATGTCGTCGAAATACACCGCGGCCTGCAGGGGCACCTCGTTGCACGCCAGTCGCTGCGGGTCGTAGATCTTGTCCCAGCTGGTGTCTTCCATCAGCAGGTCCATGGCGGGCTTGAAGGGCTTGAGCTCGGGCATCTGCTCGAACATCCACGGGAACATGGCCTCGCCGGTAAACATGAGCGGGCGCGCGAGGGTGTCGAACTCGGCGCGGTGTGCCTTCTCTTCAGCTGCGGCCCAGCCAATGGGCATAGTGTCACCGTCGGCGTAGATGAACTCCTGCAGTGTCCAGTACAGCGGATTCGTGCGCGTGTTGGTGCGCTCGAAGGCACGCATCAAAAAGCTGTCGGATACCGAGGAACCGGAGCCCAGCGTGCCGTCGCCGTCAACAAAAGCGTGATCGATAATCCAATGCATGCGCTCAAAGCTCGGCTTCATGCCAAAGTCGCTGCCCATGAGCTGTAGGCGCTCGACCGTCATCGGCGAGCCGTCGGGCAGCACGGGCTTCTGTGCCTCGAGCGCATCGGCCAGGGCTGCCACGCGCTCGACGTCGGCGGGGTAGCGGTCGTAATACCGCTGCGTCTTGGCGGCCATGCGCGGGAAGGTGTGCGCGTAGACCTCGCTGGCGCTCGCCGGCACGTGGGGGATGCCGCCGCAGGTAAAGCTCGCCGCCACGCCCTCGGGGAAGAGCGACAGATAGCTCAGCGTCAAAAAGCCGCCGTAGCTCTGGCCGAGCGTGACCCACGGCTTGCCGCCAAAGCCCACTAGGCGCAGGTACTCAAAATCGCGCACGATGGAGCTGGCGAGGTGGCGCTTGAGGAAGTCCGCCTGCGAGCGTGCTGTATCGGCGCCGGCGGCCGTTGCGCGATCACCCTGTGCCTTGATCGTGCGTCCATCCACGCAGCTACTGCGTCCGGTGCCGCGCTGGTCGGGAAGGACCACGCGGAAGTGCTTGACGGCCTCCTCGATCCAGCCGTCGCTTGTGGGCGACAGCGGACGCGGGCTCTCGCCGCCGGGGCCGCCCTGCAAAAACAGAAGCAGCGGCAGATCGTCGTTGATGCGGTCGGGCGCGCAAACCACGCGGTAGAAGAGCTTGATGCTCTCGGGCGCGCCGGCGATGGGTGCCGGCATAGCGCCGCGGCGCATGGTGCTGCCGACGGCCAGGAGCATCGGCTCTAGGCCGCGCCAGTCAAGGGGGACGTCGATGCTGTGGTCCTCGACGTAAAGGCCGGGGACGTGGTACGAAGTGATGAGGGCCATGTGAGTCTTCCGTTCGTTGCGGTGTTTCGGGTTGACCAATTCTACCGCCGCGGGCGAGGCCATGCGCAAATCGGCTACCATGGTTGCAAACTTCTAGGAGAAAGGGCCGCCCATGTCGGTCGATATAGCCACGTATGTCCACGATCTTGCCGTTGCCGCCAAGGCAGCGTCGGCCTCGCTTGCCGCGGCGAGCGATGAGCGGCGCCAGGAGGCCGTGCGCGCCATGGCCGCAGCACTGCGCAACGGTGTCGACTCCATCGTCGCCGCCAACGAGCTCGATATGTCCGCCGCGCGCGATGCGGGTACCTCGGCCGGACTGCTCGATCGTCTGCTGCTGACGCTCGAGCGCGTCGAGGGCATGGCCGCCGGCCTGGAAAAGCTCGCCGAGCTGCCCGATCCCGTGGGCCGCGTGCTCGACCACCGCGTGCTTGCAAGCGGCGTGGACCTGACCCGTGTGAGTGTGCCGCTGGGCCTGGTCGCCATGGTCTACGAGGCGCGCCCCAACGTGACGGCCGACGCCGCGGGCATCTGCATCCGCACCGGCAATGCCTGCATTCTGCGCGGCGGCTCGCTGGCCTATCACTCGTGTGCCATGATTTCTGAGCTGCTGGCCGATGCGCTCGAGGCCAAGGGCTTCCCGCGCGAGGCCGTGTCGATGATCGAGTCCACCGACCGCGAGGCCACTGGCGAGCTCATGAAGCTCCGCGGCATTGTCGACGTACTCATTCCGCGCGGCGGTGCAGGCCTGATCCAGCGCTGCGTGCGCGAGTCGCTTGTGCCGGTGATCGAGACGGGCACGGGCAACTGCCACATCTACGTGCATGAATCCGCCGACTTTGATAAGGCGCTCAACATTATCGTTAATGCCAAGACCCAGCGCGTAGGCGTGTGCAATGCCGCCGAGTCGCTGCTGGTCGACCGTGCTGTGGCCGATGCGTTTTTGCCTGCGGTCGTTGCCGTGCTGCACGACCACGGCGTGCTCATTCACGGCGACGAGGCCACGTGCGCCGCGTGCGCCGACGCCGGCTTTGTAGAGGGCGATGACTACGTCGCCGCGACTGAGGAGGACTGGGGTCGCGAGTACCTGGCGCTCGAGATGAGCGTGAAGGTCGTGGCAAACGAGGACGAGGCCATCGCGCACATCAACCGCTACGGTACCATGCATTCCGAGGCCATCATTTCCGAGGACGTGGACGCCTGCGAGCGCTTCTTGGATGCGGTCGATGCCTCGGCCGTATATGCCAACGCCAGCACGCGCTTTACCGACGGCGGCGAGTTTGGCCTGGGCGCCGAGATCGGCATCTCGACCCAAAAGCTCCACGCCCGCGGCCCCTTTGCCGCCGAGGCCCTCACCACCTACAAATACAAGCTCCGCGGCACCGGCCAGGTCCGCCCCTAACGCCCGCGCAAACAAAAACCACCACAAAGGTGCCTGTCCCCTTTGTGGTGGATTTAGGTGGCGTTGACGGTTAGGCCTGGAAGGTATCTCGGTCGGGGGCGAAGGACTGCATGGCCGCGATCGTGCGGTCAAAGAGCTCGGGGAGCTCCCAGCCCAACATCTCGGCGCCCTGCGAAATCACGTCGCGCGAGCAGCCGGCGGCAAAGCGTTTGTCCTTGAACTTCTTCTTGAGCGACTTGGTCGTAAAGTCCATAACGCTCTTGCTCGGGCGCATGATGACTGCAGCGCCGATCAGACCGGTGAGCTCATCGCAGGCAAACAAGATCTTTTCCATCTGCAGCTCGGGCTTGGGCAGCGAGGTGTTGAAGTCGGACGTGTGCGTCTGGATGGCGCGAATGAGCTCGGGAGACGCACCTTCGCCCTCAAGAATCTCGGCAGCATAGATGGTGTGGTTCATGGGGTCGTCCTCATGCTCCTCCCAATCCAGGTCGTGCAGCAGACCGACGATGCCCCAAAACTCCTCGTTCTCGGGGTCGAACTCGCGCGCAAAGTAGCGCATAGTGCCCTCGACCGTCTCGCCATGGGTGATGTGGAACGGGTCCTTGTTGTGCTCGTTGAGCAGTTCGAACGCGCGGTCGCGGGTGATTCCGGCGGTAAGCGGCTCTGCCATAAGAGACTCCTTGTGCTCGTGGGTATCGATAAGAATGAATACTACTAGAACAAGAAAACCACCACAAAGGTGCCTGTCCCCTTTGTGGTGGTTTTTGGCGCGGATGGGTTAGTTGAGGGCGGCTTGGGCTAGGCGGGCTTCGGCGGCCTCCTCGGTGACGCCCAAGGCCACGGCGAACTCCTCGATGGAGCGGCGTTTGGCCTCCTTGAGTACGCGCATGTAGTAGGAGCAGGGTTTTTTATCAGCTTCCTCGGCCTGGCGAATGCGGTGCATCATGGTCTTTGCCACGCGGACCGTCTCGGGCGCGCCCAGCTTGAGCTGCTGCTTAAAGTGCGTCTCCTCAAGTGAACTGTTGCGCTCGGTAAAAGTGTCGCACTCCAGCTCGTCATAGTGGCTCAGCAGGTGCTCGGCATCTTGCTGCGAGATGGCGGCGTGCAAACGGTCGGCCTGCGCCACGGGGTACATGAGGATCGTCTGCGCATGTCCCTGCTTGGTCTCGAGCAGTAGCATGGGCTGCGGTGTGTCGTCCCTAAAACCGACGACGGTGCAGACTCCCTGACCCGGATGAATGACGTGTTGACCGATTGAGAACATGCTACCTCCAACTTATACGAATTTACGTATGTCTAGAATAACACGCTGACGTGCGCAAACCCTTACTTTATGCACCTTGATTATCGACTTTATCCGAACACCTCCCATATTCATCCGCACATGTGCGGATGAATATGGGAACCCGATACCCTGAGGGCCGGAC
>UQVT01000007.1 GCA_900544465.1 uncultured Collinsella sp. | reverse complement strand
AGTTAGCCCCGCCGGCACAACCATAGCATCAAGAAATCTGCCGCGCACCGCGAGCCCCGAGCAACACGGCTCGCGATATCAAACTACTCGCCAAAGAACTCGTTGATCTTCTGCTCGTCGACGCCAAAGAACCACGTCAGGACAAAGCCGGCGGCATAGGCAAGCAGCATAGCGGCAACATAGCCGAGCTGCTGACCAGGAACGACGATCAGCAGGCCAAACAGACCGGAAACGCCCTGAGAAACCGTGCCGATGTGAAGCAGCGCCGCGAGTGCGCCGCCAAATCCGGCACCCAGGCAGGCCGTCACAAACGGACGAACGAGCGGCAGCGTAACAGCATACATCAGAGGCTCGCCCACACCCAGGATTCCAACGGGAATGGACTCTGCGACATACTTCTTGAGCTTGGCGTTCTTGGTCTTAAAGTACAGCGCCAAACCGGCACCGACCTGGCCGCCGCCAGCCATCATAAGGATGGGAAGCAGGTAATTGATGCCCTTGGTAGCTCCGTCGGGATCGTTGAGCATAGCGTGGATCGGCGTGAGCGCCTGATGCAGGCCGACGGACACCAGCGGCAAGAAGCCTGCCGACAGGATATAGCCGCCCAGGACGCCCAGCTTCTCGAAGATAAAGGTCAAAACGCTAAAGATGGCAGTCGTCAGCCATGCGCCAACCGGCTGGATGACGAGCATCAGAGCAAAGGCGCCGATGATGAGCACCAGCAGCGGGGACAAAAACGTGTCGAGTGCGTTGGGCATAACCTTGCGAATCTGACGCTCCATCCAGGCAAAAAATGCGCCAGCGATGAGAGCCGCGATCATGCCGCCCGCTGCGGGGTTGTACTGCGCACTGGTGAGCGGCAGCAGAATGGCAGTGGCAGGATCAGCCGCGCCAGGCGCAAGCAGGGGCATGGCACTGTTGGCGATACACATCATGCCGGCGATGCCGCCCAACGCAGCGGAGCCACCAAACTCACGTGCCGCGTTATAGCCCACCAAGATGGGCAGATAGGCAAACAGGGCCCAGCCCATGGAACGAATGCCCTGGTACCACCACTCGCCTGCAAGCGCGCCTGCCGTCGAGACGTTAATGACGTTGCAGATACCGTTGATGAGGCCAGCCGCAATGATGCCGGGAAGCAGGGCGACGAAGACATTGGAAATCTTCTTGAGGAAGGCCTGAACCGGCTTGGACTCGTACTTGGCCTTCTGCGCGGCCTTGTTCGTGGCCGCAGCGTCAACCACGCTCTCGTCGGCAACGCCTTTCGCAAGGCCGGTGAGCTTGGAGAACTCCTCGAGCACCTTATTCACCTTGCCCGGACCCAGCACGATCTGCATCGTGTCGTCCTCGACCAGGCCCATCACGCCGTCGAGTGCCTTAATGCCCTCCGTGTCGACGTTGCCCGCGTCTTTGACGGTCACGCGCAGGCGCGTTATGCACGCCGCGTTTGCTAGCACGTTGTCTTTACCGCCCAAAAGATCCAGCAGCTTTTGAGCCAGCTCTTTGTTCGTCATAACTCCTCCTTGTATTGGGTATCTCGTCTGGATGTCATATCAGCTCACGCCGCGCACCTATCGGGCGTCGGTATTGCTCTTCTCATGGCCACTCACCGCAGCACGGACATGGCCTCGCGCCCGCTCAAGAGCTACCGCGGCCTGCTCGGCATCGCAGTCCAGCAGCACCGAGACAATAGCGGTTTTTACGTGGCCGCCGGCATCTGCAAGCGCCTGAACAGCGCGCTCGCGCGTGCAGCCGGTCGCCTCCATCACGATGTTCTGGCCGCGCACCACCAACTTCTCGTTCGTCTGCTGCACATCGACCATCAGGTTTTGGTATACCTTGCCGATCTTGACCATGGCACCGGTCGAAATCATGTTGAGAATGAGCTTTTGAACCGTTCCCGCCTTGAGCCTCGTTGAGCCGGTCAGCACCTCGGGACCGGGCACGGGCTCAATGGCAAGATCTGCGCTCTCCCCGATCTTCGACCCTTGGTTGCAGGCAATTGCAATGGTCTTGCACCCAGTTGCCTTGGCGTACACAAGGCCGCCCACCACATAAGGAGTACGACCGCTTGCCGCCAGGCCAACGACAAGATCCTTGTCCGAGAGTCCACGCTCTCGCAGGTCGTTCGCGCCAAGCTCCTCGCTGTCTTCGGCACCTTCGACAGCCCTGATAAACGCCGTCTCGCCTCCGGCAATGAGCCCGACAATCAGATCGGGTGACACGCCAAACGTGGGCGGACACTCCGAAGCGTCGAGTACGCCCAGACGACCGCTGGTGCCTGCGCCCATGTAAAAGACGCGCCCGCCGCGCTCGAGTGCCTCAGCAGCCCAGTCGATTGCTGCGGCAACCTGGGGCAACACTTTCGTGACCGACTGGACGGCACGAAGATCCTCATCGTTCATCGTCGTGACGATTTGCAGCGATGTCATCGTATCGAGGTCCATTGACCTTTGATTACGCTGTTCGGTCGTGAATTTTGTTAAATCGAGCATTTCATTCACCTCATCTTTCCTGTTTCTCGATGTAGTTTTGCTTAATGACATGCGTCGCCCGTTCGTAGTCGCTGGCAACGCAAGCAGCGTACAGGGCATCGACAACCATAAGCTGGGCCATACGCGAAGCCATGGCACCGCTGCGGACCAAGGGTTCACTCGCGGCGACGCCGAGCACGGCATCGGCCATGGTGGCAAGCTTGGATGATCCATCTACTTTGGTAACGGCCACGACGGGACAGTTGTGACGTTGAGCCTCGGCGGTGCAGTCCAGCACCTCTTGCGTCAAGCCCGAGTAGCTAAAGGCGATTGCCATATCGCCCTCATGCATGTTCTTGGCACACAAGAGCTGATCATGCCAGTCGTCGTACAGATGGCACTCTTTGTCGACACGCATGAGCTTTTGCGCCAGATCGTGTGCGACCAAACGAGAGGCACCAATACCGAACAGATTGACCGCGCGTGCCCGCTTAAGACGGACCGCGCATCGCTCCAAGACGGTGTAATCGAGCGTTCGCGCCGTCGCCTCGATCGTGCGCACGTTGCTTTTCATCACCTTCCCCACGATACGTTCGACGCTGTCATCCATGGAGATGTCCTCGAGGGCTACGTCTTTCTTGTCGCCTAAGAGCGCCAGCTCGGCAATCAGTTCGCGCTGGAACTCCTTGTAGCCCGCAAAACCCAAACGCTTGCAAAAGCGCAAAATGCTCGAGGGCGAGGAGAACGTGACATCGGCAAGACCGCGGACGGACAGCCCGACCACCTCGTGCGGATGAGCGCTTACATATGCGATGACATTGCGTTCCGCCGGGCTCGCGCTGAGCTCACGCTCGCGAAGCCGCAAAAGCAATCCGTTTGCCATCTCAAACACCTCCGTTGAGAAGAATTAAAGACCAACGAACGATTCGTGCCGGATACAAACAGCTTTTGCGGTACATTGTGCCGCATCGTGGCGCACAAAGGGCGAGCGTTCTACCGCTCGCCCCTCAAATCCGACCGCTCGGAAATACGCGCGACACAAAATAATTCAACGAGGTTGCATTATCAGAAACGGGTTTGTTACCGGCTAGCGCCTCGCATGGGCGCCGATCGGCCGAGTCGCATGGCGCACCAACGCCGCCGCAAGCAATACCAACAGCATGGCGGTGACATAGCCCGCAGCATCGAATCCTAAATCGATAACGTCGAAATGCCTGCCGGGAACAAAGATCTTATGCACCTGATCGCCAACGGAGCAGGCGGCGCAAAAGAGCAATACGGGCACGCAACGGGAGCATACGCTCCACGGACGCCTGGAAAGGCAAACCACGACCACGGAGGCGAACAATCCGACGAAGAAAAACTCTACGGTATGGGCAACGCGACGGACGTTCGTGCCCACCCACATGCGAATGGAAGCAAGTCGGCCAGACCGGACATTCGAGGCAGCCGAATCGGTGCCCCCGGTCATTCCATTCTCCGTCTGGGCTTCACCCGTGGCATCGACAGCCTGAACGCCCGTAGCCTGGCCCTCCACCACACGCGCGGTGGACTCGCTCAGCAACGACGTCTCCACCGCATTTTGCTCCGTCAGCACCCAGATGCCCGCCAGCGTTGCAGCGAACAGAACGATCGCGGTCCATCCGATTATTTGTTTTACGCGCGCCAAGGGCCAACCTCCTTTTTTGAATATCAGCGAGTGTAGCCCCAAATGGCATCGTCACCGTATCAAAATTTGAATCGCAACAGGAAGCGACAAAGCGACGCAAACCCCTACCCCGCCTCGCGCATCCAGCGATCGAACGTCCCCACGCACACGCCCAGGCACTTTGCTGCCTGGCTGCGGGTAATATCGCCCGCCTCATAGCTATCGCGCACCAGCTCAAACTGAGGAGGGCATGGCTTGCGAGGTCGACCGAAACGGACCCCTCGCGCCCGCGCCGCTGCAATCCCCTCCGCCTGGCGCCGATGGATATTCTCGCGCTCCACCTGCGCCACGTAGCTCAGCAGCTGCAGCACAATATCAGCAATCAGGGTGTTAGTCACATCCGGCGCGCCGCTGGCCCTGGCGCGCGTGTCAAGCAATGGCATATCCAACACCACAATGGCAACCCCGAGCACCTTGGTAATGCGTCGCCATTCCTCAAGAATCTCGGAGTAATTACGGCCAAGTCGGTCGATAGAAAGCACCACCAGCACGTCCCCGTCTCCCAGGACGTGCAGCAGCTCGCGATAACGCGGTCGATCGAAGTCCTTGCCGCTCGCATGGTCGGCATAAATATTCGCCGAGCCCACGCCATAGGCGCCCAGCGCATCCAGCTGCCGATTAAGATTCTGATCGCGCGAACTCACCCGCGCATAACCGTACACCGTCGCCATCTCATCCCCGCTTTCTTGTAAACCTGCCAAAAGGGACAGGTTTATTTTGGTAGGTTTTACCTCTCAAATAGCAGGTAAGCGGGCGGCCGAGCAGACGGCAAGGTAGCCACGATTCAAATGCGAAGGGCGGTCCCGAAAGGCCGCCCTCCGCTCCCCCACCATGAGTCGGGATTTGGCTAATGGATAAGCTTAAAGTCCAAGTGCCCACGCGTGGTATTGACGCGCGAGACCTCGATAATCACGCGCTGCCCCAGCTCGTAACGGGTGCCCGTGTCGGCACCTGTGAGCGTGAGCGCGTCCTCGTCGAACTCGAACCACTCGTTGCCCAGACTCTTGATCGAAACCAAGCCTTCGACCTGCGTTAGGTCCAAGCGCACAAAAAAGCCCATGCTGCTAACCCACGAGACGGTTCCGGCATAGCGCTCGCCCAGACGGTCCTCATAGTACTGGGCAATCTTGATCTTTTGCGTCGCATGGCTGGCGGCATCTGCCGCGCGCTCGGCATCGCTGCATGCGCGGCAGATCTGCGGCAGAATGCGCGGCAGCGACTCGCGCCCCTTGCCGATCAGCCGCGGCGTACGGACCAAGGCGTCCTTGCCGCCGAGCTGCTCATAGGCCAACTGCAGTTTGAGCACGCGGTGCACCACCAGATCGGGGTAGCGACGGATGGGACTCGTAAAGTGACAGTAGCACGGCGCGGCGAGCGCAAAGTGGCCCTCGTTGCGCGGCTTGTACAGCGCGCGCTGCATGCTGCGCAGAAGCAGCGTGTTGACGAGCGGTGCGTTGGCCGTACCGGCGGCAGCATCAACTGCAGCCTGCAGCTCATCGGGGCTCCCCAGGGCAATACCGGCAGCACGGCGATCGTCGATGATGCCTAGCTGCGCCAGCGCAACGGCGGCACCGTGCAGGCTATCGGGGCTCGGATCCTCATGCACGCGATAGCAGGCCTCGATATCACGGTCTGCCAGCCACTCTGCAACGCACTCGTTGGCGAGCAGCATGGCTTCCTCGATAAGCGACGTGGCACACGAACGCTCACGCGCCACAATCTGCACGGGCACTCCGTCCTCATCCAATAGAGCGCGAATCTCGGCCGTGTCAAAATCGACCGAGCCGCGGGCGCGACGGATACGACGGCGAAGTTCGGCGAGTTCGTTGGCGGCGACAAGGAAATCGCAGAGGTCGACGTTGTAGCCGCGGGCGACCTCCTCGCACGCAAGACCGCGCTCAAGCGCTTCCTCGCGCGAGGTCTCGGCAGCCGCAACATCCTCGGCCGCACCCTCCAGCACCGAATACTCAACCGCGCCGGCACGCACCAGCAGCGCCTCGGCGCCGTCATAGTCCATACGCACACGCGAGCGAATCACGCTGGGGTACGGATCGTAATGCCGCACGCGACCCTGCGCGTCGAGCTCAATGTCGACGGTAAACGCAAGACGGTCCTCGTCAGGGCGAAGCGAGCACAGGTCACAGGACAGGCGTTCGGGCAGCATGGGAAGCACACGATCGGCCAGATACACCGATGTCGTACGATGGCGAGCCTCAAGATCGATATGCCCGTCCCAAGCCACATAGTGTGAAACGTCGGCGATATGCACACCCAGCTTGTAGCCACCCTCGGGCGTGCGCTCCAACGAAATGGCATCGTCAAAGTCGCGCGCGTCGACCGGGTCGATCGTGATGACAAAGCGGTCGCGCAGATCGCGGCGGAGCGGGTCCTTAAGCGCCGCGGACACATCGAGCGAAAGCCCCTCGGCCTCGTCTAGCGCGGCCTCGGGATAGCTATCGGTATAGCCGTAACGCGCCATCACATATTGAACGCCCAAATCGGGCGCGTCATCTCCGCCAATGCGGCGCTCGATCGTCACGGTACCCGATTCCAGGCGCGTCGGGTAGGTCAAAATGCGCGCGACAACAGCATCACCCGGGTGGACACCCAGACGATCCGCCGAGGTATCCTCGGGCAAAATGAAGAAGTCGGCCTTCAAGCGCGAATCGAGCGGCTCGATCACACCGAGCGGACCGGCGGTCTGGTACGTACCCACCACGCTTATGGCTGCGCGCTCAACTACGCCCTCGATCACGGCGCGACGCTCGCCATGCGGGCTATTCTTAATGCTCACGGCAACGGTATCGCCGTCCATGATCTCACGCTTGCCGCGACCCATGACCTTGTAGTCGCCATTCTCGGTTATGACATAGGCACTGTGCTCATGGAGCTGCACGCGCCCGGTCAGGCTCGGACGGCGTTCGCTGCGCACCGGCCCGCGCTTATTGCGAGCTCCACGCTTATGCTTGTTATTGCGCCCCATGGCGCCTCCTAACTATCGATTGCGAACTCCAAAGAGTCTACCCAAATGATTCGCTTTCCTGCCGTCCCCTAGGGATCAAAAAACGGGCCGCCCCATAAGAGACGACCCGTTGGAAGGGATGAATTCCAGGCATGCCTACACGCGCAGGTAGCGACGCATGGCGATGGCAGAACCAAAGAGGCCGATAATCACGCCGACCAGAATCAGCGCAGCATAGGTCACCAGGTAGTACTGCATCGGCAGGGCAAACGACATCCAGCCGATGCTCTCCTGCAAACGCGGAATCATCAGATTGCGCAGCAGCTCCAGAACGCCGATGGAAAGCAGCGAGCCCAAAATGGCCTGCAGTACGCCCTCGGTGATAAACGGGCCACGAATGAAGCCGTTGCTGGCGCCGACCAGACGCATAATCGCAATCTCACGACGACGCGCCGTAATGGACAGGCGAATCGTGTTGTTGATAAAGATGAACGCGATAAAAGTCAGCAGGCCAACGAGCACCACGGCGGCGATGCGGATGTAGTTGGTCACCTGGAACAGGCGGCTCACTTCCTCCTGGCCGTACAGCACGCTCGCGTTGACGTCGCCGTCATCCGCGATCTTCTGGAAATCGGCATCCTTCTTGAGCTTCTTTGCCGTGCTCTCGACCTTGGACGGATCGTCCATCTCAATAGCGAAGGAAGCCGGCAGCGGGTTCTGGCCATCGAGCGCGCTCATGGTGGCGTCGGCGTTGCCCGACATCTTGCTCGTATACTCGGCCAGCGCGTCGTCCTTGTCCTTATAGGTCACGGACTTGACGTTATTCCACGTCTTAAGCTCGGCCTCAAAAGCCTGAACATCGGCCTGATCGGCGTCATCGCTAATGAACGCGTTGATGACAACCTGATCCTCGACGATGCCGATCACGGAGTTCAGCATCGCGGAGCCCATGATGAACAGGCCGATGATAAACAGCGAAAGGAAGATCGTGATGACGGCGCCGAGCGAGGTAGTCCAGTTACGGAAGAAGTGGCTGATTGCCTCTTTGAAGGAGTAGCCCACGTTAGTTGGTGCCATAGTTGCCGTAACCTCCCCTCTCCTGGTCGCGGATAACGTGGCCGCCCTCGAGGGCGATCACGCGACGGTGCATGCTATCGACCATCTCGCGGTCGTGCGTGGCGACGATCACGGTGGTGCCGGTGCGGTTAATACGCTCGAGCAGCTTCATGATGCCCAGCGAGATCGCCGGGTCGAGGTTGCCCGTGGGCTCGTCGCAGATCAGCAGCGGCGGACGGTTGACCATAGCACGGGCGACGGCAACGCGCTGCTGCTCGCCACCGGAAAGCTGGTCGGGCAGCGAGTCCATCTGATCGGCCAGACCGACCAGACGCAGCACCTCGGGCACCTGGCTGCGAATGACGCCCTTGGGCTTGCCGATGCACTGCAGGGCAAACGCCACGTTTTCGTAGGCGGTCTTTTGCGGCAGAAGCTTAAAGTCCTGGAACACGGCGCCAATCTGGCGGCGCAGGAACGGAACCTTGCGGTTCTTGATCTTCATGAGGTCCTGACCGGCAACCAGGATGCGGCCGCTCGTCGGCTTGACGTCGCGGTTGAGCGTCGACAGCAGCGTGGTCTTACCCGAGCCGGAGTGACCGACCAGGAAGACGAACTCGCCCGGATAGATCTCGATGTTGATGTCGTCGAGTGCAGGCTTGTTGGGCTGTGCCGGATAGATCTTGGTGACATGCTCCATAAGGATGACGGGCTCGACACCGGCCTGCTTGGCCATCTTCTTGCGGCTGGCCTGCGGATCGATGGGCGCAAACACCGACGTAAAATCGGGGTTGTTGAGCGCGTTATCGAGGCTTGCGACCTCGGCTGCCTGATCGCTCTCGACCACCGGGGCAGCAGACTGCGTGGGGTCGGGAATAGCGGCAAAGAGACCGGACTGCGCAGGCTGAGGAGCCGGCGTCGCAGGGGCCAAGGGGTCGGGAATGCCGGCCATGGTAGGCTGCGGCGTGGCGGCACCAGCCTGAGGCTGCTCCACGCGAGCGGTCACGGCCTGAACGGGCTCAAAACCCGCCGTGCCGGAAAGCGCGACATCGCTGGTTGGATTGTAGGCAAGGGGATCGGATGCCGGCTGTGCCTGATCTGCCGGCTGAGCGGGGGCCTGAGCAACAGGCTGGCCCTCTGAATCCGGAGTGGCGAAACGACTGCCCTGGACGCCTGCCTGCGTCTTGGGGGCATCATCGCCCGCACCGGAGGTACGGAAGTGGTTACCCACTGGTGCTCCTTATCGTCGTGCGTTTAAACTACATGAGCGCTTTGTATTTTAGCAGCATTAGCTTTGCTGCACATAAGAAGCATGGCGTGGTTAGGGATCCCGTCGGCCGGACACAGGGTTACTCTCCAAATCGTCCTCGGACATGTCGGAGCCCCCGCTGCGCGCTTCGCGCGGCGGGGGCTCCTCCGTCCTGCGGAAAGATTTGGAGAGTAACCCTGTGCCCGGCCTGCGATAACTAAGGGGTCGCCGCGTTTATCTTGAGGTGCTGCATATACAAAGCTGGAAGGGTCTGAATTGCGCTTTGTCGATATATGCCCTTTTTCCTGATGGGACCGTGCTTGAGGGGCGTCTTCATGAGTTGCGGTGAAATAGGGACTGTTTTACCAGTTAAAAGGTCTAATCAGTCCCTATTTCACCGCAACTTAAATTAAGGCTAATTGTTGCGCAACTCGAATTTGAATAATCGCTTTACATTGGCCTCGATTGGAACGTCTATGGTTGTGGGGGCTGGTATGAATTGTCCTTATTGTGGTACTGAGTTGCGCAATGGCGTGAGGTATTGCACAACATGTGGGGTTACCATCCATGGCATGTCGACTAATTCTGCAATTCGGGTAAAGCCTCGGAATCACATTGCGGTTGTTCTTACCTGCATGTTGGCAATTGCCATTGTCGGCGGCAGTTGTTTGGGTCTTCATCTGCGGCAAGCATTGTCTTGTTTTATATCGGCTCATTCGGAGCATGCTATTGTGCTCAACATCTCTGCCGCAGGTTGGGATACCGATAGCGGGGCCTCACGTGTCCCGATACACATTACGGGCAAGACTGTCGACGGGATAACGGTCGACAAGGTTGAGTTCGTCGCCTCCGACGGTTCCGGTATCAGCCTCATTCAAGGTGTGTACACGCTCGAGGCGGCAGGTTCCCCCATCGCCACTGATGGCAAGATTTATCAAATTCCCTGTACGAGCGCGACGCTCGTCCTCGACGATGTCTTTACCGCAGGCGAAACGATCAATCTCGCCGAGCTCGCTGAGCAGAATTCGATACTCACCTTCTGCCCCATCGATGCCAGCGATATGACCAACGACGAAATCTATGATGCCGCCCTACTCGCCATGACATATAAAGGCGACGACGCCCCCGACGTTGCCGCACTGTGCCAGGCAGCAATCAATCGTCGTGCCGCCGCCAGCAAAAGCGAGAACGCCTTCGAAAGTTGCGGTGAAATACGGATTAATTGAGCCTTTAAGCTGGCAAACAGTCCTTATTTCACCGCAACTGAAACAGGGGCGCACTCCAAGAGAGCGCCCCTGCCGGGTTTCCATAGTACTGGCGAAACAGTTTTATAGTTCTGGCGAAGCAGTCCTTGAGATCCGCCTTGCCTTATGCCAAGAACTCCTTGGTGGTCGCCACGATATTGGCGGCGTCCAGGCCGTACTTGTGCAGGAGCTCGGCGCCCGGGCCGGACTCACCGAAGGCGTCGTTGACGCCGATCTTCTTGAGCGGCGTCGGGCACTGCTCGCACAGGACGTCGGCAACGGCGCTGCCCAGGCCACCGATTACAGAATGCTCCTCGACGGTCACGACGTGGCCGGTCTTGGTGGCGCTCTTGACGATCAGGTCGGCATCGATGGGCTTGATGGTGTGCATGTTGATGACCTCGGCGTCGATACCCTCGGCAGCGAGCTGCTCGGCGGCCTCGAGAGCCTCGCCGACCATCAGGCCGCAGGCGATGATGGTCACATCGGCGCCCTCGCGCATGACAATGCCCTTACCCAACTCGAACTTGTAGGTCTCGGGGTCGTTGATAACCGGCGAGGCCAAACGGGCGAAGCGCATGTACACCGGACCGTCGCACTCGTAGGCGGCGCGCGTCACGGCGCGGGCCTCGACGTCGTCGGCAGGAACGATCACAGTCATGCCAGGGATGACGCGCATCAGGGCGATATCCTCGCAGCACTGGTGCGTGGCGCCATCCTCGCCCACCGAGATACCGGCGTGCGTGGCACCGATCTTAACGTTAAGGTGCGGGTAGCCGATGGAGTTACGGACCTGCTCAAAGGCGCGACCGGCAGCGAACATGGCAAAGGTGCTCGCGAAGGCAACACGACCGGTGGTCGCGATACCGGCGGCAACACCCATCAGGTTGCTCTCGGCGATACCCACGTCGAAGAAGCGGTCGGGGCATGCGGCCTTAAATTTGCCGGTCTGCGTGGCGGCGGCCAGGTCGGCGTCGAGGACCACAAAGTCATCGTGCTCGTTGGCGAGCTCGACGAGGGCCTCGCCGTAGCTTACACGCGTGGCGATTTTCTTGACGTCTGCCATCCTAGAGCTCCTCTCCGGCGGCCGTGAGCTCTGCCATGGCCTGCTCAAACTGTTCATCGTTGGGGGCCTTGCCGTGCCAACCAACCTGGTTCTCCATAAAGGAAACGCCCTTGCCCTTCATGGTCTCGGCGATGATGGCGGTCGGCTGACCCTTGGTGGCGCGGGCCTCGGCAAAGGCGGCGCGGATCTGGTCGAAATCGTTGCCGTCGGCAAGCTCCACCACGTGGAACTTAAAGGCGCGGAACTTGTCGGCGAGCGGCATGGGGTCGTTGACCTCCTCGACGGGGCCGTCGATCTGCAGGCCGTTGTGGTCGACGATCACGCAGAGGTTATCGAGCTGCTGGTTGCCGGCAAACATGGCTGCCTCCCAGACCTGGCCCTCCTCGCTCTCGCCATCACCCAGCAGGGCGTACGTGCGGTAAGTATCGCCCCAGTGCTTGGCGGCAACCGCCATGCCCACGGCGGCGGAGATGCCCTGGCCGAGCGAGCCGGTGGACATATCGACGCCCGGGGTGTCGTTCATGTTGGGATGACCTTGCAGGTGGCTGCCGATATGGCGCAGCGTCTCGAGATCCTCCTTGGGGAAGAACCCACGCTCGGCGAGCACGGCGTACAGGCCCGGAGCGCAATGGCCCTTGGAGAGCACAAAACGGTCGCGATCGGCCTTGCGGGGATCGGCCGGGTCGACGTTCATTTCCTCAAAGTACAGATAGGTCATGATGTCGGCAGCGCCGAGCGAACCGCCCGGATGGCCGGACTTGGCAGCGTGCACGCCGGTGACGATGCCCTTCCTTACCTCGTTGGCAACCTTTTTGAGCTCTTCGTCGCTCATTGTGCCTTCCTTTCATCCTCATTAGACAAAATGCGCACGGCACGGAAAGGTAATCCCAACACAGCCGCAATGCACGTACGTCATTCATTATGCTGGAAACTGATGGCTTTACCAGAGTTTTTATCATTATTTGAACAATTTAGCAGGCAGAACCGCTGATGAAACGGTTTATCAATGTGAACGTCTTTTGGATGGAACGCGATCGACCCTACGCGCTAATGTCCTTGAATCCCTCGCCGAAGGCTTCCGTAACGTCGGCAACCGTCACGATGGCATGAGGATCGCGCTCGCGCACGATCGTCTTGAGGGTATTGAGCTCTCGACGGCTCACGATGACCATAATCACTGGCTTCTCGGCACCCGAATACATGCCAGTCGCCTTAAACTTGGTACAACCACGACCCAGGCCATACATGATATCGGCAGCGATATCAGGGAACTTGTCCGAGATGATGAGTACCATACGGCGTTTGTTGCCACCATCGACCACGGCATCGATCACGTAGCCGCTAATGACCATCGAAAGGCCTGCATACAGTGCATTTTCGATTGAAAAGACCGGAGCCGACAGCGCACACACGGCAACATCGATCGCCATGACGGTCGAGCCCACCGGCAGCGAGGTGTTACGCGAGATGATTTGGCCAATCGTGTCCGAGCCGCCGGTGTTGGCGCCGGCGCGCAACACCATGCCGTAACCGATGCCCGTAATAATGCCGCCCCACATGGCAGGGAGCATCAGGTCCGCATCCGCCAGAGGTGCTACAAACGGGGCGAACAGATCGGTAAAGAAGCCCAGCAGCACAAAGCCCGTCGCGGTCTGCACCACGTAGAACATGCCGCCCTCGCGCATAACGACCAACAACAGCAAGGCGTTCATCACGATCGTCTGAATACCAACGGGAAGCGACACGCCTCGCGCCGCGCCGACCGCCTGGATAATAGTCGCAAGGCCCGTAACGCCACCGGCGGCAAGACCGTTGGGAATCAAAAACAAGTCGGTCGCGATGGCGGCCAGAGCGCACCCCAACATAATCTGGGGCAGGTCGTGAAAGAAGTTCATCGAAAGAATGCGCTTGATGTCCAGACGATATGCCATGCTGCCTCCCTCAAAAAAGCGCACCCAAACGGATGCGCTTCGAACTTCTTGCTGTATTCGATTCTACCGATTCGCCGGACAAAAACCACCCCTGCGCAGGGTTTATTCTGGATACAAACCCGTCCAACCGTTGGGCTTAGCATCGGCTTGAAGCTGCCCGATGTTTTAGACCTCCGAGCCTTCTGCATCGGCGTTGCCGGTGGCCCAGCGATGGTAGCCAATAACAAACGGGTCCAGGTCGCCATCGTCAAGAACGGCCTCGACATTGCTGGTCTCCACGCCCGTGCGTAGGTCCTTGACCATCTGGTACGGGTAGAGCACGTAGCTGCGGATCTGGTTGCCAAAACCGATCGTGGTCTTGGGTCCGCGAATCTCATCGAGCGCCTCGGCACGCTTCTCGAGCTCAATCTCGTACAGGCGAGCCTTGAGGATCTGCATGCACGCGGCCTTGTTCTGGATCTGGCTGCGCTCGTTTTGACAGGTGACCACAATGCCGCTGGGGAAATGCGTCACGCGCACGGCGGAGTCGGTAGTGTTAACGCCCTGACCGCCCGGGCCGCTCGCGTGGTACACGTCCACGCGGATGTCGTCGGGACTGATCTCGATGTCAATATCATCGGGCAGCACGGGGATGACCTCGACGCCGGCAAACGTGGTCTGGCGGCGCTTCTTGTCGTCGGTGGGGCTAATGCGCACCAAGCGGTGAACGCCGGCCTCGGCGCGCAGCATGCCAAATGCGTCCTTGCCCTCGACGGTAAAGGTCGCACGGTCAATGCCGATGACCTCGGCCGCGGGACAGTCGTTGATGGTGACCTTCCAGCCGCGACGCTGGCAGTACTTCATGTACATCTTAAAGAGCATGAAGGTCCAGTCCTGGGCCTCCAGACCACCCTGTCCGGGCTTGATGGTCACAATGGCATCGCCGTGATCGAACTCACCGGTAAACCAGCTCGAAAGCTCAAGCTCATCGATGGCACGGGCCAGGCGCTCAGCCGTGGCTGTAGCCTCCTCGCGAAGGGCGACGGCGTCGGGGTCATCCCCCATCTCCTCGGCAAGCTCCAGCGCCGCGCGGGCGTCAGATAGCTCGCCGCGCGCGGTGTCCACGGCAGCGATATCTTCCTTGGTACGCGCGATCTCCTCCATGGTGGCACGGGCGGCGTCGGCGTCATCCCAAAAGCCAGGGGCAACACTTTTGGCCTCGAGCTCGGTCACGCGCGTGCGCTTTTCGTCCAAATGGAGATACGACTCGACCTCGCCGAGCCGGTCCGCGAACGCGTCCAGTTCGGCGGGCGTTACCTCTAAAGCCTCAGCCATTAACGATTCCTGCCGTGGCAGTACTTAAACTTCTTGCCGCTACCGCAGGGGCACGGGTCGTTGCGGCCCACGTTGACGTACGGATCGTCGCTCTCGGACTTGCGATAGGTGGTCACCTTGCCACCATTGTTGACGGCAGCCGGACCACCCTGGACAGCCGTGCGGGCCTGCACCTGCGCCTGCTTGCGCAGCACCGAGTCGCCGTTGTCACCATCGACCTCGGCAGGACCGGAGAAGCGCGCGCCCTCGAGCGCGGGCTCCTCCTTGTGCTCCACGGCACGCGGGGCAGCCTTGATCTCGATGCGCAAAACCGTGCGCAGGTAATCCTCGTACATGGTATCGACGAGTATCTGGAACGCGCCGTAGGCCTCGGTCTTGTACTCGACCAGCGGGTCGCGCTGGCCAAAGCCGCGCAGGCCGATGCCGGTCTTGAGGTAATCCATCTCCTGCAGGTAGTTCATCCAGCGGGTATCGATGACGCGCAGCATGACCTGGGTGTTGAGCTCGCGCATCAGGTCCTCGCCCAAGCGCTCGGCCTTCATGTTGTAGCACTTCTCTACGTAAGCCAGGACATCGGCAGCCAGGGCCTCATAATCCTCGTCGGGGAACTTCGGCGTATCGATGTGGCCGGTGAGCTCCACAACCCACTTGCGCAGGCCCTCCAGGTCGCGCTCGCCATCGTGACTGTCCTTGGTGCAGAACTCCTGCACGCAGCGGTACACGGTGTCGTGCATAACCTCGGTGATGTGGTCGGTCAGGTCCTTGCCGTCAAGAATCTTATTGCGCTCGGCGTAGATGACCTGGCGCTGCTTGTTCATGACGTCGTCGTACTCAAGGACGCTCTTACGCATGGAGAAGTTGATGCTCTCGACCTTGTGCTGGGCGCTCTCGACGGCCTTGGAGATGATCTTGTGCTGAATGGGCATGTCGTCGCCCATGTCGGCCGTGACCATCATCTTGGAGACGCGGTCCATCTTGTCGCCGCCGAACAGGCGCATGAGGTCGTCCTCGAGCGACAGGTAGAACTGGGTCTCGCCCGGATCGCCCTGACGGCCGGAGCGGCCGCGCAGCTGGTTGTCGATACGGCGGGACTCGTGGCGCTCGGTGCCGATAACGGTCAGGCCGCCGGCGGCAAGCACGCGCTCGCGCTCGGCCTTGCAGGTCTCCTTGGCCTCGGCGTTAAACTGCTCGAGCTGCTCGGGCGTCACGTCCTCCATGGTCAGGCCCTCGTACTCCAGGCGCTCGCGCACCAGCTCGTCGGGGTTGCCGCCCAGCAGGATGTCAGTACCACGACCGGCCATGTTGGTGGCGATGGTCACGGCGCCGTAGCGTCCGGCCTGGGCAACGATGTGGGCCTCGCGCTCATGGTGCTTGGCGTTGAGGACCTCGTGTGCGATGCCGCGCTTGGTAAGGGCGGCGGACAGCTTCTCGGAGCTCTCGATGGAGACGGTGCCCACCAGGACCGGCTGGCCCTTGGCGTGGCGACGCTCGACATCGTCGGCGACGGCGTTGTACTTGGCCTGAATGGTGCGGTATACCAGGTCCTCGTGGTCCACGCGCTGCACGGGCTTGTTGGAGGGGATGACCTCGACGGGCAGCTTGTAGATCTCGCGGAACTCGGCATCCTCGGTAAGCGCCGTACCGGTCATGCCGGAGAGCTTGTCATACAGGCGGAAGTAGTTCTGCAGGGTGATGGTGGCCAGGGTCTGGTTCTCCTCGCGCACGAGCACGCCCTCTTTGGCCTCGATGGCCTGATGCAGGCCCTCGGAGTAGCGGCGGCCTTCCATGATACGACCGGTGAACTCATCGACGATCTTAACCTCGCCGTTGGTGACCACATACTGCTTGTCGCGGTGGAACATGTACTGGGCCTTCAGCGCCTGTTGCAGGTGGTTGACCAGCTGACCCGAAAGGTCGGCGTAGATGTCATCGATACCCAGGCGGCGCTCGATTTTCTTAAGGCCGCGCTCGGTGGCGGCAATGGTGTGCTTGGCCTCGTCCATGACGTAGTCGCCCGTGGGTTCAACGTCCTCGGTGGCGGTAAGCATGTCGTGCGACACGTCCTCGCCGCGCTCAAGGCCACGCACGGCACGCGCGAAGTCCTTGTAGGTACTGGCGGACTTGGTGCCGGCGCCCGAGATGATGAGCGGGGTACGCGCCTCGTCAATCAAGATGGAGTCAACCTCGTCGACGATGGCGTAGTTGTGGCCGCGCTGCACGCGCTGCTCGGGACGGGTAACCATGTTGTCGCGCAGGTAATCAAAGCCGAACTCGGAGTTGGTGCCGTAGGTGACGTCGGCCTGGTAGGCCGGGCGCTTGAGCTCGAGCGGCATGTTGTTCTGGAGCAGACCGACGGTCATTCCCAGGTACTTGTAGATGCGGCCCATCCACTCGGAGTCGCGCTTTGCCAGGTAGTCGTTGACGGTGACGACGTGCACGCCCTTACCGGCGATAGCGTTGAGATAGCCGGCCAGCGTGGAGACGAGGGTCTTGCCTTCGCCGGTCTTCATCTCGGCGATGTGGCCCTCGTGCAGCGCCATGGCGCCGATGAGCTGCACATCGAAGTGACGCATGCCCATGGTGCGTTTGGAAGCCTCGCGCACGGTGGCAAAAGCCTCGGGGAGCATGTCGTCGAGCGACTCGCCGTTGGCGTAGCGCTCGCGGAACTTATCGGTCTGGCCGCGGAGCTCCTCCTCGGTCATCTTCTCAAACTGGGGCTCAAGACCGTTGATCTGGTCGACGATCTTGTAGTAGCGCTTAAGGTCCTTATCGGATCCAAAGGACAGCAGCTTTGACATGAATCCCATGTGGTTTTCCTTTTTGGCCATCGCCCACGCCGTGCAGCCTTGGGCGAGTTAAACACAGATAATTGTACTTTAGCCAAACGGCGCACAACCTATACGGACGACAGCCGCAACCACGTAATAACTACGACCGACCTGCCAAAAAGGGACAGGTTTATTTTGGCAGGTTTTATCTGGGCAAACGCTGTATCTCTACCTTTTGGTGCAATGGGGACAGGTTGGTTTGCACCAATAAAAAGAAAAGGGCCGCGCACCCAAACGGATGCACGGCCCTTATGCCATGAATGCGAGCGATTCCGCGGCGAGCTATTTACTCAGCAGCCTCGGTGGTCTCGGCCTCGGCAGCGGCCTCCTCGACGGGAGCCTCTGCGGGAGCCTCGGCGGCCTGCTTGGCAGCCTCCTCGGCGAACTTAGCGGCACGCTTGGCCTTCTCGGCAGCCTTAGCCTCAGCGGCGGCCTTGCGAGCGGCCTCGGCCTCAGCAGCCTTGGCGGCCTTGGCAGCCTTGGCCTCCTCGGCCTTCTTGAGCTGAGCGGCAGCGGCGCCACCGAACTTGTCGGCGAAGCGCTGGACGCGTCCACCGGTGTCGACGAACTTCTGCTGGCCGGTGTAGAACGGGTGGCACTCGTTGCAAAGCTCAACCTTCATCTCGGACACGGTGGCGTGCGTCTTGAAGGTGTTGCCGCAGGAGCACGTCACCGTGCACTCGACATACTGGGGATGGATACCCTGCTTCATGGTAGGACTCCTTATTGGTCAGGCGCTGGTTACCGATCAGCGCATAAGGCGTCTTGGTTTCCGACCAAGACAACAAACTCGGCTATATTACCACGGCGCCGCGTGTCCCACAAAAGGTTCACGGTCTTTTCGGCACAACACGAGCTGGACGAGCCGGACACGCGCCAGACGGCTCTTCCCCGTACGGCCTTCCCCCTTACGCTCATGTTGCAGGCATGTAACGCCGCAGCGAGCGCGCCTTTTTTGCGCCAGACAGGTACAATGATGAACACTGTACCGTAGCGGAGCGCCCCGCGCGCGCCGCAATCACGCGAAAGGGTTTCCCATGGCCGAGATCTCGTCCTCCCGTATCGTCATCACCGTCCTTGGCAAGAACCGCCCCGGCATCGTCGCCGGCGTCACCCGTGTTCTGGGCGAGGCCAACGTCGACATCCGCGACATTACGCAGTCCATTATCGAGGACATCTTCACCATGACCATGCTGGCCGACACCGCCGAGTCCAAGCTCGACTTCGCCGAGCTGCAGAAGGCCCTGGCCGAGGCAGGCGAGCTTTCGGGCGTCAACGTGTCCATTCAGCGCGAGGACGTCTTTAACTTTATGTACCGCCTGTAGCGAACAAGCCGCTCGGGGCAGCTTGACGTCATATCGTCCAAGCGCGCGGCCCCAAAGCGGACCGGAGAGGAGCGCGCATGGCCTACGACGCCAAGAAAATCTACTACCGCTTCGACGATCACCTGAGCCGCCTGGTTCTGGATTACGAGGCGAGCCGCCAGATTTCGTCTGAGAGCGAAATCCTCTACCACGGCCTGCCGACCGACCCTTATGACGAGGGCTTGTTCGAAGAGCACAATGTCAAGCGCGGCCTGCGCAATGCCGACGGCTCGGGCGTGGTCGCGGGCCTCACTCGTATCTCGGATGTGCACGGCTACAACAAGGTCGACGGAAAGGTCGTGCCCGATCAGGGCAAGCTCACGCTTCGCGGCTACAGCATCGATGATCTGGTCAACAATGCCCAGGCCGAGAATCGCTACGGCTACGAGGAAGTCGCCTATCTGCTTATCACGGGTTCGCTGCCCAACAAAGAAGAGCTCGACGGCTTTTGCGAGCGCCTGGGCGCCTTTAGACATCTGAGCGACGAGTACGTTAAAGAGTTCCCTATGACCACAGTGTCGTCGAGCATCATGAACGTGCTCCAGCGCGCCGTACTGCTGCTCTACGCCTTCGATGCCGAACCAGACGTGATCACGCCTGAGCACGAAATCGACGTCGCCATTTCCATGCTCGCACGTCTCCCGCGCATCGCCGCCTTCGCACACATGGCCTCGGTCGCCAAGCTTCGCGGCTCCGAGGTTCACGTGCCGCACCCTACGCCCGGTCTCTCCACCGCCGAGACCATCCTACAGGTCCTGCGCGGCGGCATGGCGTTCACCCGCGATGAGGCGATGCTGCTCGACGTTATGCTCATGCTGCATGCCGAGCACGGCGGCGGCAACAACTCCACCTTCGCTTGCCGCGTGCTGTCGTCTTCGGCCACCGACCCGTATTCCGCCTACGCCGCGGCTATCGGCTCACTCAAGGGCCCGCGCCACGGTGGCGCCAACGCCAAGGTCGTGTCCATGCACGAGGACATCCGCGCGCATGTCTCCAATTGGGAGGACGAGGACGAGGTCGCAGCCTACCTGGGCAAGATCCTCGACAAGCAGGCCTTCGACGGCACGGGTCTCATCTACGGTATGGGCCACGCCGTCTATACGCTGAGCGACCCGCGTGCCGAGGTGTGCCGTCGTTACGCGCGCACGCTTGCCGCCAAGAAGGACCTGGGCGAGGAGTTCGCGCTCATCGAGCGCATCGAGCGCCTGGCACCGCAAGTGATGCGCGATCACGGCATGACCAAGCCCATCTGTGCCAACATCGACCTGTACACGGGCTTTATCTACAAGATGCTCGGCGTGCCCGAGACGCTCTTTACGCCGCTGTTCGCCGTCGCCCGCATGGCCGGCTGGTCTGCGCACCGCATGGAAGAGCTCTTCTGCGCGCACCGCATCATCCGTCCCGCGTATCGCCCGGTTATCGAGCCGCTGGAGTACAAGCCGCTCGCCGATCGTTAGGACGCAGACCGTTATAGAACCCGAGCGTGGCCAGGGCATCACCGCCCTCGGCCACGCTTTTTATGCCAGTAGAAAGGATCGCAGCGAATGATTGTGTTTTCCGATATGGATGGAACGCTGCTGACGAGCGATAAGCAGATGAGCGACGCCACTTGGGCAATGCTCGACGAGCTTGCGCGCCGCGGTATTGAGTTTGTGCCCTGCACGGGGCGCCCGCTGTCGGGCATCTTTGAGCCTATCCTCGCCCATCCTGCCGTGCACTACGCGGTCTGCGCCAATGGTGCCAGCGTCTGGCAGCTCGACGAAGATGCGCCTACCGATGCCTCACGCGCCAAACGTATCTTGAGCCGACCGCTCGACCGTGGCATCGCCCATCGCATCCATCGCATCGCCGCCGGCCACGATGTGACCTTCGATATCTTCGCCGACGGCCAGTGCTTCCTCCCCCGCTCGCTCTATGAGCGCCTAGACGAGTTCTGCGGCGGCGACCCCCACATCGCGGCTTCGCTCAAGCGCACACGAACACCGATCGACATGGATATCGACAGTAAGATCGACGAGGTCGAGACACTCGAACGCATCGCCATGTACTGGCACGACCCGGCCGATCGCGACGCCATCGCGGCGGAGCTCGACACGCTCGGAGGCATTGAGGTCACGCGTTCGTACGCCATGAATATCGAGGTCATGGGCGAGGGCGCCACCAAGGGGACGGCCCTCACGTGGTTATGCGAGCACCTGGGCGAGCGTCTCGCCGACGCCTGGGCGTTCGGCGACAACATCAACGACATCCCCATGCTACAGGCAGCGGGCCACGGCATGGCCATGATCAACGCCGAGTCCGAAGACCGCGAGGCCGCCGACGCCATCACCGAATACGACAACGACCATGACGGCGTCGCCCGCACCATCATGGCCGCCCTCGCTTAGCAGCAGCAACCCGGGAGGGTAGCTAATTTGGGGACAGTCTTCACGGAGCGCCGCAAGGACCGTCCCCCACTGCCGGCAGATAAGGAACGTCCCCATCTGCCGGATTAAGCGAGGCTCTCCAAAACGTGGCGAAGCTCCTGCTGGACGGCGTGGTCGCGGTTGCGCCCCACCACGCGATCGGCAACGGCCTTGAGCGCGGGACGTGCATTTTCCATCGCGCAGCCCGTGCCGACAAAGCGAATGATCTCGTAGTCGTTCATCGAGTCGCCAAACGCCATGACCTCGTCGCGCCCAATGCCGTAATGCTCCGCGAGCTGCGCGATACCCGAGGCCTTCGACACACCGGGCTGCATGGCATCAATCCACGCGTTGCCCGAAGGCGCAAAGGTAAAGAGCTGGCCGAGTTCGCGCTGTAGCACGTACGCACTGTCCATAACGGCACCGTCATCGCAAAAGATACTCGCCTTGATGATATTTACACTGGGATCGGGCAGCTCCCAAATGCGCTCGGCATTGGGAAGGTCCTTATCGACCTCACGCACGAACTTGCACTCGTCATCGAGCAGGAAGGACTTGGTTCGGTCAAAAAGCGCAAGATGCAGATTGGGAAACGTCGCGACAGCCTGGGCGAGCCTTCGAATCGCCAGGTGCGAATACACCTCACGGTCTACCATTTTGCCGTCGGCGTAGACCTGGGCACCGTTAGCGGCGACAAAGTCCATCTTGTCGCGAACGGGCGCAAAGAACTCGCACAGGCGATCGTAGCGACGACCTGACGATGCAGCGAAATGCACGCCATGCTCGTGTAGCGCCAGAATCAGTTCGTAGGTCTCGGGAGGCACCTGGCCGTTTTCGTCAAGCAGTGTGCCGTCCATATCGGATGCAATCAGTTTAAACATAGAAAAGCTCCCTTCGGGCTTGATGGAATCGGACGTATATCCAAAATCACCGTACCCAAAGGGAGCTCAAATAAGACTCCGCGGGCGCAAACGTTACAAGGACCTAGCAAATAGCTCACGCGCGCCAGAGGCCCCACGGTCGCGACGTCAGGCAGCCCGCCAAAGAGTGTCCCCGACGATTAGTCGTTTAAGAACGTCCCCGATGACTAGTCGGCGTAGGTGAAGGTCGTGACGTCGAACATGCCCTCGGGGCGGATGCGGAGCGTCGGGATGACCGGCAGGGGCAGGAAGATAATGCCCATGATGGGGTCGAGCGGCGGCTCAATACCCATGGCGCGCGCCTTGACCATAAAGTCGTCGTGCTGCGCGGCAACGTCCTCGGCCGTACCCTCGCTCATAAGGCCACCGAGCGCCAGCGGAATGCGCGCCACGACCTCGCCGTTGCGCACCAGCACGTGGCCGCCCTGGCCCACGGCCTCAACGGCAGCCATCATATCCGCCGCATTGTCGCCCACCACGCACACGTTGTGCGAGTCGTGGCCGATCGTCGAGGCGATGGCACCGCCCGTGATGGTAAAGCCGCGCACCCAGCCGCGACCGATGTGCTTGCCAACAAGACCCAGGCCCGCAGGACCATCACCGTCGGCGCCCTCGGCTTGCAGCGACACGCCGCGGCCGTGACGTTCGATCAGCATAATGCGGCGCAGGCCCTCGGCGTTCTCGGGGCGAGCCATACCCGTGATGGCCTTGCCCGGCACCACGTCGATCACGGCCTCGCCCGGCTTAAAGGCATAGTCAAACACGTCGAGCGATAGCTTCGGCAGTTTAACGGAAGCACGCAGTTCATCGGCAAGGGCCGCAACCTCGGCCATCTCGGGTGCGATCTCGCCCACAAAGGTGCCGTCCTGCGCCACCAGAGTACCGGCGGCATATACGCGATGCGGAGCCGTGGCAAACGTCAGGTCATTGAGTACCAGCAGGTCGGCACGCTTGCCCGGGGCAATCGCACCGCGCAGCTCGTGCGGGTCGCGGCAGCCGTGATCCAGGCCAAACGCCTCGGCCGTGGAGAGGGACGCCATGGAGATAGCGACCACGGGGTCGATACCGGCCTCAATCGCCACGCGGCAGGCATTGTCGATCATGCCGGTCGCAAGCGCATCGGAAGGGGCACGGTCGTCAGTCGCAAAGCAGCAGCGACGGGCGCGAGCGGGATTCTCCAGCAGCATCGGCGACAGGTTGGCCAAGTCATGGCTGCACGTACCCTCGCGGAGCATCACGTACATGCCACGAGACAGCTTGTCGAGTGCCTCCTCGGGAATCGTCGACTCGTGGTCGGCGATAATGCCCGCTGCGGCATAGGCGTTGAGGTCCTTACCGGCAACGAGCGGCGCGTGGCCGTCAACCTGCTTGGACGGCGTCTGGTTGGCAGCATCGATGCGAGCGCAGGTCTCGGGGTCGGCCATAAAGACGCCCGGCAAGTTCATCATTTCGCCCAGACCAAAGACATCGCCCGGATGTTCGGCAAAAAACGCCTGCATATCGGCAGCAGAAATAACGGCACCGGCCTGCTCGTCGGGCAGCGCGGGCACGCACGAAGGCATCATATACTTGATGGAGATGGGTGCGCGGCGGCCGTCCTCGATCATAAAGCGCAAGCCGTCGAGACCGGCAACATTGGCAATCTCGTGGCTGTCGGCAATGGCGGTGGTAGTACCGCGCGTCGCGGCCATGCGAGCATACTCGGCGGGACGGATGTTCGAAGACTCGATATGCAGATGCCCGTCAATAAAACCGGGAGCGAGATAGCGACCCTGGCAGTCGATAACCTCGGCAGCCTCGTAGGTGCCAGCGACATCGTCGCGACCATCGTAGAGCACGCCGACGATCACACCGTCCTTGACGGCAACGCTGCCGGGCGCCACACGCTGGCCATACACGTCGACGATCTGCGCATTGGTAAACAGCGTGTCGACGGGCACGCGGCCCTCGGCGGCCTCGATCACAGACCTCATGACCTCAACGGACATACATACTCCTTTAACCGTAGAAAAAAGCTGCGGAGCGGACAGACCTTCACCGCAGCAAGCCAATAGCCATTGTATGCCCAAACGATGGGTCAACAATACGCCTCTCCGCTTAACGGCACACGCCGCTTGGCGCAATGGGGGCAGGTTACTTTGCACCAATGACAAGGAGTGTCCCAAAGTGCCGGCACAAAAGGAACGTCCCCAAGTGCCAACCACGGAAGCGCCGATGTTTTGGCATCGCCAGCGAGCGGGTCGCATTTGAGACAAGGTGACGTGAAACGAAAGGGCGCTGACCTTCTGGTCGCGCC
>UQVT01000006.1 GCA_900544465.1 uncultured Collinsella sp. | reverse complement strand
TACTGAGGTTGGTTAGCGGCGTTCGAGGACCGCTACGGTTTCGGTGTGGTCGGTGTGAGGGAACATGTCGACGGGCGTGATCTTGAGCAGGCGATAGCCTCCGTCGAGGAGCTGATGCAGGTCGCGCTCTTGAGTCACGGGGTTGCAGCTGATATAGGTGATGCGGCGCGGCTTAAGTGCGCAGGCAGCTTCGAGGAACTCGGGGGTGGAGCCGGCACGCGGCGGGTCGATGGAAAGGACATCGATCCGCTCGTTGTTGTCGGCGGCATCTAGGATGTAATCGGTGGCATCGTCGGCCATAAACCAAGCGCTGCGGGTGAGGCCGTTGAGCTCGGCATTGCGGCGTGCGTCGGCAATGCCCGCCGGGTTGCGCTCCACACCGAGCAGCATGATGCCGATCCCCTTGTTCTGGGCATCTTTAGCTGCGCAAAGACCGATGGTGCCGCTGCCGCAGTAAGCATCCATAAGCACATCGCCCTGGTGCAGATCCATGCCGTCGATAGCGAGCTGATAGAGCAGCTCGGTCTGCTGCGGATTGGTCTGATAGAACGCGGTAGGGGAGATATCGAATTCGCAACCGAGCAGCTGGTCGCGCATGCACTCGGCGCCATATACAATGCGGGTTGCCTCGCCGAGGATGGCGTTGCCGGGACGTCCGTTGATGTTTTGGGCGACGGTGACGATGTGCGGATTGAGTGCGGCGACAGCCTCAAAGAACTCCTGCGCATGCGGCAAGTCGCGCTGAGCGGTCACGAGCGTGACCATGACCTGGTCGGTACGCCAGCCGCAGCGAACGACGGCATAGCGAAGCAAGCCCAGATGCTTGTCCTCGTTAAAGGCGGGAATGCGCAGGCGCTCAGCCTCACGCGCGATGCCGTTGAGAATCTGACGGGCACCCGGCGCCTCGACAGGACACTCGGGTACGGCAACGATCCTGTGCGTGCCGCGCTCAAAGAAACCGCAACGGACAGCGCCCTCCTTACCGGGAGCAAAGGGAGTGGCGGCCTTATGGCGAAAACCGCGCGGCGCAGGATATTTGCCCGGGTCGCCCAGGGTGACACCCATGCCACGAATAGGATCTACAGCAATGCCCTCACGCTCACAAAGCGAAGCAAAAAGCTCCTCCATAGCAGCCTGCTTGGCGGCGAGCTGCTTCTTATAAGGACGATTGAGCGCCGTGCACCCACCGCAAGCTTTCATGATCGAACAGGGGGACTTGGGGTCCACAGCCTTACGCGCAGACGAAACCCGATCTTTATGCGAGCGCTTGGAGCGAGTCTGAGATGCCTTATCCTCGTTCCGACGAGAGCCGGGACGCTTGGCCTTAGCCTTGCCCTTGGCCGACTTACCCTTCGCGTCCTGAGACGACTTGGATTTCTTAGAAGATTTTTTCTCCTCTGACCCCTCAGCCGCCTCGATCAAAGCACGACGAGCCTTACGCTCCGCACGAGATTCTGCCATGAATTAACCCCACTAATTTACAAATTGAAAGCTGAAAGCATTGTACCGTGCCAAGCTAGCGGACGATATACAAGCGCCTATTTCATGTCAGTGATAAGTCCAACGATGTTTGCCCGGCGTGGGCGGGGAGCGGCGCGTAATTAAGTTTATCGCGAGTTCCGCACGCAAAGGAAAGCACTTAATGTGCTTTCCGTCTTGCGCAGGACTGTAGAGCAGGAAACTTAATTACGCGCCGCTCCCCGCCCACGCCGGGCAAACCCTCCCTTGTACTCCATCTCACTAAAGTGTATGATTCTGGACGTTACACGAATCACTTTACTTAACTAAAGTGCCATCAAGGGGGGATACCATGAACACCGATATGTCTCGTCGTCAGTTTGTTGGTCTAGCCGGCTCGCTCGCTACGGTGCTTGGCCTTGGTCTTGTCGGTTGCGGCGGTGGTGCCGGCAAGGGCTCCGCTGCTGGCTCTGCCGCGGCCAAGGATGTGAAGGGCGCTGCGGAGTCCAAGAAGCTCGTGGTGGGCTTTGATAAGTCCTATCCTCCGTACGGCTTTGTGGGCGACGATGGCGAGTACACCGGCTTTGATCTCGATCTGGCCAAGGCTGTTGCCGATAAGCAGGGCTGGGAGGTCAAATACGAGGCCATCGACTGGGATGCCAAGGATACGCTGCTCAACTCGGGTGCCATCAACTGCATCTGGAACGGCTTTACCATGGAGGGTCGCGAAGACGACTACACGTTCTCCGAGCCGTACATGCTCAACGAGCAGGTGCTGGTGGTCAAGAAGGATGCGGGCATCAAGGGCTGGGACGATCTTGCCGGCAAGACTGTGATTACCCAGACTGATTCCGCTGCGCAGGACGTGCTTGAGGGTGATCAGAAGGACCTGGCAGCGACGTTTGCCACGCTCGACACGATCGGCGAGTACAACACGGCCTTTATGCAGCTCGAGAGCGGCGCGGTCGATGCCGTGGCGTGCGATCTTTCGATTGCCCAGTATCAGCTTGCCGCCAAGCCCGATGCCTATACGCAGCTTGATGAGCCGCTGTCCAGCGAGCACTACGCCGTTGGCTTTAAGAAGGGCGACACCAAGTCGGCCGATGCTGTAGCCGAGTCGCTCAAGGCGCTCTACGAGGACGGCACGGTCAAGGACCTGTGCGACAAGTATTCAAGCTATGGTCTATCTTTCGATAATTGGGTGCTCAAGTAATGTCTATTCAGGTCATGATGCAGATGCTTGGCCAGGGATTCTTGGTCAGTTTGCAGTTGTTTGTGCTGACGCTGCTGGGGTCGATTCCGCTGGGAATCCCCGTGGCGTTTATGCGCATGAGCAAAATCGCGCCGCTTCGCTGGATTGCGCGCATCTATATCTCGGTCATGCGCGGCACGCCGCTCATGCTGCAGATGTTTGCCATCTACTTTGCCCCGTACTACGTGTTTGGCATTTCGCTCACGCCCGATTCCAAGTGGACGGCGTGCGTCGTAGCGTTCATCATCAACTACGCCGGTTACTTTGCCGAGATCTATCGCTCGGGCCTGCAGTCCATTCCGCGCGGTCAATACGAGGCAGCCGAGGTGCTGGGCTATTCGCGCATGCAGACGTTTCTGTATATCGTGATGCCGCAGGTCGCCAAGCGTATTCTGCCGGCGATGGGCAACGAGATCATCACGCTGGTCAAGGACACGTCGCTGGCGTTTGCCATTGGCGTGGGTGAGATGTTCTCGACGGCCAAGGCGCTGGTCGCCTCGCAGGTGAGCATGGTGCCGTTTGCGATCGCGGCGCTAATCTACTGGGTCTTTAACTTCGTCGTCGAGATGCTGCTGGGCGCTGCCGAAAAGAAGCTGGACTATTACCATGACTAACTCAGTGATGAAAATCGAAAGCGCGCGCAAGGCGTTTGGCGGCAATGAGGTGCTCAAGGATATCTCGCTCGAGGTCAAGCGTGGCGAGGTCGTGGCGATTATCGGGCCTTCGGGTGGCGGCAAGTCCACGCTGCTGCGGTGTGCCACGCTGCTCGAGACACTCGACGGAGGCTCACTCTCGTTTGGCGACCTTGCCGTTGCGACGGATGCGGGTTCGGGCGCGGTCTATGCGAAGGGCGATGTGCCCAAGCGGGCACGCTCGCGATTCGGCCTGGTGTTCCAAAATTACAACCTGTTCCCGCACTATACCGTGATGAAAAACATCATCGATGCTCCGATTCGCGTGCTCAAGCGCCCGCGCGAGCAGACTGAAGCACGTGCGCGTGAGTTGATCGCGCAGATGGGGCTTACGGGCAACGAGAACAAGGTGCCATGTGAGCTTTCGGGCGGTCAACAACAGCGCGTGAGTATCGCCCGCGCCTTGGCGCTCGACCCGGAAATCTTGTTCTTTGACGAGCCGACCTCGGCGCTCGATCCCGAGCTAACGGCCGAGGTGCTGCGTGTCATTAAAGACCTTGCCGCGCAGAATATGACGATGGTGATCGTGACCCACGCGATGCAGTTTGCGCGCGATGTTGCCGATCGCGTGGTCTTTATGGACGGAGGCCGCATTGTCGAGGAGGGTCCGGCCGAGCAGGTTATCGACCATCCGCGCGAGCAGCGCACGCGTGAGTTTTTGAGCCGTATCGAGGGATAGGCTCAGGTATTTGCTCAACTATTAATTGAGGCGAAGCCGCCGCAGGTCTTACGGTCTGTGGCGGCTTTTTGTTTGCATCGGCGGGGTTCAATAATCGCCTCACAAGCTTGTCTCTTCCTCTCGCCGCCTGTATTCATACGTGTGCCGAAAGGTGTGCATGGACGGTCGCCCGTGAGGGTAGGGTGGTGGCATAGGACATTTGGAGGGTGAGTCGGCTCGGCTGCCGACCATGCTGCTCCCGGGATGGCACCGACCGCGAACTCTCCCCGTTGGCGTCGCGCAATGCGCGCGGCCCTGCAAGGAGGTCATCATGGGTGCTCCCAAGACCGGCAATGTAAGGAACGTGGTGCTCGTAGGCCAAGGCGGGGTGGGCAAGACTTCACTCGCCGAGGCCATGCTCCACCTTTCTGGCAAGACCGCCCGCCTGGGCGGCCACGACGGCACCAAGCCCACGCTCGACTATGACCCCGAAGAGGTCAAGCGTGCATTTTCCATCTCGACGACCATTGCACCGATCGACTGGAAGGGCGCGCGCATCAATGTGCTCGATGCCCCGTGTTACCCCGATTTTATCGGCGACGCCTTTGCCGCGATGAGCGTCTGCGAGACGGCCCTGTTTGTGGTCGACGCCGAGGCCGGCCCGCAGCCTACGACGGTTAAGCTCTGGTATGCCGCCGAGGACCTGCGCTTGGCGCGTGCGGTGTTCGTAAACCGCCTGTCGCGCTCCGAGGCCAGCTTTGCGACCACGATGGACCTGCTGCAGGAGCGCTTTGGCACGCGACTGGGCGCCGTGACCCTTCCCTGGGGCGAGGGCGAGGACTTTGATGGCATCATCGACCTGGTGCGCATGAAGGCGCGCCATTGCAACGGCGCCGAAGCCGTTGAGTCTGAGATTCCCGAGGAGTATCGTGCCCAGGCCGAGGAGGCCCATGACCATCTGTGCGAGCTGGTGGCCGAGGCTGACGACGAACTGATGATGAAGTACTTGGAAGGCGAGGAGACGCTGACGCAGGAGGAGCTTGAGGGCTTGCTGTCGAAGGCGATTGCCGAGCGCATCTTTGTGCCGGTCTTTGCGGGCGATTGCATTAAGGAGCAGGGCGTCAACTCGCTGATGGACGACATCGCCACGTACTTCCCGGCGCCGACGGACTACGGCGAGATGCCGCTCATCGACGGTGATTCGCTCAAGATTTCGAGCGACGATGACCGTCCGGTGGCGTTTGTGTTTAAGACGCTGGCCGATCCGCAGCAGGGTCGCATCAGCTTTATCAAGGTGCTGACGGGTACGCTTGAGCCGGGTCTTGAGCTGATCAACGCGCGTACCCGCAAGAGCGATCGTCTGGCCCACCTGTATGTGATGTGCGGCCGCGACATGACCGAGGTCGGTCACGCCTATGCCGGCGACATCATCGTGGCGCCCAAGCTGGCGGCCGAGACGGGCGATACGCTCTCGATTACCGGCAAGGTCGAGGCTGCGGCGTTTAAGTTCCCCAACTCGCAGTACCGCATTGCCATCGAGGCCGAGAACCGTGGCGACGAAGAGAAGCTCTATACGTTTATCGAGAAGGCGTGCAAGGCTGATCCGACCATGAGCATCGATCGTGACGAGGAGACGGGCCAGACTATCATCTCCGCCGTTGGTGAGGCGCAGGTTTCGGTGCTGCTCAACCGTTTGGAGGATCGCACCAAGGTCGTGGCCAAGAGCGTGCCGATCCGCATTCCGTATCGCGAGACCATCCGCCGCACGGCGAGCGCCCAGGGTCGCCACAAGAAGCAGACCGGTGGCGCCGGTCAGTACGGCGACTGCTGGCTGCGCGTGGAGCCGCTTATTGGGCCCGACGGCACGAGCGACGGCTACGAGTTTGTGGATGAGGTCGTGGGCGGCCGCATTCCGCGCTCGCTGATCCCCGCCGTGGACAAGGGTGTCCAGGAGACCATGAAGGACGGCATCATTGCCGGCTACCCGCTCACGGGCATTCGCGTGGCTGTGTACGACGGCTCGTATCACAGCGTCGACTCCAACGAGATGGCGTTCCGCGCGGCGGCTCGCATCGGCCTGCGCAAGGCATGCGCCGATGCCGACCCGGTGGTGCTGGAGCCCATCGAGGAAATCACGGTGACTATTCCCGAGAGCTACGCCGGCGCCGTGATGGGTGACATCTCGGCATCGCGCGGTCGCGTGACGGGCATGGAGACCGATGAACGCGGCGACACCGTGGTCATCGCCCAGGCACCTCTCGCCGAGCTGACGGATTACTCGACGCGCCTGCGCTCTATCACGCGCGGCACGGGTGACTTTACCATGAAGCCCGCTGGCTATGAGCAGGTTCCCTATGACGTTCAGGCCAAGCTGGTCGAGCGCTATGAGGAGGGTCGCGCCAAGTAGCGTGTGGCGTTGCCTGCAACATATATGCCGATGCAAGGACCGCTCTGGGTAACCCAGGGCGGCCCTTTTTGATCCCTGGGGGACGGAGGAAAACAGATCATCTTTGGGTTACGGGTGGCGCGGTCGGCACTGGTCTCCGGATGCCTGGTTGCGACCGGTGGCGTAGTCGATCTGCACGTGCGGCTGCAGGTTGTAGCAATATACGTGGAAGCAGAGGGTCTTGCCGTGGTCCTCGACCGATTGCGCCTCAAGGCGCACGCCACGGCAGACAAGTTCCTCTTCGTTATACATGGGCGTGACGCGGTAGAGCACATGGTTGCCCGTGTCGCGGATGTAGCCGAGAATCTGCTCTTCAAACGGCAGCATGCCCGTCTCGTTGAGATAACGCGTGCCGGTGAGGAGATTCTTGCGGTTGGCGTTTTCGCCGCAGAGCGACCAGGCGATGAGGTGACAGCGGTTGTAGAGGCTCTGGCCCGGAATAAAGTCGTAGCGCTGCTGGCGCCATCCAGCGGGATGGATACGCGAGATATCGCCGCGCTCGCCTTGACCGAGTGATTCGGGGCCCACGCAGGCAAGCGCTTTGCGGGTGCGGCCCAGGCTGTCGAGCTTGGAGAACTTCTTAAAGCAACCCTCTTCTGTAGCGCGCTCGTATTCATCGAGTGTGAATGATGGCGTGCCGAGCGGGTGCGTGCTGTCGGCGCGAAGGGCAACATAGGGGTTGCCGGCGTAGTCGGGAATGCTGCTGAGATAAACACCGCGGGCGCGGTTGAGGTCGGGGTTTTCGACCTCGTCGATGGGGGTGGCGGCGCTGTCCGCGGAAACGTCGTCATCGGTGTCGGTTGCGGCGGAATCGGAACCATCGTCAGGGTCCTGGCCGTTTTGAGGGTCCGGGGAGCTCGCCGTTCCCGATTCGAGCCGAGCGACCAGGCCCGCCTCGTCGTCGGTGCGGCTGGGACTCTCGTTTTGTTTTTCGGCCAGAGCCGCCGCCTGCTCATCGCTTTGCGGCGACAGCAGCTTGGGCGCTCCGTCGAGCGATCCCGTAAACAGCGCAAACCCCAGCACCACGGCGGTGCCGATGGAAAGTACTTGCTTGTAGGCGGACTTGCGCGACATGGAGGCTCCTGGATGGACGGTTGGGAATCTACCAGTCTAGCAGGAGCCGGCAGGGGCCGTTCTGTCGAACAAATACTTAAGATTTGAGACAAACGCTACTGATTCATTTGTCCCGCGGTCTAGATCGAGGTGGAGTCGAGCCAGTTGAGCTTGCACTCGAGAATGCGCTGCTCGCCGGGTTCGCTGCTTCCGTCAAGTAGGGCGAGCAGCATCTCGGCTGCTTCGCGACCTTCTTGGTCGACGGGCTCGATGATGGTGGAGACGGTCGGTGTGGTGAGATTAGTCCAGTCTTCGCAGTTGAGTCCCAAAAGGCCGATTTGCTGCGGAAGCAGATGGGCCATTGGCTGGAGGGCCTTGTAGACACGGGGAAGTGCCCACTGATTTTGCACGAAGATAAGGGTTCGCTTGGCGGGATTGAACTTGAATTTAAAGTATTCAGTGAGCTCGTTGATTGACGGCTTGTTGTGATCGATGGGAATCGCTTTGTAGAGCTGCCCGTTCGCTGCCAGCGCCTCGGCATACCCCTGAAAACGCTCCATGCGGGTGCGCATTTCGGTCATGTTGGCGGCAATGGAAAAGAAATCTTCGTAGCCGGCGTCGAGGAGTGCCTGTGTGGCGTTGTACACGCCGTCGTAAAGGTTGGTTTTGATCCAGCTGGTACCTGGGCTATAGATGGCCGCATCGAAAAAGACGACCGGCTTGCCGGCGCGTCTAATGCGGTCATGCACGGCTTTGAAGTTTGCCGTGGGCTGGATGATAAAGCCATCGACGCCCAGCGAGAGCATCTTGTCGACGTACATGAGCTCGGTCTCGGGGTTAAAGTTGCTCGTGCAAACGACCGTCTGGTAGCCCGCGGGGAGCATGACCTGCTCCATGCCATTGAGAACGAGCCCCGCCCATTTGTTGGTGTTATCCAAAATGATGATGGCAATGACGTGGGTTTGCTTGCCGGTGAGCGTCTGCGCTTGGGCGTTGGGAACGTATCCGAGTTCCTTAATGACGCGCGCGATTTTGTTCTGCGTCTTCTCGCTAAGCTTTTCTCGTTTGTCGTTGAGGTAATACGAGACGCTTGCCGTCGAGGTTCCCGCCTCTCGAGCGACGTCTGCGATCGTAACGCGCTGTTTTGCCACAGCGACTCCTTCCGACAGATGAGCATTTTCCAACATGATGACTTTGAGTCTTGGTGAAGGATACGCTTCGGTGAGCGGCTTTTTCCTTTCATATGAGTATGCAACAAATGCGGCATACGGGTGGGGTCGAAATTTGTGACCGGCATGCGCATCTGCCGTCTACCGAGAAAATCAAATACTTCTTGACTTTTGAAATCGAGGGCAAAATCGCAGGATTCATTTTTGGTTAAACGCATAACTAAATCGCATAACCAACGCTCTGACCTGCGCGTTTACCGAAATAAGCTGGCATTAAGAAAAACGAGCACCTATATTGTTCTTGTCGAAAAGACAGCAAGTCCAAACGGCAGGGGATGCTCCGGAGGCCTCCGCAAACGGTGTCTTGCGCACGCAACTCTATGAAAAGAGGGAAGCAATGAAGATCGTAGGCGTTGCCGCCTGTACTGTGGGTATCGCCCACACGTATATGGCCCAGAAGGCGATTCAGGATGAATGCGCCGCCCGTGGCATCGAGTGCAAGGTCGAGGCTCAGGGTGGCCTGGGTATCGAGAATGAGCTCACGCAGGAAGACGTGGACCCCGCCGACCTGGTCCTGGAGTCCGTCGACGTGGGTGTCGAGAACGAGGACCGTTTTGAGCAGAAGATGGCCGAGGGCAAGTTCCTGAAGGTCGGCACCTCTGATGTAATCGCCGATCCGGTAAAGATCATCGACCAGGCCATTGAGATCATCAAGGCGACGGGTGGCGCCGTTGACGCGCCCAAGGCCGAGGCCAAGGCAGAGAAGAAGGCCGTCTCCGCTGCCCCGCAGGCCCCGACACCGGCGTCCAAGCAGTCTATCTTTGCCGATCCTGGCAAGACGCTGCTCAATGCATTCAATACCGGCGTTTCCTATTTTATCCCCATCGTCGTTATCGGCGGCGTGTTTCTTGCCTTCTCGCTGGCATCCGGTACCGCCGGCGCCAACGGCATGGAGGTTACGAACCCGCTGATGGTGAGCCTTAACACCATCGGCATGGCCGGCATCTCCATGATGATCCCGGTGCTTGCGGCATACATCTCCTACTCGATGGCCGGCAAGCCCGCGCTCGCCCCCGGTTTTGTCCTGGGCTACCTGGTCAATAACGCAGTCGTTACCCCTAACGGCAACAGCGTTTCGACCGGCTTCTTGGGCGCCATGATCATGGCGGTCATCTGCGGCTACTTTGTCCGCTGGATGAAGACCTGGAAGGTCAACAACACCATCCAGACCATCATGCCCATCCTGATCATCCCGATTCTGACCTCGCTTGTCCTGGGCATGGCCTATATCTACATCCTGGCCACGCCGCTTGGCTTTGTGATGGACTGGCTCACCGGCGTGCTCGGCAGCCTGCAGGGCGGTTCCGCAGTTGTCCTGGGTCTGGTCATTGGCGTTATGACCGCCTTCGATATGGGTGGCCCCATCAACAAGACCGCCTCGACCTTCACCATGGCCATCATGGCCTCCGGTATCTACGGTCCTAACGGTATGTTCCGCGTCGCCGTCGCCGTTCCCCCGATCGCCTGTGGCCTCGCTGCGCTCATCGCCAAGAACAAGTTCGATGACGCTGACCGCCAGATGGGCATCTCCGCGCTGTTCATGGGCTGCATCGGTATTACCGAGGGCGCTATCCCCTTCGCGGTCAAGGACCTCGGTCACACCCTGCCCGGCATTTGCATCGGCTCTGCCGTGGGTGCGGCACTTGCCGCCTTCCAGGGCATCGACTGCTACGTCCCGCACGGTGGCTTTATCGTCGCCCTTGCCACCAACAACGTCGCGCTGTTCTGCCTGGACATCGTGATTGGCGCCGTGGTCGCCGCTGCAATCCTGATTGCCATGAAGCCCACGCTCGATAAGCAGGCCAAGTAAACCTTTAAGGACTCCGGTTGTGCGGAGGGATGGATTTGACTCCGCACAACCGCCCCTACACAACAAAATCCATCCGTACTGATAGGGCCCACATCTGGGTCCCAGGGAACTTTTGTCAAAAATCCTCTGGAGAAGGAGAACAAAATGTCCAACCTCACCATCCGTCAGGCCGTTCAGGGCATGCTCAAGCTGCAGGATAGCGGCGATCACGCAACCATGGTCGGCATTGGCCCCATGAGCCCCAACCTGATTCAGGCCGTGTTCGAGCTTGCCAAGGACGAGGATTTCCCGCCCATGTTTATCGCCAGCCGCAACCAGGTCGATATGGACGAGATGGGCGCCGGCTACGTCAACGGTTGGGACCAGACGCGCTTTGCCGCCGACATCAAGAAGGTTGCCGACGAGGTGGGTTACACCGGTCCGTACTACCTGTGCCGCGATCACGGCGGTCCGTGGCAGCGCGACGAGGAGCGTAACGCCCACCTGCCCGAGGACGAGGCCATGGAGCTCGCCCGTAAGTCCTTTGTCGCCGA
This sequence comes from uncultured Collinsella sp., assembly GCA_900544465.1. Lineage (GTDB taxonomy): Bacteria > Actinomycetota > Coriobacteriia > Coriobacteriales > Coriobacteriaceae > Collinsella. The sequence goes on along the minus strand of UQVT01000006.1, from coordinate 14,956 downwards.
CATGGAGGCAGGCTTTGACCTGCTGATGGTCGACCCCACCAAGGACCCCTATCAGATCGGCAAGGTTATTCCGCTCGACGTGGTGCTTCGCCGCACGATTGATCTTATCGACTACCTCGAGCAGTACCGTCGCGAGCATAACCTGCCCGAGGTTGCCTATGAGGTCGGTACCGAGGAGACCAATGGCGGCTTGACCTCTACCGATAAGTACGAGGAATTCATTTCTCAGCTGCAGCCCGAGCTCGAGAAGCGCGGCTGCCCCATGCCCACCTTTATCGTCGGTCAGACCGGCACGCTTACCCGTTGGACCGAGCAGGTCGGCCATTACAACTTTAAGAACGCCTGCGAGCTCGCCGACATGGCAAAGCGCTACGGCGTGGGCCTGAAGGAGCACAACGCCGACTATCTGGATGACGCAACGCTGCTCGAGCACATCCCGGCTCACGTGACGGCCTCAAATGTCGCCCCTCAGTACGGCACCGAGGAGACCCGCGCCTACCTCAAGCTCTGCGCTACCGAGCAGATTCTGGTCGACAACGGCCTGTGCGACGATCCCTCCGACCTGTATCACACGCTGCTGGTCAAGGCTATCAAGACCGAGCGCTGGCGCAAGTGGATGACTGGCGACGACGTCAACCTGCAGGTCGATGACATCCTTGCCGACGATGAGCTCAGCCTGAAGATCCTGGATGTCTCCGGCCACTATGCGTTCAACGATCCCGAGGTCAAGGAGCAGGTCGAGAAGCTCTATCGCAACCTCGCTGCCCAGGACATCGACGGCAAGCGCTTTGTGATCGAGCACATCAAGCGCCCGATCAAGCAGTACGTCGTCGGTCTTAACCTCAAGGGCGTCACGAGCCGCATCGAGAAGGCTCTCGAGGACTAAGTAGCTTTTCCTACACGACGCCGGGCCTGGGGCATGTCCCAGCCGCAGGCCCGGCACATAGGACAAAGGGACATCCCCTTTGTCCTATTTTTTGAGTTTTGGATTCCTTCGAAGGAGTTTGCACCATGAAGTTCTTTATCGATACTGCCAATCTGGACGAGATCGCCGAGGCCAAGAGCTGGGGCTGCCTGGCCGGTGTTACCACCAACCCGTCCCTGTACGCCAAGACCGGCGGTAAGCTTGCCGACTTTGAGCCCCATATGCTCAAGATCGCCGAGCTCTGCGAGGGCCTGCCCGTGTCCGCCGAGTCTACCGCCACCACGGCCGAGGGCATGATCGAGGAGGGCAAGCGCCTTGCCGCCCTCGCCCCCAACATCGTGGTCAAGCTCCCCGTCTGCGAGGCCGGCCTCGCCGCCTGCCGCGCGCTGGCCGATGCGGGCGTGCGTGTCAACATGACGCTCGTTTTCTCGCCGACGCAGGCCCTGATGGCCGCCAACGCCGGTGCCCGCTACATCAGCCCGTTTGTCGGCCGCTTTGACGACATCGCCGAGGACGGCATCTCGCAGCTCGACAATGTCGTGACCTGCATCAAGAACTATGACTGGACCGGCAAGAACGTCGACGACACTGTCGAGATCATCACCGCTTCGGTCCGCACGCCCAACCACGTGACCCAGGCGGCTCTTCTTGGCGCCGACATCGCGACCGTGCCCATGGCCGCTCTCAAGAAGTGCCTGCATCACCCGCTGACCGACCAGGGCCTCGCCTCTTTTGAGGCTGACTGGCAGAAGGTCGTCGCTCAGGCTTAACGAGTGGATCGCCCCGGCATCGCGTCATCCGGTGTCGGGGTTGTTCTCAAGAGAGGAATTCGTATGACCAACCAGGAGCTGGCGAAGGTCGCCAATGAGGTCAGGAAGGGTGTCGTGACTGCGGTTCACGCGGCCAAGTCGGGACATCCGGGTGGATCGCTCGGTGCTGCCGACATCATGACGTATCTGTACTTTGAGGAAATGAATATCGATCCTGCCGACCCTCACAAGGCCGATCGCGATCGCTTTGTGCTCTCCAAGGGTCACGCGGCACCGGGCCTGTATTCGGTGTTGGCAAATCGCGGCTATTTTCCCGTCGAAGAGCTCGAGACGCTCCGCCATATTGGCAGCCGACTGCAGGGCCATCCCAACATGAACGACACCCCGGGCATCGATATGTCCACCGGATCGCTCGGTCAGGGCATCTCTGCTGCAGTTGGAATGGCGCTTGCCGCTAAGCACTGGGGCGACGGCTACCGTGTCTACACGTTGCTGGGCGACGGTGAGTGCGAGGAGGGCCAGGTGTGGGAGGCGGCCATGTTTGCCGGCAACCATGCGCTCGACAATCTTGTTGCCGTCGTCGACCACAACGGCTTGCAGATTGACGGCACGATCGATGAGGTCAACTCGGCGATGCCGCTCGCTGACAAGTTCCGCGCCTTTAAGTGGCATGTGATAGAGCTAGCCGATGGCAACGACATGACACAGATTGAGGCGGCTTTCGCCGAGGCTCGTGAGGTGACCGGCGTGCCCGTCGCTATCATCGCCGAGACGGTGAAGGGCAAAGGCGTCTCCTTTATGGAGAACCAGGTTGGCTGGCATGGCAAGGCGCCCAACGATGAACAGTTTGAGCAGGCCATGGCCGAGCTTGCGGCAGCAGGAGAGGAGCTCTAATGGCAGAGGTCAAAAAAGTCGCCACGCGCGTAAGCTACGGCGAGGCGCTCGTCGAGCTGGGCAATGAGCACGATGACTTTGTAGTGCTCGATGCCGACCTGGCTGCCGCTACGCAGACGGGTAAGTTTAAGGCTGCGCACCCTGAGCGCTTCTACGATGCCGGCATTGCCGAGAGCAACTTGATGGGGCTCGCCGCCGGCATTGCGACCACGGGCCACGTCGCCTTTGCGAGCACCTTTGCCATGTTCGCCGCCGGCCGCGCGTACGAACAAGTGCGTAATTCCATTGGCTATCCGCACCTCAACGTCAAAATCGGTGCCACGCATGCGGGTATCTCGGTCGGTGAAGACGGCGCCACGCATCAGTGCTGCGAGGACATCGCGCTCATGCGCACGATCCCGGGTATGACGGTAATCGTTCCCGCCGATGACATCGAGGCTCGCGCTTGCGTGCGCGCCGCCTATGAGTTTGAGGGACCGGTCTACATGCGCTTCGGACGCCTGGCAACGCCGGTCATTAACGATCACGAGGACTATGAGTTCAAGATTGGTCGCGGCGTGGTCGTGCGCGAGGGGTCCGATGTGACCATCATCGCTTGTGGCCTTATGGTCGCCGAGGCGCTTGAGGCTGCCGAGGCGCTCGCTGCCGATGGTATCGATGCCGAGGTCATCAATATGCACACGATCAAGCCGCTTGATGAGCGCCTGGTGGTTGCCAGCGCCAAGAAGACCGGTCGTGTGGTCACTGCCGAGGAGCATTCGATTATCGGTGGTCTTGGCGAGGCCGTGGCCTCGGTGCTCGCGGAGCAGCATCCGGCGCCGATGCGTCGCGTCGGCGTGCGCGATGTGTATGGCGAGTCCGGCCCTGCGGTCGATTTGCTGCACAAGTACGGTTTGGACGCCGACGGCATCGAAGCTGCGGTCAGGTCCGTGTTGTAAGGAAGGTTTCCATGGGATTTGTATCTGCCAACCAAGTGACAATCGGGTATACCGCCGCCTCGCGCGAGGACGCCCTACATTATTTGTCCGAGCAGGCCATCGAGCTCGGCTTTGCCGATGACGCATCTGCCGTAGAGGCCGCCTTCATTGCTCGCGAGAACGAGGCCGAGACCGGCCTTGTCGCCGGTTTTGCCGTTCCGCATGCCAAAAGCGACGCGATCCACACGCCGGGCGTAGCCGTGCTTAAACTGACCGAGCCCGTTGAATGGCCGAGCTTCGATGGGGTGCCCGTCGATGTTGCGCTCGCGCTGTACGTGCCTGCCGGCGAGGCTGGAACCACGCATCTGCGCCTGCTCTCCAAGGCTGCCGTAATGCTGATGGACGCCGGCTTCCGCGACAAGGTGCGCGCGAGCACCGATCCCGTTGAGATTGCGGAGCTCATCAATAGCGGACTCGAAGACTAGGACGGTCATCCCGTTCAATCAATCGATCCTTCTCCAAGGAAAAGGGCCGCGACGCCATATAGGTGTCGCGGCCCTGTTTGCGTTTCCCCAGATAAAACCTGCCAAAATAAACCTATCCCTTTTTGGCAGGCTAATCGTGAGTTATTTCACCGCAACTTAGGGCACGGTTAGGAAGTGTGCACCTTAAAGAGTGGAGCCCTTGATTAGAGAGGTCGCGCTCATCTCTCTAAATGTCTCTCTAAAGAGAAGGTTGGTTAGAGAGATAGCATTAGGCAATCTAGCAGCGAATTCGATACATCTCTCTTAATGCCTCTCTAAAACAAGGCGCTTATCTCTCTAAAGTTAGAGAGATAAGCGCCTTGTTTTAGAGAGACGGAATGCCAAAATTCGTCCGTCAGCTACCATCTGCCAAAAATGACGGATAAAGGGCTCATCGAAGTAATGGGTTCATCGACGAGCCGCAACCGCCGCTATCGGAAGAAGTAGATGCAGCCGAATTGCCCCTCTATCGTCTCTCGAAGTTTGATGGGTGCTAGAGGGGCGACTGCCTCGCGATATTTTCCCAAGATAAAACCTGCCAAAACAAACCTGTCCCTTATTGACAGGTCAGTTAACGCAGTCCAGGTTGAGCATATGTGAGCGAGCGGGCTCCGGGTGCGGTAAGGTGACGTGAAACAAGCGGGCGCTGACCTTTTGGTCGCGCCCGTGAAGTTGAACGTCAGATTGCCGTGTCCGGAGCCCGCGCAGCGCCGAGCAGTTACGCCGTTTGTAAAACGGCGTAACCTAAAGGTTCATGTTGCCGTGAATGTAGGGGGTGACCTCGGGGGAGATATGGTCGCAGCCCAGCTCGCGCAGCGCGGACTCGATGGCGGCGGGCAGCAGGGTCTTGCCCTTGTCGTCGACGGCGGCACCGCCGAGGGTGGCAATCTTGGCGACATCTGCGGGTGCGGCCTCGATATGCATGCAGCCGCCAACCAAGCGCGCGCGTACCTGTGCCAGATCAAGATCGTGCAGGTAATCCTCGCAGGCGCGGATTAAATCGACTTTCTCGCGCGTAAGCTCCTCGCCCGTGGGGACGCGGGTGGCAAGACATGCTCCCGCCGGTAGGTTCCAAACGGGATAGCCCCATGCGCGCAGCAGCTCGCGCTCTTCGTCCTTGGTAAAGCCGACCTCCATAAGGGGTGAGCGTACGCCGAGCTCTTCTGCCGCGCGCATGCCGGGGCGGTAGTCACCGCGATCGCTTGCATTGCTGCCATCGATGACGGTGGGAAAGCCGAGCGACTTGGCGTGGTTGACGATGGCGGTAAAGCCGGCGTGCTTGCAGTGGTAGCAGCGATTAGCATCGTTGCAGGCTACTTGGGGGAGCTGCAGCTGATCCACCGAAAGATTGAGCACGGGGAGCTTAAAATGTGCCCCTTCATTGGCTTGTCCATCAACGGACCGCTCAAACGAAGCCTGCTCGGGCGTGCCGATGAGCGGCGTGGTGAGATGGACGAGGAGGGTATTGGTAGGCATGATGCGGGCGCATACGGCGGCCAAAAAGCTGCTGTCAACGCCGCCGGAAAACCCGATAGCCACGCGCCCGTATGCCAAAAGCAGCTGTTCGAGCGCCGATAGCTTGTCTTGAAGCTCCTCTGCGGGTGCCGTGGTGTCTAAAATCATGAAACGATCCTTATCGTTGAGTACTCGATCGAAAACTATAATCCTAATGCGTTACTTGCCATAAGACTTCTATCTGTGTAACGAAAGTGCAATATGGCATATACGTTATATACAAGTTGCCAAATGCGGTAGAGTTGCAGCAACGCGACAGCGAGAGTCGATGGGGGACCGATATGATCAAGGCTGTTATTTTTGACATGGATGGAACGCTGGTCGATACCGAGCGTTTGGGGATTAAGGCCTGGAAGGCAGGCGCCGCTGAGCTGGGGCTCGCGATTGATGAAGCGCTGATCCATCAGTTTATCGGCCGCACGCTGCCCGATGTTATGGACATCCTCGATAAGCATTATGGCAGCCACGAAACCACCGAGGCGATCTATCGTCGCCACAAGGAGATTCGCGACGAGATGGTCAAGACCGAACTGGAGCTTAAGGCCGGCGCCGCCGAGTGCCTAGACGAGTTGCTAGCTGCGGGCTATCACGTGGGCCTAGCGACGTCGTCGCGCCTCGTTACGGTCGAGCGCAACCTTAAGATGGTCGGTCTTTTTGACAAGTTTGAAACGGTAACGTGTGGCGAGGACGTCGTGCACGGCAAGCCCGACCCCGAGATGTATCTGCTCGCCTGCGAGCGTGCGGGCTTTGCCCCCGAGGAGTGCGCCGTGGTCGAGGATTCGCGCAATGGTTGCGTCTCGGGCATCACGGCCGGCTGCCACGTCTTTGCCGTCCCCGATATTGTGCCGCTGCCGCAGGACGTGGTGGATGGCTGCGAGGCCGTGCTCGATACGTTGTTCGACCTGGCGGCGGCAATCAAGACTGTGCGCTAGAAAATTGCGGCGTTGAAACGAGCAATTGCTTACGTTTGCGCTTAAACAAAAGGGGTCCGGCAATGGTCGGGCCTCTTTTGCTTGAGCGGCGACTTAGCATACTTGCGGGCGTGCTATAGATACGCACCGAGGTTGATGGCCGTGGCGTCGGTCTGGCTGCTTGCCTGGGTGCTGGCGCGTTCCAGCAGGAACGGACGTACCAGTTCTTGGCGGTTGATGTCCTCGGCGGCGGTGACTGCGGTGACGGTGCGCGCTGTAGAGCCGACGCGGATATGCTTGGTCTTTGCTGGGGCCTTGTTCTCGATTTGCTCCATGAGCAATTGAACGCCCTTGCGGCCAATCTCGTAGCCCGGGGGCGCTACCGTAGTGAGCGGGACCGATCCGCTCCAAGCGAGCGGGTTGCCATCGCAACCTGCTACGCGTACTTGCCCGGGGACGGCGATGCCTTTGTCGACCAGCGCCGAGATGACGCCCGAGGCCAGCACGTCGGTCAGGCCGACGACAAAATCGGGGCGTTCGTCGGCGGCGCGCGCGGCGATTTGGGTGCCGATGCCGTAGCCGTCGGCGGCGGTATTCCATTCGCCGGCGTCGATGACTTCGATCTTGATATCGGGATGTAGGGCGAGCGCCTTATGAATGCCAAGGACGCGCAGGGTGAGTTGCATAAATGCTGCTCGGCCGACGACGACAATATGGTGCGCGCCGCGGGCGATGGCGAGCTCGGCGATGATGCGGCCTTGTGCCTCGTTGTCGGCGGCCACGTAGTAGCCGGGCTCGGAGCAATGGATGTCCAGATGGACGATCGGCACGGGCATCTTGGTCAGGGCGGGGTGCCAGTCGGGGGATGCCATGGGCTGAACCATGACGCCGGACATCTGGGTGCCCATAAAGTAGCGCAGGTAATGGTCCTCGAGAATATCGTCGTTATCGGCGTTGGCGATGAGCAGGTCGTAGCCGTGCTTGCGGGCCTCGTTGTGGGCGCCGCTGGCGATTTGGAGTGAAAAGCCGTGGTCGAGACGGGGGAGCACCAGGCCAAAGGACTTGGTGGCGCCGCCCGCGAGCTGACGAGCGCTTTGGTTGGGCAGGTAGCCCAGTCGATTGATGGTTTCGTTAATGAGCTTGAGGGTCTCGGGACGCAGCTTTTCGGGGTGGTTGAGCGCGTTGGAAACCGTGCCCAACGAAACCCCGGCCTCGCGCGCGACGTCGCTGATTTTTACCTTTGCCATAGCGGCCCCTTTGATGCGTTTCAAGTACAAGCCAGATTGTAGCATCGCCCGCCCCTGAGGTGTCAAAACCCGCCTATTAGGGACAGGTTTATTTTGGCAGGTTTTATCTGGGCAAACGATGCTGTCAGACCAAACCACCACGAAGGTGCCTGCCCCCTTCGGGGTGGGGTGTGTGTATCGAGTGGTATTCAAGTTGAGATACCACTTCTGGTATATCAGCTTGCGTTTGCGTGAGTACAATACTCGAACGTTATGCGTCTCAGCGCCCCCTGTGCGTGGACGTTTTGCAGTCAAGCGGACGAAGGGATTTATCCTATGTGCGGAATTGTCGGCTACACCGGCTCTGATATTGCAAAGAACATCCTGGTCACAGGCCTCAAGCGTATGGAGTATCGCGGCTATGACTCCTCGGGCGTCGCGCTCGAGGTGGGCGAGGGCGCCGCGGCGCACCTCGACGTCATCCGCCGCGTGGGCAAGGTCGCGGGCTTGGAGAGCGAGCTTTCCAACATCGACAGCGACGCTACCTGCGGTATCGGCCACACCCGTTGGGCCACCCACGGCAAACCCTCCGTCGTTAACGCTCACCCCCACACCAGCTGCGACGGTCGTATCGCCATCGTCCACAACGGCATCATCGAGAACTTCGCCGAGCTGCGCGAAGAGCTGGAGGGCCGCGGCCACCACTTTAAGAGCGAGACCGATACCGAGGTCTTCGCGCATCTGATCGAAGAGGCTTATGCCGAGACGCACGACCTGATGGCCTCCGTGCGCGAGGCTTGCGCCCACGTGGTCGGTGCCTATGGTCTGGCCGTCGTGTGCGCTGACGAGCCCGGCGTGATCGCCGTGGCCCGCAAGGATTCCCCGATCGTGGTCGGCGCGGGCGAGACCGGCGCCTATGTCGCCTCCGACGTCATCGCGCTCATCGACGCCACCCGCGATGTCGTGGTGCTCGAGGACGGTCAGTTTGCCAAGCTTACGCCCGCAGGCGTCGAGTACACCGACGAGGCCGGCAACGTTATCGAGCCCAAGGTCACCCACATCGACTGGGACCTGGACATGGCAGAAAAGGGCGGTTATCCCGACTTTATGCTCAAGGAGATCCACGAGCAGCCGCGCGTCGTGCGCGACACGCTGGTGGGCCGCATGACGCCGGCCGGCGAGCTCGACATCGACGAGCTGGGCCTTTCGCTCGAGGAGCCCAACGACATCGACCGCGTCTACGTGATCGCTTGCGGCACCAGCTATCACGCTGGCCTCATTGCCAAGAATCTCATTGAGGGCTGGGCTCGCATCCCCACCGAGGTGGAGGCGGCCAGCGAGTTCCGTTATCGCAACCCCATCATTACGCCGACGACGCTTGTCGTTGCCGTGTCCCAGTCGGGCGAGACGGCCGATACCCTTGCCGCCATTCGCGATGCGCGCATCAAGGGTGCCAAGGTCTTCGGCATCACCAACGTGGTGGGCAGCCCCGTGGCGCGTGAGAGCGACGGCGTCATCTACACCAAGGCCAACAAGGAGATCGCGGTCGCCTCGACCAAGAGCTTCATCGGCCAGGTCGTGAGCCTTACGCTTTTGGCTCTGCTGCTGGCGCAGGTCAAGTACCGCTTGACCACCAAGCAGGCGCGCATGCTGTTCCGCGAGCTTTCCGATACGGCCGAGCAGATCCAGTGGATTTTGGATACCCAAACCGAGGCCGTGCATGAGGCCGCCCTGCTGTGCAAGGACGCGCAGTCGGCGCTGTTCGTGGGCCGTGGCATGGGTGCCGCTATTTCCTGCGAGGGCGCGCTCAAGCTCAAAGAGGTCAGCTACCTGCACGCCGAGGCCTACGCCGCCGGTGAGATGAAGCACGGCCCCATCGCGCTGATCGACCCGGGCTTCCCTGTCATCGCCGTGGCCACCAAGAGTGCCACCTACGACAAGACCGTGTCGAACCTCATGGAGTGCAAGGCGCGCGGCGCCAAGGTCATCGTCGTTGCCACCGAGGGCGATGAGGAGATCAACAAGATCGCCGACTGCATTATCCGCGTGCCAGCAGTCCGCGACGTGTTCAGCCCCATCACGGCGAGCGTCCCGCTGCAGCTGCTCGCCCGCGAGGTCGCCATCCTGCGCGGCTGCGACGTCGACCAACCCCGAAACCTGGCGAAAAGCGTCACGGTCGAGTAGTTGGTTCCGCCGTTCTAGCGACTAAGGCCCGGCTCCGCATCAAGACGGAGCCGGGCCTTGTTGCATTTGCTCGGATAAAACCTGCCAAAATAAACCTGTCCCTTTTTGGCAGGTTAGCGGAGCTTGCTGGTCTCGAAGTACTCGGGGAACTGGTCCAGAACCTCGGTTTGATTGCGGAACATCATGTGCAGGTGCTTGCTGACCAAAAAGCTCGCTTCGATGGGGTCGCGACCGGCGATAGCGCGGCGAATCTGCTTGTGCTCGTTCACGATGTCCTGATTGTCGAGAACCTGCGTGGCGGCGCGCAGCCAGCGGAAGCGCTCCAGGTCGGCATTGGTCTCTTCGAGCCACGACCACACGGTGCTGCGACATGCGATGCTAAAAATCATGTGATGCATGAGGTTGTCGCTCAAAAAGAAGCCGATGCGATCCTCCTCGGCCATGGCCTTTTCCTGCAGCACGATGGCGCGGTCGAGCTGCTCGATGCCGGCCGACGTGGCGCGCGCACAGCACTCCACAATCACCTGCTTTTCCAGATGCTCGCGGATGTAACAGGCACTCTCGGCAAGGGTGAGGTTGATGGGCGAGACGTAGGTGCCGCTCTGGGGCACGGTGCGCACCAGGCCTTCCTGCGCCAAGCGAACCAAAGCCTCGCGCACGGGCGTGCGACCCATGTCCAGGTCATCGCAAAGCTGCTTGACGCCCAGCTTTTCGCCCGGCTTGTAGTCCAGGTAGACGATTTTGCGTCGAATGGTGTGGTAGGACTGGTCCTGTAGGCTCGTTTCCTGCTCGCCGACGTGCATCGATTCTTCCATAGCGCCTCGCAACTGTTCTATCAAACTCATATGTCAGTTGTTAATTATGCCGCGAATCAGCTCTCCGCGGTGGGTAATTCGGCTGTTGCCTGAGAACTATCGCGGCATCTTAGTCTGTGTTTGCGCAAGGCTGTGCTCAATGTTGCCGTATCATAAGCCGTCGCAAACGTGAAATAGAAAGAAGGAATCCCATATGCAACTGGCAAATATCGTACGCGAGCGCTGGAAAGGCGTCTTGTTCTGCCTGATCATCGCCATTCCCGCGACGTTGCTCGGCAAACAGGTTGAGGTGGTCGGCGGTCCGGTATTCGCCATCCTCTTTGGCATGGTCCTGGCGCTCGTCTTTCCCAAGAATCGTCGCGAACAGCTCGCCGCCGGCGTCACCTATACGTCCAAAAAAGTCTTGCAGTACGCGGTTATCCTGCTTGGCTTTGGCATGAACCTCTCCCAGATTCTGTCCAAGGGCGCCCAGTCGCTGCCGATTATCGTGGCGACAATCTCGACCTCGCTTGTCATCGCCTTTGTGCTCTGCCGCGTTATGAACGTGCCGGGCAAGATCGCGACGCTTGTGGGTGTGGGTTCGTCGATTTGCGGCGGTTCTGCCATCGCTGCGACCGCACCCGTCATCGATGCCGACGATCGCGAGATTGCCCAGGCTATTTCGGTCATCTTCCTGTTTAACGTTATCGTGGCGCTCGTGTTTCCGACGCTCGGCGGCATGCTCGGGCTGACCAACGAGGGCTTTGGCCTGTTTGCCGGTACCGCCATCAACGACACCTCGTCCGTAACGGCTGCGGCGAGCGCCTGGGACAGCATGCACCCCGGCGCCAATGTGCTCGAGAGCGCCACAGTGGTCAAGCTCACCAGGACGCTGGCCATTATTCCCATCACGTTGGTTCTCGCATGCTGGCAGATGCATCTGGCGCGCAAGGCCGGCGGTGACGCCAAAAGCACGTTCTCGCTTAAACGCGCGTTTCCCATGTTCGTGCTGTTCTTTGTGCTGGCGAGCGTGATCACCACGGTGCTTCAGCTTCCCGCGTCCTTTACGGCGCCCATCAAGGAGCTGTCGAAATTCTTTATTGTGATGGCCATGGCGGCTATTGGCTTTAATACCGATATCGTCGAGCTGGTCAAAAAGGGCGGCAAGCCCATCGCATTGGGCTTTTGCTGCTGGATTGGCATTGCGTGCATGAGTTTGGGAATGCAACACGTACTGAGAATCTGGTAGAGAAGTAGCTTGTTTGCGTGCTGGTTGCTGGTGAGCGCATTCTCACGGTGGAGCGATAGGAGCTCTTGCGGGTATGGCTTGTCCGCAGGTTTATAAGTCCCGAAGAGCTCTTATCGCCCCGCCAGGATGGCGATGCGGGGCAACACCTATACTCGCAGGACGGCGCTTTCTGCCCTATAGTGTTTGGTGAGCAATATCGTTCAATTTTGAAACACTCGGTCGTGCGACCGTCGGCGGCTGCATGTCGCCGCGGACAGGGGCAAATCATGGATAGCGATGCCAAGCTGAACATCTTGACCGAGGCCCTGGCTGCTGCCGGGGCCTCGGCATTGGCAATCGATGCGCGTGGGGACGTCGCGATCTCGACCATGAATGACGCGGCGCTTGAGCGGGATGTGGCGGCTTTTGTAGCTGAGCGCCTCGACCGTATAGGAGACGGCGCGCGTCTGGTTATGGGGCGTGCGGGTGCGCGCCTGAGCCTGACCGTTCGCCCCACCGACAAAGAGGGCGGGGGGCTTTGGGTCGTCGTGGTCCGCGAGGTGCGCGGTGCCGCGGCGCATGCGGGCATCGAGTGGCTCAACGCCGACGAAGTTGAGGCCCGCTACGAATCGAGCGCGTACGGCATCGTTGAGGGGGCGGCCTCGGTGGCTGCGCCGGTTGCAGAGAGTTACGCGCGCGGTGTGCCTCTTATGCTCGAGGGCGAGCTGGGGGCGGGTCAGGTCGAGATCGCCAAGCGCCTCTATCTGGACGGTCCTTTTGCCGATCAGCCCTTTGTTTCCGTTGCGCTCGATGAGCTCACCGAGCGCGGTTGGCGCCATGTACTCAAAAGCGTCGAATCGCCGTTGTTCCAAATGGGGCTGACCCTTTGCATTGAGGGCTGGAACGCGGTTGGCCCCCAGCGCCTCCGCGAGCTGGTCTCCACGATGACCGACACCGCGTTGGCGACGCGCTGCCATGTGGTGCTGACGGCGAATGACATGCCGGGCGGCGGCGAAAGTGATCAAGCCGCCTTTGTGACCGAGCGCTTCGCCTGTGCGGTGAGCGTCGCGCCGGCAATCGCCGAGCAGGGAGCCGCGTCGACGAAGGTCGCGCGCTATTTGGAATATCTCGCTGATGCATTTGGGACGGCAGCGCCCACGCTGTCTGCCGCGGCGACGAAGACGCTCGATGCTTACCGCTGGCCGCGCAACTATCTGCAGCTCCGCGAGGTCTCGGAACGACTGTATATATTGGTGGGGACGGGCACGGTGGACCGCGCTGTGGCGGAGGAAGTGCTCGCCCAAGAGGACGTGATTAAGACCGCAACCTTTGGCGCCCCGACGCTTGAAAGTGACCTGTATATCCTGCGACCGCTGGCCGATACCGAGCGAGATATCGCGCATCTGGTTGTAGACCATCTCCACGGCAACCGAACCCGTGCGGCGGAGGTGCTGGGCATAAGCCGTACAACGCTGTGGCGCTTGCTGAAGGACGATGACCGTTGAGCGAGGCGCCCGTGACCGCACGCGACGCGTGTGCTACAGTCCAAAGCGTTATTGTTTCGATTTGGTTACGGCGTGCGAGGGCATATGGCTGAGACTTCAAAACCGAGCCGCAGAAGGCGGAGTGCCGCGCCGGTCAACCGACGCACAACATCGGTGACGTGGGGCAAACACGCCTCGGGGTTTGATGGCTCGTTCAAGCGCACTAAATACGGCTATCCTTCGGCAAGCGCCCGCTTGGCAATGCAGGCAGAGTCCTCGCTGTGGGGCCGCAAACGCGTGGTGGGCTCAAAGCTCAAGCACGACGGAACGCTCGGCTACATCAGCCGCGGGGCGGCTCGCCGCAGCGGGCTCAATCCCGCCGGCTGGCATCGCTACGTGCCGATCGTGGCCGCCGTTGCAGTGATCGTCATCGCGCTCGCTGCGCTCGGATATGCCGGCGGTGGCGCCAACTTGGACGCAATGTTTAAATCGCCCGAGCTCGCGCATGCAGGCACAGAAGTTGTCGAGGGCGCACAGACCCAGACAGGCGTCGCGCCCCAGCGCGGTATCGTTGCGGCGGCCTCCACCATCGCCGATGCGCAAAAGGACGAGGACGAACAGGGCGATGGCGCCGAAACGGCCCAGACAAGCGAAACGACGACAACTCAAATATCAACATAGCTTGCCGGCAGAAGGGGACGTTCCTTTTCTGCCGGCAGTTTGGGACACTCCTGCGCTACTTGACGTACACCACGTTGTCGCGGCGCGGCTTTGCCTCGGGTAGCGTGTCCTCGGCGTAGCCCAGAATGCAGTGACCGACACCGCGCAGGCTGCCGTCGGCGGGCAGACCCCAACTGGCCAGTAGCTCCAGGCCCTCGGGCGAATCGAAAACCTCGCGGGCGCGATGAATCCAGCACGAATCAACGCCCAGCGCATAGGCAGCGTTGAGCAGGTTGCCCATGGCGAGCGAGCCGTCTTCCAGATGTGTGGGCACGCTGCGGTCAACCAACACCACAACAACGGTCTTGGCGCCATAGAAGGGGTCGCTGTTGCTGCCCATGACCTGGGCGTTGAGCTGCGAGAGGCGCTCGACGGTCGCGGGGTCGGTGACGGCGACAAACGTCACCGGCTGGCGGCCCATGCCGCTCGGTGCATATTGACCGGCTTCGATAATACGTGCAAGCTTTTCGGTCTCGACGGGACGATCGCTGTAGTTGCGGCAGCTGCGGCGGTGAATGAGTGCTTCGATAGTCTCCATGGTGTCTCCTTGCGGTGGCGTTGCAGATGCCCCGTTCATACCCGTCGGGCTCAAACGATAGACGGTCAATTGCCCGGCCAAAAGGATAGATTCCAATTGGGAAAGTAGGTTTGCATAAAAGTACCTTCAGAATGTGACAAACAAATGGGATGGTTAAACGTTTTATCCCGTCTACCCTGCGGTTTTTTACCACTTGCCTAAATGATGCGCGCATAAGCTCTGATAAAGGTTTTACTAAAGGAGCACCAACGTTTATCAACGCGCCGTAGTGGCGCCGGGCCAGGAGGTAACATCATGTTCCAGGCTGGAGATGTCGTCGAGACCGA
>UQVT01000005.1 GCA_900544465.1 uncultured Collinsella sp. | reverse complement strand
CGGGATTGGTCAAAATAGTTTGACTATTAGCGGCTAAAATCGCCCGGCGCTAACACTGTTTTGCGTAGCGTTGCCAATCTCGCTCGCGAACAAGCAGAACGCTCGCTGCTGCATGGAGGCTTTGGCCATCTATCTTACCTTCAACTACTTTGTAAGCACAATCTTGGGGCAGTGGGGCCCTGTCTTTGGCGTCGACTACTCTGTCGAGGCAGGCAGTGGTACTGGTCTTGCCACTATCGCAAGCATCAAAACGCTTGATATGGGCATCATGGGCGCGCTTATCATTTCAGGTATCGCCACGATGCTTCACAACAAGTACTTCGACACCGAACTTCCTGAGTGGCTGGGCGTGTTCTCGGGCTCCGTGTTCATCTATATGATCGGTTTCTTCGTTATGGTTCCGGTCGCTCTTATCGCCTGCCTGGTGTGGCCGCATGTTCAGGCTGCTATCTCTGCCTTCCAGGGATTCATCCTTTCCGCCGGTACGTTCGGCGTGGGTGTCTTTGCTTTCTTCGAGCGCGTGCTGATCCCTACAGGCCTGCACCACTTTATCTATACGCCGTTCTATTACGACAACGCGGCGGTCAACGGCGGCATCTTTGCTGCTTGGGCCAACATCCTGCCCCAACTGGCTGCCGATCCGAGCATTGCTCTTAAGGATGCCGCACCCTGGGCTGCCTATACCTGCCCTGGTTGGACTAAGGTCTTCGGCTCGCTTGGCGTCGCCATTGCGTTTTATATGACCGCCAAACCCGAGCGCAAGCAGCGCGTCAAGGCTCTGCTGATCCCGGTCACCCTTACCGCTATGCTTTGCGGTATCACCGAGCCGCTTGACTTTACCTTCCTGTTCATTGCGCCCGGCCTGTTCGTCGTCCACTGCGTGCTCGGAGCGCTCGGCTGCATGGCTCAAAACCTCCTTGGCGTCGTGGGCATCTTCGACGGCGGCATCATCTCGATGCTCTCGTGGGACTGGCTGCCCCTTTGGGCCGCACACGGTCTGCAGTACGCCATCTCCATCCTTGTCGGTCTGTGCTTTACCGCTCTTTGGGTCGTGGTCTTCCATTTCCTGATCGTCAAGTTCGACTTTAAGACCCCCGGTCGCGAGGATGACGATGTTGAGGTCGAGCTCAAGTCCAAGGCCGACTACAAGCAAAAGCAGGGCGGTGCTGGCAAATCGGTCGCCCAGAGTAAAGATGATGAGCGCTTGGTGCTTGCCGAGAACATCCTCGATCTGCTCGGTGGCGCGGATAACATCATCGATGTAACGAACTGCGCTACCCGTCTGCGCGTTAACGTCAAGGACAAGGGCGTCGTTGCACCCGAGGCTTCCTTCAAGGCGATCGGTACGCATGGCTTGGTGGTCCAAGGTCAGTCAATCCAGGTCATCATCGGCCTTACCGTCCCGCAGGTTCGCGAGAAGTTCGAGAGTCTTCTGAAGTTCGAGAGTCTTCTGTAAACCATCGTCCATCGAAACAATCGGCCTTGTAGAGCCGGTATGCACCGCAAGGCCGATTCTAGAGATAAAAAACTCCACTTCTAGGTAACAATTCCAAACCGCGCAAGGCCGCGTGCGGGGACGGATTGAGCAAGCGGCCAGAATGAGGAGGACATCATGTCCAAGAAGAACTATGCCGTGACCATTGCCGGCGGTGGCTCCACCTTTACCCCGGGCATTGCCCTGATGCTGCTCGAGGAGCGCGACCGCTTCCCGGTCAACAAGGTGACCTTCTACGACAACAACGCCGAGCGCCAGGAGACCGTGGCCAAGGCCTGCGAGATCTACTTCCACGAGAACGCCCCCGAGGTTGAGTTCAACTACACCACCGACCCCGAGACCGCTTTTACCGGTACTGACTTCGTCCTCGCTCACATCCGCGTTGGCCTGTACGCCATGCGTGAGCTCGACGAGAAGATTCCTCTCAAGTACGGCTGCGTTGGTCAAGAGACCTGCGGTGCCGGCGGTATCGCCTACGGCATGCGCTCCATCGGTGGTGTCATCGAGATCCTCGACTACATGGAGAAGTACAGCCCCAACGCCTGGATGCTCAACTACTCCAACCCCGCGGCCATCGTCGCCGAGGCCTGCCGCGTGCTGCGCCCCAACAGCCGCATCATCAACATCTGCGACATGCCGATCGACCTCATGGATAAGATGAGCCGTATGTGCGGCATCAAGGATCGTCGCGAGCTGCAGTATAGCTACTACGGCCTCAACCACTTTGGTTGGTGGAGCAAAATCTACGACAAGGATGGCAACGACCTCATGCCGCAGATTAAGGAGCACATGGCTAAGAACGGCTACCTGGACGGCATCGAGCACGAGGCCGGTAAGGAGCAGCATGTCGAGGAGAGCTGGATTCACACCTTCGGCAAGGCCAAGGATGTCTATGCTGTCGATCCCGAGACGATTCCCAACACCTACCTCAAGTATTACCTGTACCCGGACTATGTCGTCGAGACGTCTGACCCCAACTACACTCGCGCCAATGAGGTTATGGACGGCCGCGAGAAGAAGGTCTTTGGCGCTTGCCGCGACATCATCGCCAAGGGTACTGCCAAGGACGGCGGCTTTGAGCCGGATGTACATGCCAACTACATCGTCGACCTTGCCTGCGCACTGGCCGAGAACACGCTCGAGCGCTTCCTGCTGATCGTCCCCAACGATGGCGCTGTGCCCAACTTCGACCCGACGGCCATGGTCGAGGTGCCTTGCATCGTCGGTTCCAACGGCTTTGAGAAGATCTGCCAGGGCCCGATTCCGCAGTTCCAGAAGGGCCTGATGGAGCAGCAGGTTTCCGTTGAGAAGCTCGTTGTCCAGGCTTGGGTCGAGGGCAGCTACCAGAAGCTCTGGCAGGCGCTCACGCTCTCCAAGACCATTCCTTCGGCAAGCGTTGCTAAGCAGATCCTGGACGAGCTCATCGAGGCCAACAAGGATTTCTGGCCCGAGCTTAAGTAAGGACTACTGTCTCGAACTCTCACGCATCTCTGCTTCATTTGCGCCGCCGCGGTGTCCGGATTCGCCCGGATGCTGCGGCGGCGCTATACTTATACGGTTTGAAGTACCTGTACCAAAAGGAGCTGTCGTGTCCCTTTCCATCGGTATCGTGGGCCTGCCCAACGTGGGCAAGTCGACGCTGTTCACCGCGCTTACCAAAAAGACCGGCCTTGCCGCCAACTACCCGTTTGCCACGATCGACCCCAACGTGGGTATCGTCGATGTGCCCGATAGCCGCCTGCAAAAGCTCGCCGACATCGTCAACCCCGGTCGCATTGTGCCGGCGACGGTCGAGTTTGTCGACATTGCAGGTCTGGTGAAGGGCGCTAACGAGGGCGAGGGCCTGGGCAACCAGTTCTTGGCAAACATCCGCGAGACCGATGCCATCTGCGAGGTCGTGCGCTACTTTAAGGACCCCAACGTCATGCGTGAGGTGGGCCGCACGGGCGAGTTCGTCGATCCCGCCGGCGATGCCGACACCATCATGACCGAGCTCATCCTGGCCGATATGGGCACGCTCGAGAAGCAGCTGCCCAAGCTCGAGAAGGAGGCCAAGCGCGACAAGGAGCTCATGCCTAAGTTCGAGGTGGCCAAGCGCCTGCTTGCCTGGCTCAACGAGGGCAAGCGCGCCGCATCCATGGAGATGACCGACGAGGAGCGTGCTGCCGCCAAGGGCCTGTTCCTGCTCACCATGAAGCCCATCCTGTATGTGGCCAACGTGGACGAGGATATGCTCAACGACGATTTGGCGCCCATCGACGGTGTCAAGCCGCTACCCATCTGCGCCAAGATCGAGGCCG
Source organism: uncultured Collinsella sp. (assembly GCA_900544465.1). Lineage (GTDB taxonomy): Bacteria > Actinomycetota > Coriobacteriia > Coriobacteriales > Coriobacteriaceae > Collinsella. Next base: position 22,356 of record UQVT01000005.1, on the reverse strand, counting down.
AGCTTTCCGAGCTCGATCCCGAGGACGCCGCCGACTACCTGGAGAGCCTGGGCTTGGAGCAGCCCGGCCTGGACGTTCTCGCGCAGGCAGCCTACAAGCTGCTCGGCCTGCAGTCGTTCTTTACGGCTGGCGAGATGGAGGTCAAGGCCTGGACGGTTCGTCAGGGCGCGACCGCCCCGCAGGCCGCCGGCGTCATCCACACCGACTTTGAGCGCGGCTTTATTAAGGCCGAGGTCATTGGCTATGACGACTACATTGAGCTCGGCGGTGAGCAGGGCGCCAAGGCCGCCGGCAAGCTGCGTATTGAGGGCAAGGACTATGTCATGGCCGATGGCGACGTCGTGCACTTCCGCTTTAACGTGTAAGGGCGACGCGCATGTTTAAATATGGCAAAAAAGCCGGCTACATGGGCATCGCGCTGCTGGTGCTTGCGGTGATTCCGTTGGTGGTTGCAGCGTTTGTGATCCCCAACATTGGTCCCGAGGTGGCAACGAAGTTTAACGCCGCCGGCGAGGTGACGCGCTGGGGCAAGAGCTACGAGCTGCTGGCACTGCCGGTGCTCAACCTGCTGCTGAGCGTGGCGACGTACTTTACGGCGGGACGCCAGGCAAAAAACAATGATGACTCCGCCACCATGGCGCGCATCGTGTGTGAGCGCTACCTGCGCAACGGTTGCATCACGGGCGTGTTTCTCAACGTGATCAACGTTTACTTTATGTACTCGGCGATTACCGGAACGGGCTTTGGCTTTGGTTTCTAGCTTGTCCTTTTAGACAACGAGCCTGCACGCATATTCAATGGCTGCTGCGAGGCCGCCGCTCGATCGTGGTTTAAAGACCATATCGGCGGCGGTCTCGTTTTCGTATCCGGCGCCACGAAGGGCGAGTGCGATACCGGCTTCTAGAAGGAGTGGCAGGCCGCGTTGGCTGGTTGCGATTACGGCAGCCTGATTGAGCAGGCAGCTGTGCGTTTGGCATTGAACAGCAAGTTCACCTTGCGCCGGGCAAGGGACCAGAACGGCGGCGACGCGACTTGATAGCAATGCAAATGCTGTGCGCTCATCGGGCGAAAGGCATTCAGCTTCAACGACGACGAGCTTGGGCGGTGCGCTGTTTGTGCGAAGCGTGGCTTGGTACATGCGGACCGAAGAACCCGACATAGAAAACTCCTGTGTATTCGGGAAAACGTAAACTATAGTTTACGTTTATGTTCGGCTCCATTTCAAACTCGGCTGCATGGACGAACGTGCGAAACAGATTCTTGGCAGGCGGGTCGAAGAGACACGCAGGGACCTTGGTATCTCCAAGGTTGATTTTTGTGTGGCGACAGGAATCAGCCGACCCTACCTCGACCGAATCGAAGATGGAACGGCAAATTTCACGCTCAAGGTTCTATTTAAGATCGCGCCCGCACTCGGCATGACGGTATCTGAGCTTCTCGAGGGTATTGAATAGAGGACGCCTATTGACCGGTGGTTACGCCATCGGGATGCGGTCGTGGTTGACTTGGCTGTAGAACAGGCGCTGAATCTCGTCCGCATCACGTGACTGGCCGAGTGCCCACATGGTCTTGGCCACGAGCGTCTCGGTGGTCATGTCGTCGCCGCGCAAAATACCCGGATGATCGGCGTAAGCTCGGCCGACCTCATAAACGCCCAGATCGAGGCCCTCTTCGGGGACCTGCGTGGTCATAACGACGGTGCGGCCCGAATCGACCCAGCGGAAAATTGCCTCTTGGAACGACTCGCCCGACTCGCCAAACTCGGGAATACCGCCAATGCCAAAGGTCTCCAGAATCACGGCATCGTAGCTATTGGCAAGGGCGTCGAGGATGCCCGGGTTTACGCCGGGCGTAAGCTTGAGTACAAATACGCGCGGATCGATGCTGTCGTAGAAACGCACCGGGTTTTCGCCCTGATGCGTGCCGTGAAGCCCGTTGCGCACGATACGGTCATTGCGGATGTAGGCAATGGGCGGATAGTTGACGCTAATGAATGCGTTGAAGCTCATGGTGCGCTGCTTGCGGGCGCGCGTACCGGCAATGGCGACGCCGCCAAACACAATCGACACATCGTGCGAATGCTCGTCGAGTGCATAGAGCAGGCTCTGGTACAGGTTGAGCTTGGCGTCGGTAAAGGGATTGCCCATGGGCTTTTGCGAGCCGGTGAGCACGATGGGCTTGGGGCTGTCCTGAATCAGGTAGGAAAGCGCTGCTGCGGTGTAGCTCATGGTGTCAGTGCCGTGCAGAATCACGAAGCCGTCGTGGTCGGCATAACCCTCGACAATGACGTCGCGGATACGCATCCAGTCGCTCGGGCGCATGTTGGTGCTGTCGATGTTCATGGGCTGCACGACGTCGAGCTCGCAGAGCCCCGAGATCTCGGGGACGCTCTGGGCGAGCTCCTCACCGGTCAGGGCGGGGGAGAGGCCGTTGCCGTCCTCGGTCGATGCGATGGTGCCGCCCGTGGCGATGAGAAGGATGCGCTTCATGCTGGTATTCCTATCGTATTTGCCGCCGCAGAGGCGGAGTCGTTCGGCAGTATTGTGGCACAGGGCGTCCAATGTTCAAACGTATTACATCATCTGTAACGTTTGAAAACACTTCAATTGCCGTCAAATAAGGGCCCAGGTCGTGCGTTTGCCGTGCGCTGATGGCCGCGAGGGGCGAGAAACCCCATATAACGTGTACACTATGGAGGTTATTTTCGTTCATTCACGCGGGTGGGCACCGGCTCCCCGCCAACAAGAGGGGGAACCATGGATCAAAAGGCTTCCGCAAAGGTCCTCGTACTCGACTTTGGTGCGCAGTACGGTCAGCTCATTGCCCGTCGCGTCCGCGACCTCAACGTGTATTCCGAGATTGTCCCCTGCGACATCTCGGCCGACGAGATTCGCGAGATGAACGCCTCTGCGCTCATCCTTTCCGGCGGCCCGGCCTCCGTGTATGCCGAGGACGCTCCGTCCATCGATCCTGCCATCTTTGACCTGGGCCTTCCCGTCCTGGGCTTTTGCTACGGCCATCAGATCACGGCTGTGACGCTCGGCGGCAAGGTTGGCCACTCCGAGGTGGGCGAGTACGGCCGCGCCACCATCACGCGCACGGCCGACGCCAAGCTCTTTAACTCCACGCCTATGGAGCAGACTGTGTGGATGAGCCATCGCGACGCCGTTTCCGAGGTGCCCGAGGGCTTTACCGTTACCGCCAGCACCGACGTGTGCCCGGTTGCCGCCATGGAGTGCGTTGAGCGCAAGATCTTCACCACGCAGTTCCACCCCGAGGTCAAGCACTCCGAGTATGGCCAGCAGCTGCTGAGCAACTTCCTGTTTGAGATCTGCGGCCTGGAGCCCAACTGGAGCATGGACAACCTGGCCGAGACCATGACGGCAGACTTCCGCGAGAAGGTCGGCGACGACCGCGTGATTCTGGCCCTGTCCGGCGGCGTCGACTCCTCCGTCGTGGCAGCGCTGGGCGCCCGCGCCGTGGGCAAGCAGATGACCTGCGTGTTCATCAACCACGGTCTGCTGCGCAAGGGCGAGCCCGAGCAGGTGGAGGAGGTCTTCACCAAGCAGTTTGACGTTGACTTTATTCACGTTCACGCCGAGGACCGTTATGCCGAGCTTCTGGCCGGCGTGACCGAGCCCGAGGAGAAGCGCCGCATCATCGGTACGCAGTTCTGGAAAGAGTTCTTCGCTGTGGCGCAGCAGCTCGAGACCGATGGCAAGCCGGTCAAGTACCTGGCTCAGGGCACCATTTACCCCGACATCATCGAGTCCGGCGCTCGCAAGACGGGCGGCAAGACGGCCACCATCAAGAGCCATCACAACCTGATCCCGTTCCCCGAGGGCGTGCACTTCGACCTTATTGAGCCGCTCGATCACTTCTTTAAAGACGAGGTCCGCGCGCTTGGTCTGGCGCTCGGCCTGCCGGGTCACATTGTCTTCCGCCAGCCTTTCCCGGGCCCGGGTCTGGCTATCCGTATCATCGGCGCGGTCGACAAGGAGAAGCTCGAGATCCTCAAGAACGCCGACGCCATCGTGCGCGAGGAGCTCGACGCCTACAACCAGCGTCTGTTTGAACAGACCGGCGAGCGCAACTCCGAGCACAGCTGCTGGCAGTATTTCGCGGTCCTGCCCGACATCAAGTCCGTCGGCGTTATGGGCGATGAGCGCACCTACCAGCGCCCGATCATCCTGCGTGCCGTCGAGTCCAGCGATGCCATGACCGCCGACTGGGCCAAGCTGCCCTACGACGTGCTGGCTCGCATCTCCGGCCGCATCGTTGCCGAGGTTCCCGGCGCCAACCGCGTGTGCTACGACATCACGTCCAAGCCGCCCGCGACCATCGAGTGGGAGTAGAACAGACGTTCGATTCTATACTATAGTGTTTGCCAATGGGCGCGGCATCTTCCGAATCCGCGCCCATTGCTATACGGGCCTTACGATGACGAGCTGACGATCATAGGCGCCATGCGTGCATTTGCGGCGGAACGGGGATATGCGCCCGACTTCTCCGAATCCCGCCTCTGTCACGAGATTTACCTCTCCGACCCGCGCAAGTGCGCGCCGGAGAAGCTCAAGACCGTGATTCGCCATCCCATCAAGCCGATTTAGCGAAACGAGCGCCGCCGTGCGGTCCGGCTTTTGGGGTTTATCAATTGGTAGTCCGCGTCGATCGAGCAAGCTGCCCTGCCTCCCGGCAGGTGCGTAATCCCCTTGGTCGATCCGTCTCGAGGTGCGCTCTTTGCTCATCTTGTGGCGTGGAGTTACGATACTCCTAAAAGTGTAACCAGATTCGAGTTTTAGGAGCAGCTTTTGAAGGGTGGCAGACTCAGGAACCGCGATAGATACCTCGAGGAGGCGATGCTCTTCCGTGACACCGACCTCATCAAGGTGATCACGGGCGTGCGCAGGTGCGGCAAGTCGAGCCTTCTCGATCTAATTAGGATGACCATCGAGTCTGAAGGAGTCGCTGGCCGCGGCTTTGTGAGCGTCAACCTGGAAAGCAAGGGTACGGGTATCAAGACGGAGGACCAGCTTTATGATTACGTTCGCGGGCGCCTGTCGGACAAGGGTCGCACCTACGTTTTCATAGACGAGCCCCAGAGAATCGATGGCTGGCAGGATGCGGTCAACGCAATGAGGGTCGACTTCGATTGCGACATCTACCTCACGGGCTCGAATGCGTATCTTCTCTCGAGCGAGCTGGCCACCTATCTCTCCGGGCGCTACGTAGAGGTAAAGATGCTGCCCCTGTCCTTCTCCGAGTTCGCCGACTTCTGCGGAATCGAGTTCGTATCGGGAACTTCGGTGGCTCTCACTCCCGAGGGGGATCCCGTTCTCTTCGACGACATGCTTACTCGTTACCTTGAGTACGGGGGCATGCCAGCCATCGCATCCCTCTCGACGACCCAGGCGCAGCACTCGGCGTACATGTCCGGCGTCTACGAAGCCATCGCCGTGCGTGATATTGTCAACCGTGAGCGCGGGAAGGGCAAAAGTGCGGTGACTGACCCTTCCCTGCTGCGCCATGTGGCCGAATTCCTGGCGGACAACATCGGCAACGAGTGCTCGTCGAGTCGAATTGCCGGCGCGTTAACTTCTGCGGGGCCGAAGACCACGAACAAGACCGTTTCCTCGTATGTGGGTGCGCTTGAGGAGGCCTTCCTGTTCTATCGTGCCACGCGTTACGATTTGCACGGCAAGGCGCTCCTCAAGACGAACCCAAAGGAGTACATCGTCGACACCGGCTTCCGGACCTGGATGGCCGGCTATAGGGTCACGGATACTGGCCGCCTGTTCGAGAACGCCGTGTATCTCCAGCTGCTCTACGAAGGATGGAGCGTGCATGTGGGCAAGCTCTATGGCAAGGAAGTCGACTTCGTCGCGACGAAGGACGGGCGCGTGCTCTACGTGCAGGCGACTGACGAGATGTTCGCAAGCGAGACCAGGGAGCGAGAGATCGCCCCTCTGAAGTCGATACGAGACAACCACGAGAAGATCGTGGTCGTGAGGCAGGGTTCCTACGACACGGATATCGACGGCATCCGCATCGTGAGCGCGAGGGACTTTTTCCTCTAGGGCCATGCGATTCATCGCGAGGCAGTTAGGTCAAGTGAGAAACATGCCTGACATCGGTTTGCTGACGATCTAAAACAGTAAGGAGAAGCTTGGACAATCGCAAAATCGAGCAGAACGCGGTCAATGCTGTCAAGCAGGCTTTCGGCGATGTCGCTTGCGTCTATGCGTATATAGATGAGAACGACAAGACCGAATGCACCGACGGGCACCTGCAAGTCTACTCGTCTTCTTCCTTCACGATTGAGACCGTTGAAGGCCAGTTGCCGCTTCAGGTCAAGGGGACCACTTCGAAAAGAAAATCGGACCGACCTAAGCGGCAAGTTCGAGTTTCAGACCTCAAGCACTATCTCAACATTGCTGGAGGCTGCATCTATTTTTACGTCTACTGTGGGAGCGAGGCTCGTTCAGCGGAGGTTTTCTACAGACTTTTGCTTCCCTATGACCTAAAGAAGATTCTGGCAGATATTCCGGAGCAACAAGAGCGCATCTCTTTGCGTTTCGACCGGCTTCCATCAGACGCGGCGGAATTGACGCGGCTTGTCAGAAGGGCGGTCAAGGACAGAACAAAGCAGCGAGCAGTCGCTGGCATCGCCCCCAAGACAATCGAGGAATTTAAGGACGCCGGCCTTTGCTTTGATGAGTGCGAGTTTGGAATCGAGCTGCTCGAGGGCGAGTCGCCCGCAAGCTTGGCTCCATACAGGAACGGGCTGTATATCTACGGGAAGAGCCCCTGGGGAGAGCTGTATCCCTTGAATAAGCTTGAAAACATAGTTGGCGTCGCGATTGGGTCTCGGCATGACGTCAGCTCTGGTGATGTTTCCCTAAATGCGGTGGTCATGGCCGGAGAAAATGAGAATGGCGAGCACGTTTTCTTCAGGGGTTTCGACATATGCCTCTCCACCAACACAATCACCCTCAGCGAGACCGGAACTCTTGTCGAGCGCATGGAAGAGTTGGCCCTCATGCGCGCATTGATGCAAACCGGTACGCTTTCCATAGACGGAAGCGGCTTTGCTCGCGGGTGCAAGTTGAGCGGAGGCGACCTCGACGCCCTTGAGAGTCGATTGCAGTCGCTGGAGATTATCAAGCGGGTTGTCGACGCTCTTCATTACAAGCCAGAGCTCGACATCAGTGCGTTGACCACTCAGGATTTAAGAAACATCGAGACAATTTACAAGGGATTGGTTGAGAACGCACCCCTCCACTACAAGGATCGGCAAAACGGATTCGGATATATCAATCTGGGGAACCATCCGATTAAGCTCGTGTTTTACCAAGTATCTGAAGATATGTACCGAATGGTCGATGGGCTTCGACTGGATGACCTGACGGTCTCGGTGTTCTTCCGGGGCGAGGGGGATGCCCCCGTAGTCGTCGCGCCTCTGTTCGTCCAAACGATGCAGGACTATATGAGGCTTGCCAATATCGATGCCGAGGTGTTTGCCGCTACGCTGAAGCAGTATCCAGTCACCGAAGTTAGCTCTGCCTACGTCAACGACAAGATGCTTGAAATGCTATCGGCCTACGATCAAGATGCGTGCTGTAAGGAAGAGTTGCTGAAATGCTGCGAGATGACCGTAGACACCCTGGAAGCTTTTGCGGATCAAGAGGCAACCCTGATAAATCGATATCAAATTGCCGCTCGAAAGCGAGATCTTACTAGCGAGGAGAAATCTGAGTTAATGGCAATCCAGCTGAATTCAGATAGTGCGCTGTCGAAAGCATGCGCAGCAGCCTTGCGCGGAGACTCGGACATGGCCTCTGCGCTCAGAGCGTCACTTGACGAAGAGGTACGAACGACGCTCGGCTCATGGCCGATCGGCCGTTTCTTCGCATAAGACCGCATAGACTTTTTGAGGCATCGAAATGAAGCTACTCGTCGAATCGATTAGAAATGCGGTTGAGAAAGACTGCCTTATTCCAGCCCTTATGTCTTCCCTTACCATTCCCGACGCCATGGGGCAGCTTCTTTATCCCAATCTCGTCCTTCATAACGGGAAGAGAGCGGCGGGGCGGCAGTATGTGAAGTGGTTTGATGACTGGGCGGCAAACGACTTCCTGTTTTCGGGAGACCCCTCGAACGAAGGTGAAACGATTCCAGGTCAAATCTTTAATGGGAAGATGTGCTGGAAGCTCCGGTGCTCCCTGTTGCATTCAGGCGACTACGATGTGTCGGTCGATGCTCCCGAGAAAGACGAGAGCTTCGACTACGACTACAAGTTCGAGCTTGTCCTCCACGGGTGCAACGCCCTCTGCTCTTCCTGGCCGTCGCCCAAGAGCGGGATGCGTGCGACTAAGAGCGTGACGTTCCGCGTTGATGCGGCGTCGCTCGCGAGCTCGCTGTGCAACGCCGCGGAGGCCTGTCTTAAAGAAACGGGCGAAACGGTCAGTTACCCCAATCTGGAGTTATTCGACGTGGCTGCATGGGCGGATAGATTCAATACTCGCTGAGTCATCTCGTCAAACTCCTTGTGTGCTAAACGTTGGTGTTGGCGCCCCGGAAAAGGGGCGTGGCCAGCGCCTAGAATCTTCAGCTACCACGCTGAGACGATAGGAGATGACCACATGGACACTATGGCGCACGAGGCGCCCGCGACGCCGTTGCTTGCGTTTCGCTATCGCTGCTCGAAGCGTGTCGCTTGGGGCCCTGGCCGGAGGAGAGACGACCGCTCCCTGCGAGACTGCGGAACCACCTATATCCGCTTGCTGCGGGCTTGCTTGAACCAGTTCCTCTTGAAAGAATCTATACCTCCGAAGAACTTGTTGTACGTCTCACCGTTCTCCTTGGCCTCGTACTTGACCAAGGCAAGTTCGATGGTGCAGAGGTAATCCGCCACTTGCTCGAGGCGGTAATCGGTCATCGAGGTCTTGCGGCGTCGGACGACCCCTTTTGAGAGGACCTTGCCCACCGAGCCGTCTCGCCCACGGAACAGAAGGAGCGCATCCTCGCGACCTTCGGCGACCTGTGCTGCGAGATGGAGGGCTGCACCATCGCGCAGCACAGGTCGCCTATCTCAACGGCGTGCCCCTCGTCGTCGTGCGCGCCATCAGCGACAAGCTCTGCGCCGAGGGCCAGGTCGTCGACTACAACACCTTCGAGAAGAAGACCGTCTTCGACTGCGCCCGCATCGCCGCGCGCATGGTTAAGCTTTAGGCCCTGCGCGCCGGGGTCCTTCTTTATGTTGGGACCCCGGCGCGCAGGGCCCTTTCCAAAGCGAAGTGTCGAGCCGAAGTGTTGAGCGTCGGCCCTGAATGTTCAATGGCCGTTGTTTTCTGCCCCTCAAGTGGTGAACTTTTCCTCGGGGCTGTTGATTCCCCCACGCGCCCCCTTCCGTTCTCTGTGTTCCCCTTATACTCCTTGTACAAGGAGGTAAGAAGTCATGGACAAGACCGCACAGGACAGCTTGGCAAAGAAGCCCGTCGACATGAGGGACAGGATTCTCGAGCATCTCGAGGCCCTCACCTCTGCCGTCTCGCTCGACGACCTTGCCCGTCTGTCCACCTCCGACATCGCCGAGACGCTCATCATCTCCAGGAGCCTGGCGAGCCAGTACCTCAACGACCTTGTTCGCGCCGGCCTTGTGGTTAAGGTGGCGGGCAGGCCTGTCCGTTATTTTCATCGCCGCGCGTTCCAGAAGCGTTTTCAGGTAAAGCTCTCTGCAAGCGAGTACGCCTCGCTCGCCGACCTCATCCAGGCGACGGGAATCGCCGATCACCGCGACTTCGCGCGTGCCGTGGGCTTCGACCTGAGCCTCAGCTCCGTTGTCGAGCAGTGCAAGGCTGCGGTTCAGTACCCTCCGTTCGGCCTACCCATCCTCTTGAGCGGCGGCGTGGGTGTCGGCAAGTCTTTCCTTTCTCGCCTTGTGTACGAGTACGGCAAGAACCAGGGCTTGCTGTCCCGCGACTCCTCCTATGTGCGCATCGACTGCGCCGGGGTCCCGGACGCCGCCTCGTTCAACGGGCTTCTTGACGAGTCGATCGCGAAATCGCGCGGGGGTGTGGTTTTTGTCAACGGCATCGAGGCACTCTCTCCCTCTGCGATGGAGCACTGCCTTGCGACGGCCCTCGGGCTCGATGCCTCCCAGGATGCGCCGCGCGCTCGCCTCGTTCTTTCGACGACGCTTTCCGCCGATGACCTGAAGGTTTCCTCGGCCTACAGCAAAATGCCCATCTGTGCCCGCGTCCCCTCACTCAAGGAGCGGACCCCCGAGGAGCGCGAGGATCTCATCTTGAGCTTCCTGCGCAGCGAGGGGTGCCGAATCGGTTCTGATGTGAAGATCAGCCGCGGCGCATACCGTTGCCTCGTGAACGCGGACTTTTCCGATAACATCGCCGGCTTGCGCGCCTGCGTGACGAACTGCTGCGCCAAAGCGTTCCTCAATCGCGAGGGCGACTACGTCGTCGTTCGCCCGTATCTTCTTCCCAGCGGGCTCCTCTCCTCCGCGCATATCGATCAACAGCCCGACGATGGCGTTCTGATCGACGCGTCCCTGGATGCCGCCGAGAGCACAGGGCCGGTCGAGCAGGCGCTCGATGCCCTGTGCTCTCTCGATGAGCGATTCTGCGCCGGGGAGCTCTCTGTCTCCGAGCTCGTCTCGCAAGCTGTCTCCGCTGTGCGCGGCGTTGAGGATCACTTGGTCTTCGGCCGCGGCGTTACCTCCTCGAGGTCGCGCGCCTTCGAGCGCATCGTGGGCGCGGTCCTTGCCGACGCAGGCTCTTCTTATGGCATCGAGCTTTCGAGGAAGGTCGCTTTTCTGCTGGCCCAGGAGATTTGCCTGCAGTTGTGGCCGGGCATCGGCCTGGCTAAGCGAAAGTCTGCCTGTGCGGAGCAAATCTCCCATCTCCTCGGTGCCGTGACCTCCGAATTACCGTTTGCCTCGAGCGTCTCCGATCAGGTCGCCGCAGACGTGGAAGGGGCGCTGGGAATCTCGCTCGATCACTTCACGAAGACGCTTCTGACGCTGTGCGTCGCATCGGAGTCTCGCGATGCGAAGGCCCTTCGGACGCTCTGCGTCATCTTGTCCCACGGCTACTCAACGGCGACGAGCATCGCCGACGCGGCGAACCGTATGCTCGGCATGCATGTGTACGAGGCTGTCGACATGCCCTACGACCAGCAGCTGAAGGACATCGTCGGTCCGCTCCAGCGCCTCGTCGACCGCCATTCCTACTGCACCAGGGTCGTGTTCCTCGTCGACATGGGCTCCTTGGAGGAGGCCTATAAGGCCCTCGAGAACGTTACCGACTCCACTATCGGCGTGGTGAACAACGTCTCTACCGGTCTTGCGCTCGAGATCGGGGTCGGGCTGCTCGGCGGCAAGTCCATCGCCGAGGTTCTTGGCGATGCGACCGCCGCGTGCGTGACGCACTGCAAGGTGATCGAGCGCGTCAACCGTGAGGACGCCATCGTCTTCTGCTCCGAGTCCGGGGTCGACGCCGCGGAGAGGATACGCCAGCTCGTCTCGCAGAGCCTCCCGCGCACCATAGGCGCGCGCCTGCTCACGAGGCCCTTCAAGCAGCTCGTCGCGAACGGGTCGAATGACGCCGTTTTCTCCGAGCACCGCGTCTGCGCCGTCATCGGCACGGGAGACCCCGGGGTCGCCTCCGTCCCCTTCGTCGCCCTCGAGGACATCATGTCGACGGCGTCCGCCTCTAAGGTTGATGCCGTGTTCGGCAGGTGGCTTGACGCTTCCGAGCTCTCTTCTTTCCACGAGAAGCTGCTCTCGAACATGACGCTGCAGAACGTCATCCGCTCCATCACCATCCTCGACCCGGAGCGGCTATTCCACGAGATCGAGAGCGCCGTGCACGAGCTTCAGCGCAGGACAGGCGAGAAGATCGGCAGCAACGCCATCATTGGGCTCTACGTCCACCTCTGCTGTCTCGTCGAGCGCCTTGTTACCAGAAACCCCATTGAGACCTACGCTGGCCAGGACCGCTTCGAGGAGGAGCGTGCCGATTTCATCGAGTCCTTCAGGCAGAGCTTCTCGAGCATCTCGACGCGCTATCGCGTAGAGGTTCCCGTAAGCGAGATCGCATATGTCTTCGACTACATAAGCGTGAGCGCCGCCCCGGCGCGAGAAGAGCGCCTCGGCTCCTCGGACCTCCTGCTCGACGAGTGACCTTCCCCGCGCCGCCGCAAGCTGACCGCGCGTCCTCAATAATCCGATAACCCCTTGCCCGGCGCGAATCCGGATAGCGCCGAGGCAGTACCGAACGTAAAACTTCATTTGATAGGAGCAAACATGAGTGTTGTTATGGCACGAATCGACAATCGCCTGCTTCACGGCATCATCGTGACGCAGTGGGCCCCGGTGTCGGGCGCGACCCGAGTCATGGTCATCGACGACAAGGTCGCCGGCGACGAGGTCCTGAAGTCCACTATGAGGATGGCGCGCCCCGCGGGCATGGCCGTCTCGATCATCTCCGAGCAGACCGCGCTCAAGAACTTCGCGGCGGGCAAGTACGACCGCGAGAAGGTCTTTGTCATCGCCAAGGAGCCCGAGACGATCCTTCACCTGGTCGAGTCGGGCATCGAGCTCCCGTCGCTGATCGTCGGCGGCTCTCTTGTCAAGGAGGGCGGCGTCCAGCTCACCCAGCGCGCCTATGCCTCCGCCGAGAACGTCCAGAGCTACAAGGCGCTCATCGCCCGCGGCGTCAAGGTGACGGCACAGTTCGTGCCCGCCGACAAGCCCGTCTCCGTCGCCGACCTCATCTAAGGAGGGATCATGGTCAACTTCACTATCCTGCAAGTCGTCCTTTTGACCCTGCTGGCCTTCATCAAGCACGTGGACTACTACGGCATCCCGATGATCTTCGTCAACTATGCCGTCTTCTGGGGCCTTATCACCGGCGTCGTCATGGGCGACTGGCAGACCGGCCTCGTCATCGGCGGTACCATCCAGCTCATGCAGCTCGGCGTCGCGGGCTTCGGCGGCTCGTCGATTCCCGACTACGGCACGATGGCCATCATCGCCACCGCCTACGGCGTGACCCTGGGCTCCGACACGGGCCTCGCCATCGGCCTGCCGGTCGGCATGCTCGGCATCCAGCTCGACGTCATCGTCAAGATCCTCAACGGCTTCGTCGTCGAGAAGTCCCAGAAGTTCTGCGACGAGGGCAAGTTCAAGCAGATGAACGCCATCCTGTGGGTCTGCCCCGTGCTCTTCGGCCTGTGCGCCGCCCTGCCCGTCTTTGTCTCCGTGACCCTCGGCCAGCCCGCCGTCAACTGGCTCCTCGAGGTTATGCCCCAGTGGTTCCTCTCCGGCCTCACCCTCGCCGGCAAGATGCTCCCGGCCGTCGGCATCGCGATGCTGCTGCGTTACATGCCCACCGGCAAGTACTTCCAGTACCTGCTCGCCGGCTTCTTCCTCTCGGCCTTCCTGAACGTGCCCATCATCGGCGCCGCCATCGTCGGCGTTGCCCTCGCGATCGCGTTCTACCAGCGTGCCGAGAGGGACACCGAGCTCGCCGCCCACGCTTCCGCAGACGCCTTCATCGGAGAGGATGAGTAACCATGGAAAACGAGAACATTACCGCCGTCGCCGAGGGCAAGCCCTCCGGCTACAAGGTCACCAAGAAGGACCTGCGCAACGCGAACTGGCGCTGGCTCATGAGCGTGTGCACCTTCAACTACCAGACCCAGCAGGGCGCCTCAGTCGCCTACGCCCTCTCGCCGGTCCTGAGGAAGATCTACACGAACGACGAGGACTATAAGCAAGCGCTCAACAACCACTTCCGCTACTACAACACCCAGCCTTGGCTCGCCGCCATCATCCTTGGCGCCTGCGTGGCCATGGAGGAACGCGACGGCCTAGCGGCGGCGGACGCCGTCCAAGACCTGAAGATCGGCACCATGGGACCGCTCGCCGGCGTCGGCGACTCCCTGCTCATGACCATGATCCCGACCATCATGGGCTCCATCGCCGCCTACATGGCCATCGAGGGCAACCCCGTGGGAGCCGGCATCTGGTTCGCGCTCATCCTGGCCATCTTCTGGGTCCGCATGCACGCCCTCGAGTTCGGCTACAAGCAGGGCGTGAAGCTCGTCACCGACTTCAGCGAGAAGCTTCCCAACCTCACTGCCGCCGCCTCCGTGCTCGGCCTCACCGTGGTCGGCTGCCTCATCGCCTCGGTCATCGGCGTCACCTGCCCGATTAGCTTCAGCTTCGGCGACGTCTCGATGGAGATTCAGCCGCTGCTCGACAAGATCCTGCCTGCCATGATCCCCGCCGCCATCACGGGAAGCGCGTATTACCTTCTTACCAAGAAGAACGCGAGCATGACGGCCCTCATCCTCGTGGTGATCGTCCTCGCGATGGTCGCCTCCGCCGCTGGCATCCTCGCCTAGCTTCGACCCAAGAGATTGGTGAATCAATGAGAAAGATAGTTGTGGCGAGCCATTCCCTTCTCGCCCAGGGCTTCAAGGACACCCTCGAGTTCCTTACGGGTAAGAGCGACGCCGTCAACGCCGTGTGCGCCTACGTGAACGACAACGGCGAGGGGCTCGACGCGGCGGTCGAGGCGGCTCTTTCGGGCACTGACGAGGTCGTCGTCCTCACCGACGCGCTCGGCGGCAGCGTGAACCAGCGCTTCTCCCGCTTCGCCTCCGACCGGATCCACGTGATCGCGGGTGTCAACCTCCCGCTCGCCATGACGGTCGCGCTCGCGCGCCCCGACGAGAAACTCGACTTCGACGCCCTCGTCGACGAGGCGCGCCAGCAGATCGTCTACGTGAACGGTGCCAGTTCCGCCGAGTGCGAAGACGACGAATAGAGGAGGTCGACGATGAGAGAGTTCCTTAAGGACGTGTGGATGCACGGCGGTGAGGAAAGCCGCGCCATCACCCCCGAGAACATCACGGGCGAGAAGGGCCGTGCCGCCATGTCGGCCAGCCACCTCGGCGTCGGCCGCAAGGGCTCGTGCTGCGTGCCCCTTGAGTCCGGCGAGACCATCACGCTCGCGGACATCGAGGGCCCCGGCATCATCCGCCACATCTGGATGACCGTCCCCGACAAGACCGCCGCCGGCAGCTTCGTCATGCGCGACCTCGTGCTGCGCTTCTACTGGGACGACGAGGAGACCCCCTCGGTCGAGTGCCCTGTCGGCGACTTCTTCTGCAACGGCTTCGGTGAGCGCGCCATCGTCAACTCGATGCCCATCTGCGTGAACCCGACGGGCGGCATGAACTGCTACTTCGAGATGCCTTTCAGGAAGCACGCCAAGGTCACGCTTACGAGCGAGCACCCCGGGTTCATTAAGTACATCTTCTACACGTTCAACTACGCGCTCACCGACGTGCCGGACGACGCCATGTACTTCCACGCCCGTTTTAACCGCGAGCGCAGCACCCGCAGGGGTGTCGACTACACCGTGCTCGACGGCGTGCGCGGTAAGGGCTACTACGTCGGCACCTACATGGCCCTGTGCGCCCTGGAGCGCTATTGGTGGGGCGAGGGCGAGATGAAGTTCTTCCTCGACGGCGACGAGGAGTTCCCCACGGTCACCTCGACGGGAGCCGAGGACTACTTCGGCGGTGCCTGGGCCTTCCTCGACAGGCCGCCCCACGCGCTGCCCGAGGCGCAGTGCTTCAACACGCTGTTCGCCGGCTACCCGTACCGCTCGACGCGCGACGCCACGCGCGACCGCTTCAGCGCGGGCAAGCCGAACCCGAACCCGATGCTCGCGACCAACGACGACGCGCTGCCCAGGCATGGCCTCTACAGGTGGCACCTTCCCGACCCGATCTCGTTCAAGGAGGACCTGCGCGTGACGTTCCAGGACCTCGGCAACGACGACATCAAGCTCTACGAGCGCGAGGACGACATCTCCACCGTCGCCTACTGGTACCAAAGCGAGCCGCACGCCGTGCTCGCCCCGTTTGCCGCAAGGCAGGACCGCGTGCCCAGGTAGGGTCGCCTCGAAACAAGCCAACGTTATGGGCGCCCGCGGTTGACCATGACTGCGGGCGTCCCTTTGTAAGGAGGATCACATGAGCGAAAAGCAAATGAGGCTCGGCGCCCTCGAGGCCGGCGGGACCAAGATGGTCTGTGCCGTGGTGTCCGGCGACGGCGAGGTCCTCGACCGTATGGAGACCCCGACGCTTATGCCCGCCGAGACCGTCCCACAAATGGTCGAGTGGTTCACCGCCCGTGATGTGAACGCGTTGGGCATCGGCGCCTTCGGCCCGACCTGCGTCGACCCCGCCGACGAGCGCTACGGCTCCATCCTCCAAACGCCCAAGCTCGCGTGGCGAGGCTATGGTCTTCGCGCCGCGTTCGCCGACGCCCTCGGGATTCCGGTGGCCTACGATACGGACGTGAACGTTGCCTGCCTCGGCGAAGTGGTCTTCGGCTGCTGCAAGGGGCTCAAGGACGCCGTCTACGTGACCATCGGCACCGGCGTGGGCGCGGGCGTCATGTGCGCGGGCAGGCTCCTTCACGGCATGCTGCACCCCGAGGCCGGTCACATGCTGGTAAGGACCCGTCCCACCGAGGAAGGACGCTGCGTCTGCCCGAGCCACGCGAGCTGCCTCGAGGGCCTCGCCTCCGGCCCCGCCATCGCCGCGCGCTGGGGAAAGCCCGCGGCCGAGCTCGCGGACAACGATGAGGTGTGGATGCTCGAGGGGGATTATCTGGGGCAGATGTGTGCGAACCTCGTGCTCATGTACTCGCCTCGCCGCATCGTCCTCGGCGGTGGCGTGATGCACCAGGAGCAGCTCTACGGCATCGTCCGCAAGAAGACCCTCGAATATCTGGGTGGCTACATCCAGACCGCCGAGCTTAAGGACATGGAGAGCTACATCTGCGCCCCGGGCTGCGGCGGCGACCAAGGAATCCTCGGCGCGGCCGAGCTGGCAAGAAGGGCGCTCGCGTAACTTGCGCTCTCTCCGCCATACAACGCGTTAAGAAAAGACGAGCGCTTCTTGCCAATTGGGCGGCAAGAAGCGCTCGTCTTTTGCATTTTTGCCTCTCAAAATCTTATTTTCACGATTTGCATTTTCATCCCGTTGTCACCGACCCTTGCGAGAAACCGGAAAAAGCCGCTGACAGAAGGGTCTTTCAAATCGTTATAGCCCAGCATATAGCCGCGACTTGTGACCTGCAGACGGCTGTCCCACGTGCCGATTTCCTTGGCGGCATCCGAAACCGCAAAATATGCCCCCACATCCTTGATTTTTGCAGTCTTAAGCCATGTTTTTGCGATCATCTTTACCGCCGTCCGATTGGCAGCATCAAAGACCAGCACACTGCCGGGGAAAGCGTCCGCCATCCCCCGCACCAGTTCCCGGACCTGCTGGGTCAGAAAGTAATAGAACACCCCGGAGGCAAAGAACACCGCCCCGCCGGAGGCATCGATTTTGCCAAACCATGCGGTGTCTTTCAGGTCGCAGGGGATATTATGCTCCCGATCCCCGGCGGGCAGTAGCTGCTGCCGCAAGGCAATCACATCCGGGAAGTCCAGATTGTAGATCTTGCATCTACTGTTGTCGCAGGCTCTGCCGGTGTTGTCCAGCCCGCAGCCCAGATTGACCACCGCCGCATTGGGGTGGCCTTTCAGGTAATCCCGCACCTCAAAAGCAAGATCACTCTGCCGCATGGCCACCTCCAGCGCACCAAAGCGCTGCATCAGGCTGCGGGAGTTTTTCTCTGCCTCTGAAAAGTCGTAGTCGATCTGACCGAGCAGACGAACCGCTGTTTCATCCCTGTAAAGGTTCGGGTATAGCTCCGTACACAGCTTTCGGGAATACAGCGGGAGGATCAGCGTCTCCTGCACGGTGTTTTTTCTCAATTTTACATTTCATAGGTTCCTTCCTCAGTGAATAAAAACTGTCATAATTGCCGCCAGCAAAGCCACTATGACCGTCATGCCTATCGCCATGTGCAGGATGGATGAAAAATGCTCACATGGCGTTCTCAAACGCCATATCCGCCACACTGCCTTGCAGAACGGCGCAACGCCCCTCCTGAATTGCAGTTCGGTTGAGCTTTCTAGCCTTCTCCACGCTGACGGGCGAATAGTCGATGCCCTTGACGATGCCATGCGAGTATTTTTTCAGCAGCCGTTTTATGTTCGCCCCGCCTCCGCAGCCGCAATCCAGCACCTTGGCGTTTGGCGCAAGTCGTAGAAATCGAAGCCCCCACCGCGCCACAGGGCTGTGGTCCAAATTCATCATGGCAACCATAAGTTTTCCGCCGAGGCCCACGGGCTTGCGGGTGTTTTCAAAGAACGACATCTGGCCCCTCCGATTTCGTGCATTCCGCATAGGTCAACGGGAACGAGGCCTTCAGCACTGCGCTTTTCTGCACCGCCCAGCCGTTTTGACGCAGGAAACGTAGGTATTCCTCGCTTGTCCACCTGCTGTGGAGGGGGAATCCCGCCATACTCATGAAAAAGGCTTTTGCCTTGCCGGAAACCGAGCTCCCCGCGTGAGTGAAGGTTGGCGCGATGAGCACGCCGTCGTCCTTCAGCACCCGTCTGATTTCTTGCAGGGCCTTTTCCGGATGCGGCACTATGTGAAGCGCGTTGGACGCGATCACCACTTCGAAGGACTTCTGTGCATAGGGCAGGCGGAACATATCTTGTACGGAAAAGTGCAGCTTTGCGGATTGATTGTCCCGCTTTGCTTCAAGGATCATCTTTGCAGAAGCGTCCGTAGCCTCGATGTGCGCCGCCGCATTTACGATGCTCTTTGCGATAAGCCCCGTGCCGGTGGCAACCTCCAGTACGGTTTTTGCTTTCACCACCGGCCTGATCAGCTCATACATCTTCTCATACGCCGCCCGGTCCTTTCGCATGAAACGGTCGTACCGACCGGCATTCTTGTCCCAGAAGCCCTTGCGTTCGTGCATTGCTATCGCCCCAAATAGTTAGAGACATCTAACTATAACACACGAATCATGCAGTAAGTCCTTGTGTCCGTTCATGAGAGGCTCGGAGTGAAACGGAATGTTGGGGAGGTCAGCCCTGGCGAGCTTGGTCTCATAGCCCGTGACCGCCTCGGCGATGCTGTCTGCCTGGTCGTGAAAGACGAGTGTGAGCAGATAGTAGCGAGCTTTGCCGCCGCGGTCGCCGCTCTCGTCGACGAAGATGTTGAGCTCCTTGGCCAATGGGGATTCCTAATGGAATGGATAAAAAAATAGCCGGGGGACTCCCCCGGCACTTAGAAGTAGCTCAATGGGCCACCAATAACCTTATAGCATGCTCTGACGGTAAGTGCAGGGGGGGGCGAGCCGGTACATGGCGTCGCGGCTGATGCGCAGCATCGCGCACGCCTCGTCGGCGCCGAATATCGCGTTGGTCGATGCGATGAGCCTCACCTGGCTCCTGCTAATGCTCTTGGTCATGGTCGTCCTCGAGCTCCTTTCGTCTCGAGGCTCCCTCGCGTGCCCGGCCGCGGGCGGCTCCCGGGGCGGTCGCCGCAGTCATTTGCGACGTGCTTGAGGCGGAGGCATCCGATCAGGCCGGCCATGCGTCCTGGGTCGCCAACATCCGTGAAGCGGCGGACGAGATGGCGACTCGCATCGCCGACATGCTCATGCACATGGGCGGCGACTAGCCAGGGCGATCCCCGCAACGGGCATTATTATCCGGGAAGCGTTTGGTTGCGAGGCACGCCCCTGTGCGGGGCCTGAGTCGTCAGGCCCCGTACAGGGGGACCGCGATGGTGGCCACCGCGCCGCCCGAGGGGCTGTTGGCGAGCGAGACGGAGCCCCCGTGGGCGCTCGCGGCCTCGGCGGCGGCGTGGAGGCCGAGCCCGTAGTGGCGGCCTCCGTCGCGCGAGGAGCGGGAGGAGTCGTCTGTGAAGAGGCGCTCACAGCCGCGTTCGAGGGCGGCGGGAGAGAAGCCCGGTCCGTCGTCGGCCACCTCGATGACGAGGTGTCCGCCCGCGACGTCGCAGGAGACCGCCACGCGCGAGCGCGCGTGCTCGGCGGCGTTGACCACGAGGTTCGCGGCGGCTCGCGTCAGGGTGGTTCGGTCGAGCGGGGCCTCGGGCGCGCCCGCGACAGCGGGGCCCGTGGCCGCGTCGAGCGTCACGCCTCGCGCCCGGGCGATCTGGGCGGCCTCGGCGAGGACCTGTTCGCAGAGCTCGGCCGGCCGCATGGGGACCCTCTCCGCCCCGCCGGACCCGCGCGAGGCCTCGATGAGCAGGCGCACGTAGCCGTCGAGCCTTTCGACACTGCCGGCTATGTCGCGCGCGGCGGCCGCGAGGTCGGCGTCTTTCTCGTCTTCCAGCTCCTCCGCCACGAAGTCGGCGTTGGCGCGCAGCACGGTGAGCGGCGTCTTGAGGTCGTGGGCGAGCGACGCCACCTGCTCGCGCTGCCCTCGCTCCGCGGCCCAGCGGGCCTCGAGCGACTCGGCGAGGGAGGCCCGCATGGCGTCCATCGCGGCGAGGACGTCGTTCACCTCGCGCACGTTGGTGCTGCCGACCGCGAAGTCGAGCTCCCCCGCGCCGACGCGCCCCGCCGCCTCCGCGAGTGGCGCCATCTTGCGCGAGATCACGCGGCTCGCGCGGCGCGCCACGAGCGCGAGCGCGAGCGCGCTTCCCGCAGCGGCGCCGACGAGCATGAGGTTCTGCGGGTTGGGAAGCAGGCCGGCGAGGTCGCGCGAGACCCACTGCGGCAGGTACTCGCTGACGAGTGCACAGGCCCCGCCGCCCTTGAGCGGGAACGCGGCGTAGGTGAGGCCCGAGCCCCCGCCCTCGATCTCCACTGTGCCCGGATCCGCGGCGAGTGCTGCACGGGCCATTTCTGTCGCGTCCTCGAGCCGCGTGCCCTCGAGGTCTGTCATCAGCACGTATCCGTCCTTGTTCAGGATGAGGTAGCGGTACGCCGTTGGCACGTCCTGCTGCCCGCAGACGCCGTCGCGTGCCAGGCCCTCCGCGACCTCGCGCGCATTGGCCGGCCCCCAGCTTGCCTCGTAGACGAAGCCCGCGTTGATCGCCGCGGAGAGCGCCATGAACGAGGCGAGCCACGCCGTGGCGACCGCCGCGAACGCGTAGGCGAAGTAGCGCGCGATGACGAAGGAGAGCGGCATGCCCCCGCGACCTCGCGCCCCGGTCCTCAAAGCTGCCACTTGTACCCCATCCCCCAGACGGTCGCGATCGGATCGGCTCCGGCCTCGGAGAGTTTCCTCCGGGCGCGGCTGACCTGCATGGATATGGCCGCGTCGTCGGCGTCGCTCTCCCAGCCGAGCACCGCCTCGCGTATCTGTGCGCGGCTCATGACCTGCCCGGGGTGGCGGGCGAGGTACTCGCAGATGGCGTACTCGGTGGGCGTGAGCGGCACGGCCTCGCCACCCACGGCGAGGCCGCGCGCCCCGAGGTCGATCCGCACCTCCCCGAAGGAGAGGGCGTGCGAGCGCGGCCGGCGCTCACGGCGTAGATGGGCTGCGACCTTGGCGCGCAGCTCTGCGGCCCCGAAGGGCTTGCGGACGTAGTCGTCGGCGCCCAGGCCGTAGCCGGCCACGGCGTCCTCCTCGGCCACGCGCGCGGTCAGGAAGATGATGGGCCCGTCGAAGTCCGGGCGGATCTGCCGCACGAGCTCGAAGCCGTCGAGCCCCGGCATCATGACGTCGCAGAGCACGAGGTCGAAGCGCGAGAGATCCGTCCCCGGGACCGCCATCGGGTCCGCTGCCTTGACGACCTCATGGCCATCGCGGCCGAGGATGCGCGCGAGTGCGTCGAGGATCGCCCGTTCATCATCCACTGCCAGTATCCTTGCCATGTTCGACCTCCTGAAACTCCCGTCGGCATTGTACTTGCGCCGTGCTCAGCGGTCCAGAGCCCCGCGCCGATCCCCAGCCGGCGTCGAGCAGGGCATTCCCGCCCAGGACGAGCGCTGCGGAGAGGAGGGCGAGCACGGCGGCGAGCGGCTTCCTACGCATCTGCCCTCCCGTCCTCGAAGCGGCAGAACCAGGCCAGAAGGACGGCGGCGGTTGCCAGGGTGAGCACGAGGCCAGCGAGCGCAGTCGTGAGGAGAGGGCCCGCCGCGCGTGCGGCGTCGATGAAGGCCTCCACCCCGAGCGACCCCAGACGCGCGGGCCAGGCGAGCGGCACCCAGCTCAGGGGCGTCGCCAGGGCACCGGTGAGCTCGCCGGTCATGAGGCCGTGCGCAAGTCCGCCCACTGAGAAGAACGCGAGGAGCATCCCCGCCGCGCCGGCGCCGATGACGGCGTTGCGGCCGAGGCGCAGGGCCACGCCGAGCCCCAGCGCGTAGAGGGGCAGGCTGCCCAGCACGATGCCCGCCCAGGCGGCCGCAAGCGGAGCGGGCCCGAGCGG
>UQVT01000004.1 GCA_900544465.1 uncultured Collinsella sp. | reverse complement strand
CCTTGAAGTTGAACGTCAGATTGTCCAAATGCGGCCCGCGCAGCGTCGAGTAGTTACGCGGTTCGTAGAACCGCGTAACTAACAAATGAGCATCGCGTCGCCGAAGCTGAAGAAGCGGTAACGTTCTTCGATAGCAGCAGCGTAGGCATCCATGATCTGGTCGCGGGTGGCAAGTGCGCTCACGAGCATCATGAGCGTGGAGCGCGGCACGTGGAAGTTCGTGATCAGCGCGTCTACCACGTGATAGGTCGAGCCGGGCATGAGGTAGAGCTGCGTCGTGGCGTTCTCGCGCACCACGATGTCACCGCGGCCAAGCGTGTCGGCTCCGTCCTCGCGGCCTTCAAAATAGCGCGCCGTCACGGCCGGATCGAACACCGGGGCTTCTGCGTCAAACGCGCTCTCGAGCGAGCGCACAGCGGTGGTGCCGACGGCGATCACACGATGACCCTCGGCTTTCGCCTTATGCACGGCGTCGACAACTTCCTGCGACACGTGGTAGCGCTCGGTGTGCATAACGTGCTGCGTGGGATCGTCCTCCTCCACCAGACGGAAGGTGTCGATGCCCACCTCGAGTTCGACGGCAGCAAACTTGGCGCCCTTGGCCTCGATGGCAGCCATGAGCTCGGGCGTAAAGTGCAGACCCGCCGTGGGAGCGGCAGCCGAGTGCTCCTCCTTCATGGCGTAGACGGTCTGGTACTTCTCGGGATCGCCCTCGTAATCGGTAATGTAGGGCGGCAGCGGCACGTGGCCGGCCGCATGGATGGCCTCGTCGAGCGTGCGCGACTCGCCGGCAGCATTGCAACCGGCCGGCTCAAAGCGCACCAGACGGCCACCGCGGCTATCGGTGACAAAGTCGATGACCTCGGCCGTCAGCACCACGGGAGCCCCCTCGGGCGCATGGGCGCCACCGGCGCGATACTCAATCTGAGCACCGGGCTTCAGGCGCTTACCCGGCTTGACCAGGCACTCCCAAACATGGCCCAGCGGATCCACATCCTCGCGGCGCTTGAGCAGCAGCGTCTCGACCACGCCGCCCGAGCCGGCCTTGCGACCGATCAGGCGGGCCGGCATCACGCGCGTCTTGTTGATGACGAGCACATCGCCCGGCTCGATATAGTCGATGATGTCGCGAAAGATGCGGTGCTCAACGGTGCCGCCATGCTCCAGCGGCGTTCCTGCCTCGGAGCCCTTGCGATCAACCACCAGCAGGCGGCAGGAGTCGCGCGGCTCGGCAGGAGCTTGGGCGATCAGTTCCTCAGGAAGGTTGTAGTCAAAATCATCGGTACGCATCTTTGCCTCTTTCACAAAGCGCGTCAGTCGAAAAAATCGACTGACGCGCGCATCATTCTCCCCTGTATCCTATCAGCTTGTTGAGAGAAATATAGTATGGCAAACAGATTTGCGACTGTTTTCTCAACGCCCCGCTACTTAAGCGTTGCGTACATCACCGCCTTAATCGTATGCATGCGATTCTCCGCTTCTTGGAAAACACGAGATTTATCGGACTCAAAAACCTCGTCCGTGACTTCCATTTCGGTGACTCCAAACTTCTCAGCAATTTCGGCACCAACAGTAGTATTAGTATCGTGGAAGCTCGGAAGGCAGTGGAGGAAAATCGCCTCGGGCTTTGCCATAGACATCACCTCAGCGGTCACACGATACGGCGACATTAGCTTAATGCGGCTTTCCCACAGCTCTGCGGGCTGACCCATGCCAACCCAAACATCCGTGTAAATTACATCGGCATCACGAGCGCCTTCCTCAATATCCTCTGTAATGGTAATCGTCGATCCATGCTCGGCCGCAATACGACTACATTCTGCAAGGAGTTCAGGGTCATAGGATGTAGCCCCCTCCGAATTTCCCCCGATTGGGCCGCAAGAACAGTAGTTAATGCCGAGCTTAGCGCAAATGACCATGAGCGAATCGGCGACGTTTCCGGCCGCCTTACCAAAAAATGTAAGTTTCCTGCCCTTAATCTCTCCAAACTCTTCACGCATGGTCAGAATATCGGCAAGCACTTGAGTCGGGTGAAATTCAGTAGTCAGCCCATTCCAAACGGGAACCCCAGCTTTTGCAGCAAGCTCCTCAACCTTCGTCTGCTCAAAGCCGCGGTATTCAATTCCGTCATACATGCGGCCAAGGACGCGAGCCGTGTCCTCAATCGACTCCTTTTTGCCCATCTGGGACGAGCCCGGATCCAAATAAGTTACACCCATGCCAAGGTCAAGTGCACCAACTTCGAAGGCGCAACGAGTACGCGTGGAAGTCTTCTCAAATAGCAAAACAATATTCTTACCTTCAAGGTATTTATGCGGAACACCGGCACGCTTCATGCTTTTGAAGTTAGCAGAAAGCTCAAGCAGATACTCAATCTCTTCCGTCGTGTAATCAAGCAGCTTCAGAAAACTGCGCCCAGCGATGTTAACACCCATATTCGCCATCTCCTATCACAGTGGATTTGCAACTAAATATCTTCGCGCCAGAAGGGCATGCTCATGCAGCGCGGGCCGCCACGACCGCGGGACAGCTCCTCGGAGGGAACGACCAAAAGTTCCAAACCGTTCTTGTAGAGCTCATCATTTGTGACAACATTGCGCTCGTAAACACAGACTTTACCAGGAGCAACGGCAAGAGTGTTCGACCCGTCGTTCCACTGCTCGCGAGATGCCTCAACCATATCGCCGGCACCGCACTCAATAAGCTGCACCTTCTCCACGCCAGTAGCCATTTCAAGAATATGTTCAAGCGTGTCATCAATCTCTTGAACAGCGACCATTCCCTCAGAGTCACCACGAGTCAGACGATAAACACGAAGGGTCTCAAAAATACCGGGATAAACTGTGAACTTATCGAAATCCACCATGGTGCAAACGGTGTCAAGATGCATGTAAGCATAGCCGTTGGGGATTTTAATAGCGTAAACGGTATCGATCTCAGAATTCCCAGATCCCCAGAACAAATTCTTTGCAAGCTCCTCAATCGCAGCCGCCTCAGTTCGCTGGCTAATTCCAATAGCCAAGGTATGAGCGTTAATGTTAAGCACATCACCGCCCTCGATATGCCAGGGATTCTTATGGTCGTACCAAATCGGAGTCCCTACATAATCGGGATGGTATTTGAAAATCGCTTCATAGAAGGGCACTTCACGATCTCGCTGTTTCCAATACATATGGTGAAGCAGAACGCCTTTGCCCACGGAAGCAAGAGGATCGCGAGAGAAATACGAGCTCGGAAGAGGCTTCAACACCAAATCATCGGGCTTCGCATCCTCATTATCCATCATACTAAGCGTAGTCGAGACGCGAGGCAGCTCAAGGTCACGATAACGATACCCCCCCATAGCCTCAAGTACAAACTGATACGAATCTGAAATAGCGTCGAGCTTTTCACGAACAGCCTGCTCAAGCAGAGGATTGACAATCCCGCTCTCAGCCATAAATGTATCGGTAAACTCAGCGCGAGCCGAGGGGCATGCATCCAGCGCCTCAGCAACGAGTTTCTCCATATAGAGAACCTCAACACCTTCGCTCCTCAGAAGATCCGCAAAGGCATCATGCTCCTTTTGAGCCACATCAAGATAGAAACAGTCGTGAATCCAGACATCCTCGAACTCTTCCGCCTTTACGTTCACAAGGTCACGACCGGGGCGGTGAAGCACAACTTTCTTGAGCTTACCAATCTCGCTGTGTACATTCAGTCCTTTAGACATTCCTGTTACTCCATTTCAGCCATGAAACCTACAGGGCAATAAGTCCCGAGATTGCTACGAATACGATATTGATGAGCGACACGACCAAGAAGAATTTCCAAACGGTCTTCCACCACTGGCCAAGCTTGATCTTACACACGCCCAAACCCGCTACAAGAATGGCGCTAGTAGGACAGATCAAAGACATCGTCGCGCTACCCATGGAGAGAGCCCACACGGCAGCCTCGGGATTAAGGCCCATGAGTTCGGTCAAAGGTCCAAAAATGGGAGCGGTCAGTGCTGCAAGGCCAGATGAGCTGGGAACCAGAATCGCCAGGAGGTTCTCAACCGCATAAAGAAGCGTAGTAAAGAGAACCGCCGGGATGCCGCCCAGACCAGTAGCGAGCGCATTGAGGATGGTATCAATGATCATGCCGTCAGAGGCAATGACAAGGATGCCACGCGCAAGTCCAACGACAATTGCCGAGAAAGCAAAGTCAGCGATACCCGCAACAAATTCCTGAGCGATGACGTCCTGACTAAAGCCCGCAATAACACCAGCCAACAGGCCCATGGCCAAAAAGACCGCAGAAATCTCGTTCATATACCAGCCCTGGGTCACAAGTCCCCAGATGATAAGGCACATACCAGCGATAAATACCGCAAGCACGCCTTTTTGACGACCCGTAAATTCCGCGTCAAGGGCAGATTCATCGGCAGCGAACTCGACTTTCTTGGCGATATCATCCTCAAATGTGATCGATGACTCAGGGTTCTTCTTTACCCTTCGTGCATGGAGGACAACCCAAGTAATTGCAACGGCGGTCAAAACAACCCAGGCAATCATACGCAGCCACAGCTGGGGGTTGCCCTGAATACCAAGAATACCTTGCGCAATGAGAACATTAAACGGATTAATCGTTGAGGCGATGTAACCCGTGCGCGCTCCAACGAACACGACCATGAACGCCGTCATCGAGTCGAAGCCCATAGCCATCATAATTGGCATGAAGATCGCAAAGAACGGAAGAGTTTCTTCCGCCATGCCAAAGCTCGTTCCGCCCAATGCAAAGAGAACCATCGCAATAGGAATAATTAGAATGTCTTTGTTCTTAAAGCGGCGAACGACACGACCCATTCCGCTCGTGATAGCGCCCGTTTTAGTAATAACCTGAAACGAACCGCCCACAATCAAGATGAATGCAACGACCTCAATTGCCTCTTGTATACCGCGCGTTGGAGCCTGAAGAACATCGAAGACGCCTTGTCTGAGATCTACTTCATCCCCGGTTTCCTCGTCAATATATGTCTTTTCACTCTGCTCATACGTACCTGCGACAGTGACTTCACGACCGTTCACCTCCTGACGCTGATAGGACCCAGAGGGAACAATCCACGTGAGAACAGCGAAGATGACCATAAGTGCAAAGATGATCGCATATACGTGCGGGACCTTGAACTGCTTGATGCCTTTCGAACTTTCCGCTGCCATTTCTCCTCCTTCATTCCTTTTCCCATCTATCCAGCTGGCACCATAAATGTATGAGGTTGCTCAGCGTTGGTCGGCCAACCATCGCCATCGTGTCGCTTTTCACCTATGAACGGCAGCTAAAGTGACGTTATTAATCAATCTGATTTTTAAAATTGATGTTATTTATCAATTACATACGTCTTTTTACTTTTCCGCAACACAACAAGGAACCTGCCTTAGCCTTATATAAAAACCAGCAGGACAGGAGACAGACATGCAAGGCGTACACATAACAAATGAAATCGGTCATTTAAAAGCCGTACTTGTCCATCGACCTGGAGCTGAAACACAAAACTACCCTGATGCCGACTTCAGCCAAGTTTTCTCCCTGCGAAAATGGAGCGGTCGTTTTGACCTCGACAAAGCAATATATGAGCACGATTCCATGGTTCAATTGCTTAAGAAGCATGGCGTAGAAACCATTGAAATTAGGGACCTTCTCGAAGACTCACTTGAAACTGAGCCCCAATCACTTAAATATTTTATTGATGACTACCTCCGTTGCAGCGGAGCAACAGGCAGAGAGTTCCTCGAGACAATAACCCAGCTGTTTGAGAACGCTAAGAACACCCAGGAATTGGTGAATATAGTACTTAACGGCATTCGCTTTGGAGACACTGAGCTATGTTCAAACCAGTCGGAAACACTACGAGCGCTCGTGCACGAGCAATTTGACCCCGCCTCGCTCTTGGTCAATCCCCTCAACACGCTTTTTTTCACTCGTGATCCTGCTGTGGTAGTCGGAGACGGCATCATCCTAAATCATATGTATTGGCCTGAGCGTGATCGTGAGGTCGCCTTATACCGGCAGATATTCACCCACCACAAGATCATGGGAGAAACCCCAGTATGTGATTTGAACAGGAGTAGTTACCATATCGAAGGCGGAGACATTCTTGTTATCAGTGCTAAGACAATTTTAGTTGGAATCTCTGACCGAACTGAACCCGCCGCCGTCGAGTCACTTGCAAAAGAGCTCCTGACCTCAAATAAATTCCAGACCACCGAGCTAATTGCGATTCGAGTCCCCTCTGACGGGCTGCGTATCCACCTCGATACGTTCATAAGTAGAATTGATCACGACGCGTTCCTCATCGATCGTGAGATATGCAATGCCGTTGATGCATACAGCATTCAACTAAAACGATCCGGAAAGGGCCTTACGATCACTCCTATCGATCGCACGATTCCGGAAATACTCTCTGCAGCCTGTTGCGAACCAATAAAAGTAATTGACTGCGGAGGCGGGAATCAAACCGCCTACGAAAGAGAGCGCCGGAACAACGCAACGTCTATCCTTGCGCTCTCGCCAGGAAAACTATGCGTATATGAAGAAAACGTTTGGACCAACGAAGCGCTTGAGAAAGCAGGAATGGAATTATTCCCGTTATCCATTGACGAGCTCACCAAAGGCTATGGTGGCACAAACTGTCTATGCCTCCCCCTGTGGCGAGAGGATCTATAGCCATGGGCTTCGGGGCAAATATTCGTAAACTCCGCACCATGGAGCATCTTGGTCAGGCGCAACTTGCAGAGATGTTGGGGGTATCTAAAGAGACCGTTTGTCGTTGGGAAAAAAGTCGGTATGCCCCCCGTGAGCGCCATATTGAAAAGTTACAAGCGCTCTTCGGTTGCACCCGCGATGAACTTGTTGGCGAGGAAAACGGTTTGGCCGTAAAGCTCGCAAATAAAAGAATCGTCACCGACGAAGACCCTGCTATCCACGAAATGGAGGGCGCATTTCCCGTCATCGATATCGAATCGCAAAAGCGCCGCATCACGCACAGCCAACAAAATGCTTGCGCGCCCGTAGACGTAGCCAAGCGTCACCCACATAGCGTTTTCGTTAAAATCAAAGGTGACGAAATGTCCCGCATTTACCCTCCCGGCAGCTTACTACTTGTCGATACCACCGCAAAGCCTTGGAACGGCTGTGCTGTATTGGCGCTCGCAGACGGTAAAACACCGGTAATTAGGCGATTTGCAGAAGGAAACGACATGATTGTGCTGTCGTCCCATTCATATGCAACAGCAAGTCCGGATCTGATGTTTAACAAACGGAGGATTAGAATCATAGGAGTCGTCGTTTGGTATCAAGCGAGCCACGATCACACGCTTAATTAAATCGACTTTCCCAAAAACGACCGTACCGCACAGACAGCTCAAGGCCCCAGCCCAAATGAACTACTTTTTGGCGGCTTTGCGCTCGTCGCGGATACGGGCGCGGTCCATGGCCGCCTCGACAGCCGAGAAGCGGCAACCACAGTAGTTCTGCCGATACATGCCAAGCTCGCGCGAACGGCGTGTCGCCTCGGGGTAATACGGACGAAAATCGCGAATCACCGGAGTGAGACCGCGGGCGGCAGCCAGACGCTCCAACACATCATTGCAGGTATCGAACAGCTGATACGGCGAGACGGCGAGCGTCGTGCCCACAAACTCAAACCCGCGCTCCTGGGCCACACGGCACGCCTCGGCCAGACGCAGGGCATAGCATGCGCGACAGCGACGGGCTCGATCGGCGCCCAGCGGGGCCACGCCGGCCTCCCAGCGCTCCCGGTCCTCCCCCGCCTCGATAAGCTCGATGTCGCCATCGGCACACCACCGGCGCAGCTCGTCCAAACGCCGCTGCCATTCATCGTGCGGCTGAATATTGGGGTTGGTCCAGCAGATTGTGGGCTCAAACCCTTCCTCGCGCAGCAGGCGGACCGGCTCAAGAGAGCACGGCGCACAGCAGGCGTGCAACAACAACGGCTTCATCGACATCTCCTCACCCGAAAAAGCGCACGCCGAAGGACGTGTCCTCGCAGGCGACAATGCGGCGGTCGCGCAAAATGGTCCGCACGTAATACCAGTCGCCCACACAGCCTGACAAATGCAAGCCGGCCGCCAGATAGCACAGCAGCGGATAGCCCGAAAACGCAAACCCCAGGGCAAGCGTTGTCGTCACAACAGCCGTCGGTGCCAGGCAAACCGCCATGTACCGCCGGCGCGAATACACAACGCCCTCGGCGCAGGCATAGATCATCGCCGTCTCGCGATTCGCCCCAAAGGTCACCTGCGCGCCCGCAGGCGCCAGCAGCTTAAAAAACACACCGTGCACCAGCTCGTGCACGGCAAATGACGCCGCAGAAACCGCAGCCAAGCCGACTATCCAGCCCACGACAGCCATCCAGCCGCCCGCGTCAGCCGCATCCAAGTCTGCAGGCCCGCCCAGCAGCATAAACACCGGCACCAGGCACACGGCAAACACGCCGACTACGACCATCCCCCACACGAAGCAAGCGTGCAGAAATTCCTCGTCTTCAAACGCATGTATGTTGGAAATCTCATTCATAGCATCTTAGGATAGCGCCCCTGCCACGTACCCGTCCGCATGTGCGATAATGTCGAACGATATGCACGAATTGACCACCGCGTCGCCAGGCCTTGCGCCCGGCCGCGCTCTCACCATATGCGAAGGAGTCCCATGGCATCCAAATACTCCATGAACGACCGTCCCAGCTGGCCTCGCCGCGCCATCGTTACCGCCGGCGAGCCCTACGGCAACAAGGGCCTTCACTTTGGCCACGTCGGTGGCGTCTTTGTCCCGGCCGACTTCTTCGCCCGCTTCCTGCGCGACCGTCTGGGCCGCGAGAACGTCATCTTCACCTCGGGCACCGACTGCTATGGCTCGCCCATCATGGAGAGCTACCGCAAGCTCAAGGAGAACGAGGGCTACGACAAGTCCATCGCCGAGTATGTCGAGTCCAATCACTCCCGCCAGGCCGCGACCCTCAACAACTACAACATCAGCTGCGATATCTACGGCGGCTCGGGCCTTGAGCCGGCTGCGAAGATTCACAACGAGGTGACCGCCGAGATTATCGAGCGTCTGCACGAACAGGGCACCATCTCCAAGCGCTCCACGCTGCAGTTCTACGACGCCAAGGCCGGCACGTTCCTCAACGGCCGCCAGGTGATCGGCCGCTGCCCCATCCAGGGCTGCAAGTCCGAGAAGGCTTATGCCGACGAGTGCGACCTGGGTCACCAGTTTGAGCCCGAGGAGCTCATCGCGCCCAAAAGCCAGCTCACCGGCGAGGTGCCCGAGCTGCGCCCGGTCGACAACCTCTACTTCGACCTGCCGGCCTACCTCGACTTTATGAAAACCTATACCGCCAAGCTCGCCCAGAACCCGCAGGTTCGCTCCGTGGTCTCCAAGACCATGGAAGAGTGGCTGCTGCCGGCCCAGCTCTATATCCAAAACAAGTTCCGCGAGGCCTTCGATGCCGTCGAGGATCAGCTTCCCGAGCACACCGTGCTGGAGCCCGAGGGCAACAAGAGCAGCTTTACCGTCACCTTCCCCAGCTGGAAGGAGCGCGACGATGCCCACGCGGTGCTCGCCAACGGCGGCGTGCGCTTCCGCAGCGGCAAGGCGCTCGTACCCTTCCGCATCACCGGCAACATCGACTGGGGCGTTCCGGTGCCCCAGGTCGACGGCGTCTCCGACGTCACCTGCTGGTGCTGGCCCGAGAGCCTGTGGGCTCCCATCAGCTATACGCGCACCGTGCTCGCACGCGATGCCAAGGCCGCCGGCGTGACCGAGGGCGTCGCCGCCCAGGATGCCGCCCTCATGGGCGAGGCCGCCGCCGATTCCACGCAGGTCCCCGCGCCCACCTACCAGCACAGCTCGCTCGACTGGCGCGACTGGTGGTGCTCGGATGACGCACAGATCTACCAGTTCATTGGCCAGGACAACATCTACTTCTATTGCATCGCGCAGACCGCCATGTGGGAGGCCCTGGGTTGGAACCTCACGCAGAGCACCGTCAGCGCCTGCTACCACCTGCTCTACATGGGCAAAAAGGCAAGCTCGTCCTCGCAGACTCCTCCCCCGCCGGCAGACGACCTGCTCAACCACTACACCTGCGAGCAGATGCGCGCGCATTGGCTGTCGCTCGGCCTGTCCGAGAAGCCGGTGAGCTTTAGCCCCAAGGCATACGACACGCGCGTGACCGGCAAGGACAAGGACGGCAACGAGGTGCGCGCCTGCGACGACAAGCGCGTTATCGATCCGGCCCTTAAGGAGAGCGCGCTGCTGACCGGCGTCTTCAACCGCCTGGCCCGCAGCTGCTTCTACGGCGTTGCCATCAAGGAAGGCGACGAGAGCCCCTACCGCAACGGCTGCATCCCCGCCGGTGCCGCTTCTGACACCGTGGTCGAAGCCGCCCAGCAGGCAGCTCTCGCCTTTGAGCAGGCCATGTACAAGTTCGAGACGCACCGCGCGCTCGCCGTATGCGACGACTACCTGCGTGCCGCCAACAAGCGCTGGAGCGACGCCTCCAAGGCCGCCAACAAGCTCGAGGGCGAGTCGGCCAGTGCCGCGATGACGCAGGCCCTCGTCGACGCCTTTACCGAGCTGCGCGTGGCGACCGTCCTGATGCACGGCATCGTCCCGGCCGGCTGCGAGCTCATCTGCGAGTACTTCGACGTCGACCCGGTCGCCTTCTTTAGCTGGGATAACATCTTTGCCTCCACGGACGAATTTGTGGAGAGCCTGGGCGAGAAGCCCGGCGAGCACCGCGTGAAGCCGCTGCCCCCGCGCTTCGACTTCTTCAGCAAGCACGAGAGCCAGTACTAAAACAACACTCGACATGTAATGGAATGGGAAGGAAAGACGGATGTCCAAGCCGCGTCGTCGTAAGCAGAAAAAGCAGGTCAAGGCCGAGCTCAAGCTTAGGCAGTTTGCCGCTACCGAGCTTTCCGACCAGCTTGCCGCCCAACACTCCGCCGCCGACCTGCCGCGCTTTTTGGTCGACACGGTTGCCGGCGCCTATGCCCCCACCGATGCCGAGCTCATGATCGAAGGCTTTGGCACCGCGGCCACACGCCCAGTCACACTGCGTGCCAACACGCTCAAGTCGACCGCCGAAGACATCGCCGCGGCGCTCGGTGCCGCCGGCATCGCCCACAACCCCGTCGCCTGGTACCCAGACGCCTTTATCCTGCCCGAGGCCCAGGTTTCCGATCTGTGGGATCTCGACATCTACCGCGACGGCAAGATCTACTTGCAAAGTCTGTCGTCCATGATGCCGCCTTTGGTATTAGGCGCTCAGGCCGGCGAGGACATCTTGGACATGTGCGCAGCCCCCGGCGGCAAGACGACGCAGATCGCCGCCCTCACCCAGGGACAGGCGCACCTCACCGCCTGTGAGATGAGCATTCCCCGCGCCGAAAAGCTCGAAGCTAACCTCCACCGCCAAGGCGCAAAAAACGTGCCCGTCATGCGCATCGACGCACGCGAGCTCGACGAGTTCTTCCGCTTTGACCGCATCCTGCTCGACGCCCCCTGCACCGGCACGGGCACCGTCATCAGCGGCAACGAGAAAAGCCTGCGCGGCCTGACCGAGCAGCTGCTCGTCAAGTGCGCCCGCTCGCAGCGCGCGCTTCTGGACCGCGCCATGGGAGCCCTCAAACCGGGCGGCACGCTCGTCTATTCCACCTGTTCGATCTTGCCGCAGGAAAACGAGGACGCCCTGCAAGAGGCCCTCGACAAGCACATGGACTGCGAGCTCATCCCCCTCGACGGCACGCCGAGCGAAAGCGAAACGCGCCGTGCCCAGGATGCCGGCGAGGAGCCGCATATCGAGAGCAACGCTCTCACCGAGGCCATCGCCGCCGGCCACGTCTCGTCCGTCGCCAACGGTATGCCCGGCACACTGACCATTCCGCCTAGCCGCGACTTTGAGGGCTTCTACATTGCCCTGATCCGAAAACGCAGCTAGCGCACGGATCAAAAACTCAACAAGCTATCTCCGTGCGCGTTTGCCCTGCTGGTCGCGATGCTGTTTAAGCATCGCGCGCTCCTTGCGTTCGGCCCTTTTGCCCTTAATGGCCGTGACCACAAAGTAGATGACCGCGGCGGCAACGATTGCGGCCACACACAGGCCGATCGAGCCAAACATTGCTGTCAATTCCATACCGCGTCACCTCTCTTTTAAACGGGACTTTCAAGATAGCACCTCGATCCCCGCCACCACAGCTCCTTCACGTTCGCCGGCCCTTCGGTCTAACGGATGGCGCGGCGGGGAAAAATCAACTCGTCAAACGATTTAGCATTCGCAATTCCGGCTGCATCGCGCTGGCCATCATCACATAGAATCGAGCCTCCATGGATACCCTCAACGATCTAAATGAGCGCGTCGACGCCTTCGTCGGCACCAGCTCCTTCGACACGCCTGCGGCGGCAAACGACCAAGCTCCCATCGATGTGCCCGCCGAGGTGCACGAGGACATCGTCGCCTCGGTCGATTTTTCCGAGGTCGAGCTCGCAGACGAGTTCACCGAGCCCCAAGTAGCCGTCACGCCCAACGGCCTGCTCCCTATGGAGCCCCTGCCCATCGACGGACGCCTGCGCAAGGCTGCCCTTCGCATGCCCGACGAGATCGAGGAGGCCAGCGGCTTCACGCTCTTTGGCCGACGCATCAAGTCGCTCATTTACACCACCGATGTCGCGGTTATCCGCAACTCCAACGCCGACGCCGTCTTTGCGGTCTACCCTTTCACGCCGCAGCCCGCCATTACGCAAGCGCTGCTGACCGTCGCCGAGTGCCCGGTCTTTGTAGGCGTGGGTGGCGGAACTACGACCGGTAAGCGCTCCGTGCAGATGGCAGCCGTCTCCGAGATGCAGGGCGCGGCGGGCTGCGTGGTCAACTCCCCCGCTACTGCCGAGATGGTCGAGCACATCACCAACATCGCCGACATCCCCGTCATCGCCACGGTCGTTCGCTGCGACGACGATGCCCACGCCAAGGTGCGCGCTGGAGCCAAGATTCTCAACATCGCCGCCGGCAAGAACACGCCCCAGGTCCTACGCGAGCTGCGCGAGCACTATCCCAACCTGCCGCTTATCGCGCCGGGCGGCAAGACGCCCGAGAGCATTCGCGAGACCATCGCCGCCGGCGCCAACGCCATCATCTGGACACCGCCTTCGGCCCAGCAGCTACAGACCGACATGATGCAGCGTTATCGCAAGATGAAGGAAGACGCCACACCCGTCATCTCGCGCGACGACGTGCCCATTATCGACCAGGTCGCCGCCGCCGAGGTCAGCCAAGTCGAGAACATGAATCCCGATGTGCCGATTCCCGACGAAGTCATCGAGCGCGTCGCTTCGATCCACGAGCGCGTCGAGGAGCATCGCGCCAACCGCGGCCTCAAGCCGTCACTGCACGGCTTTTTCTTCCGCGGAAAGAAACGCTTGCCGCAACAGCAAGGCCCGCCCCACAAACAACGGAACGGGCCCTTTCTGTTATCGAATGTCAGAAGGGACAGGCGCAACGGTTAAAACTGTCAGCCAGCCCACGAACGTTAATCCACGCGCTTGTCGCCCATAAAGAAGAGTGCCACCGTACCAGGTCCGGTATGCGAGCCAATCAGAGTACCAATGTCATTGATCTCAATCTTGCCTTTAAGCTGCGGAACCTGTTCCTCAATCAGCGCCGCAACCGCCTCGGCATCCTCGCGGCACGCCGAGTGCGACATGATGCACTTACCCGAATAATCCACACCGTCCTGCACGTGTGCCATCATGGTCTTAGCCATCTCGGAAATCGCTCGCTTCTTAGTGCGAATTTTCTCACGCGGCGACAGCTTACCTTCGCAATCGACCGTCATAAGCGGGCAAATCTTAAGCGCCGTGCCAATGATCGCGCTCGCGGCCGAAATGCGACCGCCGCGCAGGTAGCTCGACAGATCGGTCGAGAAGAACCAGTGGTGCAGGTTAAGCTTGTGCTCCTCGATCCAGGCAGCCGTCTCGTCGAGTGAAGCCCCACTATCGCGCACATCGGCGGCATATTCCAACAACAGGCCAAAGCCCGAAGACGCCGCCAGCGAATCGATGACGCGCACCTTGCCGCCCTCGGGATAGCGATCCGCAAGCATCTGCGCCGCGACGCAGGCCGATCCATACGTGCCCGAAATACCCGACGACAACGTCAGGTGCAGCACGTCTTTACCCTCGGCAACAAACGGCTCCCAAAACTCCTCGTACTCACCCACGCTCACCTGAGACGTCTTGGGCATGGCGCCCGCGGCAATCTGGGCAAAAAACTCGTCCGGCGTAATCGACTGATACAGATCGTCCGTATAGACAACATCGTCGATCTCGTAATGAAAACACACGACAGGGATATTGCGCGACGCAAAGAACTCACGGGTTCGATCGGCGGCGGATTCACAGGTCAGGACAAAATCACTCATATGAGGCTCCTTACTCATTGCTGCGCAAATTATCGCACAGTGAGCCTACATGCGGTACATATGTCCACTATTTACCAAATCGAACCAAAAATAGTGAACATCTTTACCACCATCGTCTCCACCGACCCGACGCATAAATATCTGAGAAAACACCCTCTGTCGTCTCCACCCGACCAACACATCTACCTTCACTAAATCGATTTACCAAACCGTTCAGCCGACAATTCAGCCGCTGGCGCAAAATCGAAACAAAAGCGGCGCATACTGGTAAACGTTTGACGCTGTTTATCAGTTTTACCAGCCCCATCGGAAGGTGTTTCATGGTCGCATTCGATCGCAACCCGCAAGACTTCAAGTATCTGCGCCTGCTGTCGAGACAGTTCCCCACCGAACAATCCGCATTTACCGAAATTATCAACCTCTCGGCCATCCTCAACCTACCCAAGGGCACCGAGCATTTTATGAGCGACGTGCATGGTGAGTACGAAGCCTTTATGCACATCCTCAACAACTGCTCGGGCGTCGTGCGCGAACATGTCGACGAGATCTTTGGCGACACGCTCTCCTTTGACGAAAAGGGCGAGCTGTGTACGCTCATCTACTACCCGCGCGAGAAGATCGACCTGGTCCGCAGCCGGCGCGAGGACTCGCCAACCTGGTACAAGACGATGCTTGACCAGCTCATCATGGTCGCTCGCTCACTTTCAAGCCGCTACACGCGCTCCAAGGTGCGTAAGGCCATCCCGCGCGACTACGCCTACATCATCGACGAGTTGTTGCACACGCACCCGGACGAGAACAACTATCGCGTGCGCTATCACGAGCGCATCGTGGAGTCCATCCTAGAGACCGCCAGCGCCGACGACTTTATCGAGTCGCTCGCCTCGCTCATCAAGCGCCTGGCCGTCGACCACTTGCACCTGGTGGGCGACATCTTCGACCGCGGCGGCGGCGCGGCCAAAATTATGGACCGTCTGCTCACCTACCATTCACTCGACATCCAGTGGGGCAACCACGACCTGCTGTGGATGGGCGCTGCGGCCGGTGAGCCCGCCTGCATCGCCACGGTGTTGCGCAACAACCTACGCTACGACAACTACGAGATCCTGGAGAACGACTACGGCATCTCGCTGCGTGAGCTTGTCGCCTTTGCCGATGCCACCTACACCGCCGGTGAGTCCATCACCCCGCTGATCAAGGCCATCAACGTGCTGCTCTTTAAGCTCGAGGGCCAGATTATCCAGCGCCACCCCGAGTTCGATATGACCGACCGCCTGTTACTCGACAAGATCGACCACGACACCGGCACGGTCACGCTCGCCGACGGCAGCGTGTGGCCGCTCACGACCAACGACTTCCCTACCGTCGACCCGGCAGACCCCTATACGCTCACGCCCCAGGAGCAGCACATCATCGACAAGCTCGTGTCCGAGTTTGTCACCGCCGATCACCTGCATCGCCATATCGATTTCCTCTATTCCCACGGCTCGATGTACAAGGTCGCCAACGGCAACCTGCTCTTCCACGGCTGCGTTCCGCTCAACGAAGACGGCACCTTTAGCAGCATGAACTGTCTGGGCACCTGGCACGCCGGGCGCGATTATCTCGATTTTTGCGACCACATCGCCCGCCGCGCCTGGCGCGTGGGCGACCGCGACGCCCTCGACTGGATGTGGTACCTGTGGATTGGCTTTAACTCACCCGCCAGCGGACGCCTGGTGCGTACCTTTGAGCGCGCCTATATCGCCGATAAGAGCACCTGGGTCGAGCCGATGGACCCGTACTTTACGCTTACCAAGTCGCCCTCGGTCTGCGATGACATCATGCGCGAGTTTGGCGTCGCGGCCATGGCATGCTCGCCGACCGGCCACATCATCAACGGCCACGCGCCCGTTAAAACCACCAAGGGTGAGCAGCCCATCCGCGCCGAGGGCAAGCTGTTGGTCATCGACGGCGGCTTCTGCCGCGCTTACCATCCCAAGACGGGTATCGCCGGCTATACGCTCATCTCGAGCTCGCGCGGCTGCCGCCTCAAGTCGCACCGGGCCTTTACGACGGTTGCCGAGGCACTCACGCGCAACGTGG
The DNA here is from genome assembly GCA_900544465.1 of uncultured Collinsella sp. Taxonomy (GTDB): domain Bacteria; phylum Actinomycetota; class Coriobacteriia; order Coriobacteriales; family Coriobacteriaceae; genus Collinsella. The sequence continues at coordinate 12,567 of UQVT01000004.1, read as the reverse complement.
ACATCGAGAGCGAGACCAACCGTTTTGACCAAGCAGACCGTCGCCGCATGGTGAGCGACACCGATACTGGCGCCAAGATTCGCAGCCAGATCCAGGACCTGCGCCAGCTGCTCGATGCATATAGAAACGGTGCTATCGAGGAGCGCGCCTAGCACCACCCGCGGGGATTGGCTAAACTTGCTAAGTTTGTCATCCCCGCGGCGCTTCGGCGCCAGCTTAAGGCAGGTACCATGCAAAAGCTCCTTGCGCAGATTATGAAATTTGGCGTCGTCGGTGTCATTGCCACGGTTATCGACTTTGGCATTATGAATCTGCTCCACTACGGTCTGGGCCTCAACATCCTAATCGCCAACACCAGCGGCTTTATCATCTCACTCATCTTTAACTACCTCGCAAGCATGAAATACGTGTTTGCGCACAAGGAAGGCATGAGCCGCCGCCGCGAGTTCATCATCTTTGTCGTGCTGTCCGTGATCGGTTTGGTGCTCAACGATGGCATCGTGCTGGCGCTCAACGCCGGCCTGGGACTCGAGGCCAATATCGCCAAGATCTGTGCCACCGCGCTTGTCATGGTCTACAACTTTGTGACCCGAAAAATCTTCCTGGAGGGCGACGAGACAAAATAGCTCGAAACCCCTGTAGCATTACGGCGCCCACGGACGACGCGCACTCAGCGCAGTATCGTCCGTGGGTGTCGCTCGTTTACGGGCAAATTTTCAACGTTTGCGGATTAGCTCTTGAAAATTTGGCGAGTTCATATAGTTCTTGGCAAAGACCTTACGTTTCCCTTGTAAAAGCTCTAAAGTATCCTCTGCTCGATTCATCAACGCATTGGATGTGATTACGTGCGCAAGGCGCTGGCACAACCTCATACCAAGCAGTTCCTCAAGTTTGCCGTCGTGGGTCTTATCTCCTTTGGCATCGACTGGGGCATGCTCATTGCGCTCGTCGAGCTGTTCCACCTCGACTTTTTGATGAGCACCACGGTTTCGTTTATCACGTCCGTCGTGGTCAACTACTGGCTCAGCATGAAGTACGTGTTCGACCACCGCGAAGGCATGAGCCGCAAGCGCGAGTTCACGATCTTCACCATCCTGTCGGTGATCGGCCTGGGCCTCAACGACCTGTACATGTTTGTGGGCGTCACGTTTTTGAGCATCGGCTACCAGGCCATGAAGGCCATCGCCACATTCCTCGTCACCTGGTACAACTACTTCAGCCGCCGCTTCTTCCTCGAGGGCGCACGGTCGTAGTCGATTCACTATTTGCTTGAATGTATAACCGGTTGGAATTCCCGTTCCAACCGGTTTTTTTGTTTGCCGAGAGACCCGGCGATCCAGTCCCATTCGCATGAAAAACGGGCGGCTCGGATGTTGGTCCGAACCGCCCGTCTGGCGCGCTATGTCGAGGCCTCTAGTCTGTAACGTAATACCAGACTACGTTGTCGCCGTTTGAGAGAACGTAGTTACTACAGGCCGTCATGGGCGTTGTGCCGTTGACGGAATACATCCAGCCGCTCGTGCCGCCGTACTGTTTCTCGGCCAAACCACCAATCGCAGAAACATACGTGCCGTACGATGAGCCGTGTGCGTTGACAGAAAGGCCCAGCGCGCACAGGGCATCGTAAACGGTAGCGCCTTCGTTAAAGGTAAAGGTGCCGCCAGAGGACACAGGATTGCCCACAGCGCTCGATGTGACCGAAACCGTCACCGTAACGTAGCTGGACTCCTGTGAGCCGCCCTGTCCGCCCGAGGGAGCACTTCCGCCATAGGAGCTGGAGGCTCCATCAGACGACTGACCGCCTCCCGAAGAAGCACCGCCAGACACATTGGAAGTATCACCGGCTCCCGTATTTTGGGCAGCGGATTTATCGCCAGACTTCTTGCCGCCCCGGTCCTCGGACTTCTTGCTATCCGAGTTTTTGTCCGATTCCTTGTTTGAAGACTCGGAATCGTCCTTGGCGTCGTTCGAACCCTTGGGCTCGTCTTTTGCATCATTCGAAGATTTGGAATCCTTGGAACTAGCCTCGCCCGAAGCGGCAGACGAGCCAGACCCCTTGGTGTCCTTGGCGACGACGCTCTCCCCCGTCACGGTCTGAACGATCCAGTCAATGGACCAGGCGCCGCTCTCGGAAGGATGAACGAAGCCCAGCGAGACGACGATCAGAATGGTGCACGCGGCAGCAAGAACGCCAAGGAGCGCCTTGCGACGAGAGGCGGACGCCGCCAAAGCGGCGCCCTGTTGCTTTGCATCGTCGAACTGAATGAACGAGGAATCTGGTTGCTTGGGGTCAGCGTCCTTGGATTTATTGGACACAACCCTCACCTACCGACGTTTGGTGAACACGAACACGCCGACGATGGCGAGGCCAATCACGCCGGCGGCGATGCCAACGATGGCGAGCGGATTGGTGCCAGTCTCCTGCTCGGAAGCACTAGAGGACTTCTTAGCAGTGGTCGTGGAAACAGCACCCGTATCGGACTTGGAATCGGACTTCTTGTCGGACTTGCCGTCCTTCCTGTCAGACTTCTTGTCAGACTTCTTCTCGTCCTTCTTATCGGACTTATCGGAGTCCTTCTTGCTGGGCTTGTTGTCCTTGGTCTCGGTCTTGGTCGACACCGTCGTCTTGGTCATCGGCTTATGACCCGGAGCGACAGCGCCGCCAGCCTGCTGGCCCTTCGTGCCGGAGCCGGAACCCGTGCCCGTGCCAGCGCCAGCACCGGAACCGTTGCCAGCGCCACCATTGCCGCCATTGGAGCCAGAACCGCCATTGCCGCCAGGGTTAACAGCATTCTTGGTCCACTTGGCATACAGCGTCAGATCGGCCGTCACCGGCGTACTGAAGTCATACGCCTGCGCGCAAGTCTCATCGGTATACCAACCGCCGAAAGTGTAGCCATCGCGCGTCGGATCGGCTGGCTTGACCAGCTTGCCATCGGCCGTAGCAACAAACTTAGTGTCGCAAGCAGACCCGCCGTTGGAGTTAAAGGCAACCGTCCAAGACTCGACAGCTCCAAGTTTAAACAGCGTGCCCGAATCATTAATGTAGTAGAGATTGCCAGAAGCATCGGCAATGACCGGAGAGTCACAGTACTGGTAATGGCCAGCCGCATCATAAATCTGCGTCGCCTCTGCATCGCCGAGCGTATAGCGATACACGCCACCACCAGCAGAGTAGTTGACGTAATCCTTGCTATCCGCGCTGTTAACGGTGAAGTACACATAGGTCTTGCCGCCCTGAACACTCACCAGCGGAGTAGCAGCAATACCGTTGAGGCCAGCCGGCAGCGCCTTGCCGTCGGCAGCAGCGACCATCGTGGTCTTACCCGTCTTCAGGTTATAGAGAACCAGAGCAGAGCCCGTAGCCGTCTGTCCGCCGACAATCAGATTGTCACCAAACACCGCAGGGGCGCTCAGATTATTCGTAAGGCCCAGATCAACCGTCTTCTGTGCACTCAGCACACCCTTCGCCGAAAGCGAAATCACATGGAGCTTTCCGTCGTGCGTCATCTGATAGAAGGTCGAACCATTGGACGGATCGGCAATGCAATCGGCATTTGCGACAGCGCCGAGCTCCATGGTCGAAACGACATCGCCCGTCGTCTTATCAATGCACTTAAGCGTGCCCGCGCTCGTAGGAACGATGGCATACTTATCCGTCAAAGCCGCACCAGTCCAGTAATAGCCCTCGGAAGCGTCAATGTTCTGCCAAGAAACTTCGCCCGTGGCAATCTTAATGCGCATAAAGGAGCCGTTGCCGTAGGTCGCGTTGTAATTCTCGTCATACGAAATATCGACCGAGCCTACATAGACGTACTCGCCGTCCGAAACGACGGTGCAGGAGCTCTGCGTCAAGTCCGTCAAACCAGGCGACAGCCACTTGCAGATCAGCTTGTCTGCAGTAATCGCCTGGACCGCACCGCCGTTGAGCGGAACGATGATAAGGCCATTGGTATAGATCGGGCGAGAGGTATAGCTCACCTTAGAGGCAAGCGGCGCAGAGGCAACCTTTTTGCCCGTGGACGAATCGATCTTAATGAGCTCGTTCTCGGTCGCGATGTACACAAAGCCGTTAGCGATGACAGGCTCGCTGCAGTTGGCATACTGCTGGCCAGACTCGGCCTTCCAATCGAAGGCCCACTTAAGACCGGCGGCCTGCGCAGGCGTCTTGGCATCCGTTACGGTCGAACCGTTGCCACTGTTGCCGTAGCCGGCCCACTCGGCATCCCAATTAGGAGTCGTCGCACTCGGGTCCACGACAATCTTGTCGGGATCGGGCATGGGCGATTTTTCGGTGGTGTAGGCAAATGTAACCTTGTCGCCGCTCTTGAGCGTGACCTGGTTGGCACAGAGAGATGAGGACTCTCCGTTGATATACAGATGCCAGTATTTACCGGTCGCACCATCATAGCCGTAAGACTTGTCTTCGAACGGCGAAGTAATGGACCAGTATGCACCACTCTGGGAGGCCTTGTAATCAATGCCCTTCGCCTTCAGAACCGTCTCAATAAGGTCCTGAGCCGTAGAGCCTTCGGGCAGGGAAACATTGCTTGCCGAGCCCCAGCGAGTATTGTTGCCGTTGACATCGGGGCCGATGATATCGGCGGATCCAAGCACCTGACCAGGGAGGGCATCGCTGTCGCCAGCATACATAAAGGTGACGGCGTCACCCTCATGGAGCTCGTAGGCACCAGCGCCAACGTCGGCGAACTTGTACTTTGCGTCGGACTTGCCCTTTACGTAGAAGCGCCAATAGCTATTGGTCGCAGCATCAGAGCCACAATAGGTCTTACCGTCAAGCGGCGAGGTAATGCCCCTAAGGTACCAACCCCAAGACTCTTCTGTAGCTTTGAGTTTAAGACCAGTCTGCTCCAACAGGTCCTTAGCAGTAGAGCCCGCCTTGAGACTCGTCTGGCCCGTCGAAGCCCAAACCTGCTGCTTGCCGTCCTTGTCCTTGCCAAGCACCTGAACGGAAGCATGGACAGAATCGGACGGCAACTGGTCTCCCCAGCCACCGTAGAACCACGTGACGGTATCGCCAGCACGGATGGTGACATTGTCCGCCGTGTAGTCACTCGACTTGCCGTTGATAAACAGCTGCCAATAGGTCGAATAATCTTGGGGCGTACCCAGCTCAACACCGTTGTACTTAAGGCTCAGAATGAAGGAGCCCGCAGCAACGGCGTCAATATCATTCGCCTCAAGCGCGACCTTCGTAAGATCAAGCGCGCTCGAACCGGACGTCACCACATACTGCGCGTTGTCGACCCAGGTCTGAGTCTTGCCCTGGGCATCGCGACCAATGACGGTCACATTCGCAGCAAGCTGGTCCTTAACGACAGGGGACGCGCTACCAGCCGTATAGGCAAACTCAATCTTCTGCCCCTGGGTGAGTTTGACGCTGCTCGCGCCAACCGAGGAAGACGCGCCGTCGACGAACAGCTGCCAGTAGGCATGAGTCGTCGGATCGTAGGCAAGCGTGCGGCCATCGCTCGGGGAGGTGATGCTTTCGAGGTAGAAACCGTATGCCGTGTTCGGATCGTACTTCGCCTTGAAGCCCGTCTTCTCCTGCAGCTTAATGAAGGCATCCGCAGCCGTCGCGCCCTCGTCGAGCTTGAGCTGCGTAGGCGCCACCCAGGTCTGAGCCTTGCCGTCGGCATCGGTGCCGATAATCGAGAACGAGACCTCGACTTGCTTCTTGGCGACATCGCCGGTTTCTGTCGGGTTCTCTGTCTGGACGGCAGCCGCGGCGGCAGATCCTGCTTGGCCAGCGGATACCGTCGAAGACTGCTCGCTCGTGGCAGGGCTCTCCCCCGTCGCCGAGCCTTCGTCGCCAGTTGCTGCCTCTGTTGTGGCGGCACTGGCTGCAGGCGCGCTCCCGGAATCCGAAACCTCGGCGCCGCTCTGCTCAGCGGTACCGCCCGCAAGCGCTGCGTCCTCGCCTGGCGTCGTAGCCTGAGCCACAGCGTCGGTAATGCCCTCGGCGCCCTCGGCCCACAGCTGAGCCGGTGTGGTGCCAAAGGCCATCGCGAAGGCCAGGAATGCCACCAGACCGCGCTTGGCTACGCCGCGCGCAATTGCGCCACGGCGATGCGAGACGCGCTGGCGCTCGTCCTCAAACATATCCATTTGTCTCCTACTGTCTGCACTTGGAGCGTTGCCTTGAGGCTGCCCCACGTCATCGCGCATGTTGCGCTCGAGTTCCCCCATCGGGGTCCCCCTTCCCTCCAGAGCCCTATGCACACCGGCGGCAAAAGCCGCAGCCGCATGCAAGACGGGAGGCGATCCGACTTAACCTTAACGACTCGGGCACGTCGTCCGATCTGCGACGCGAGCATCCCGAGCCAAGAGGAATTACGGTTACTGGTACAGCTGGGGACTTGCACCCCGATTCTCCCAAATGCGCAGGAAAACCGCGCATTCGTGCGTCTCCGCACCACCATCTAGGCCATCGATTATTACCGTCAAAATGGTATCACGCAAAAGGGCCTCGCACGCAGGCGAAGCCCAAGGTAAAAGCTATTGTTTGCGATAGGAAAATGCGGTGACGGCCGCAGCCTCTAGTGCTTGCCGCCGTGACTGTTGAGCCAGATATTGCGACCCAGCATAAGCGCCAGCACCAGCGCGCTCACGTAGCCCATAAAGCCAATGACCGGGATACCAAACACAACCGGCTCGATGCGCGCGTAGTACACCACCGACGAACCGATAAACAGACCGGCGATCACAATTGCCATCGACATGCGGTCGATAATTCCACCTAGCTGTCGCAGCGCCTTATCGCTGCTCATGATCTGCGTGTTTACCTTAAGCTGGCCGCGCGTAAGCATACGCGAAGCCAAGCCCAGATACTCGGCCGCCTCGAGCGAGCCCTTCGCCGCGCGATAACTGCTCGCTGCAAAGTCGCGGCTCATCTCGCGCATGCGCGCATAGGTGCTTTTCTCGTTTTTAATATGCGTCTGGATGATCTGGATCATGTTGACGTTGGGCATGTACTCGGTCAACAGGCCCTCGAGCGTCACCATGCCGCGGGCGAACATCGTCACCACGCTCGGCAGCTCAACGTCATTTTTGCGCGCGAGGTTTAACAGCGAGGTCAAAAACTCGCCGATATCCAGGTCTTTAAGGTCGAGCCCGGCAAAGTCGGCAACAATAAAGTCCAAGTCGGACAAAAAGGCCGAATGGTCAAGCTCGGCCGAGTCGCCACGCGTCACGGCGAAGCGCATGAGCGAATCCTTGAGCTTGGGCACGTCGCCCTCGGCCACGGCGAAAATCATGTCCTTGACGATACCGCGGTCGTGGCTCGACATGCGTCCGACCATACCCAAGTCGATAAAGTAAACGATGCCGTCCTTGAGGATGATGTTTCCCGCATGCGGGTCGGCATGGAAAAAGCCGTCGTCGAGCACCTGCGTCGAGTAGTCCTCGACAATCGCGGCACCGATCTTTTCCAAGTCATAGCCCTCGGCCACCAAGCGTTCGGGATCGGCGATCGAAATGCCGTCGACGTAGTCCATAACCACCACGTGCTCGGTGCACAGGTCCAGATAGGATTTAGGGCACGTCACGCCATGAACGCTCTTATGGAACTCGTAGAAGTCGTTGAGGTTTTTGGCCTCGGCCAAAAAGTTGGTCTCCTCGCGAAACGAGGTCCACAACTCCTCGACTACGCCGTGCAGATCAACGAATTGATCGGTGTTGACGAACTTGGAAACAATGCGCACCACCGAGCGGATGATATCGATGTCCTGCGCCATAACCTGCTGCGCACCGGGGCGCTGCACCTTGACGGCTACGTCCTCGCCCGTCACCAGACGAGCGCGGTGCACCTGCGCGAGCGATGCGCTACCAAGCGGATTGGGGTCGATCGCATCGAACATCTCCCCCAGGCGCAGGCCGTATTCCTCTTCCAAGCAGCGGAGCACTACCTCGTACGGCACCGGCTCCACGTCGGAACGCAGACGACGCAGCTCGTCGCAAAAGCGCTGCGGCAGAATCTCGGACCGGTTGGCCAGAATCTGCCCCATCTTGACGAACATGGGGCCGAGCTCCTCGAGCAGGCGGCGCAAGCGAACCGGCGTGAGGTTATCCCACACACGGTACTTTTTGACCAAGCGAACAATCTGCCCAATGCGTTCGCGACGACCCGCCGGTGTGAGCTGATATTCCTCGTCCGGCGCCATCGCGTCGGGCTCCTCGGGGACCATATCGACAGCGCGCGGCTTTTTGCGAGCGCCCGAGACGGCGGCATCAACCTCATCGACAACCGCCGCCTCGTCACCCAGGGGATCTAGTTTGTTGTAATCAGTGGTGGAATCTGCCATCTGCGCTGCTACTCGGCCTCTTCGGTATCCTTCGCATTGTCGGGCTCAACGGACTCGACGGGCACCGAGGTCACGTTGTCCTCGACCGAATCGACGATGTCGCGCACGTGGGCCAGGAAGGCCGTGCGCTCGGACGCGGTCATAACGCGGACGCGAGCAAGGATGAGCTCATCGAGCACGCGCTGGGCCGCGGTCTCGCCCTGCATGCCCAGACGCTCGGTCAGATCGGAGATGGTACCGCCGGCCTGCTCGAACATGTCGGACACACTGCGGGCGATATCGGGGGTGGCGGTGTCCTTGCGGACCTGCTCGCCCTTGGTACTGAGGTCGTCGAGAACCTTCTTGCTGCCCTCGACGGCAACGGCGGCAGCGCCAAAGCCAACGTTGATGGCGCCGTTAACAAGCTGATCGAGTTTCATAACCATGGTTGTCTCCAATCACAAACAACTGCATTGGCGTTCTTGTACCCAAGATTGAGCGAAAGCGACAAAGCGTTTTAGCGCTATTCGATCGACGGGAAATCCCTACCTCACGTTGTCATTCATCGCGAAAGAGTTCTTCATGGCGCAGCTCGTGGTGTAAAGCACCTTGCCCAGCAGGGCATCGGTCTCCACGCGAACACGCTCGGCAAAGGCCTCGTTGGCGCGTGCAAGCTCGGCAGGCACCTCGACCTCGGGCAGAGCGGCTACGGCAGCGTCGACGTCATGGATCTGCTTGTGGCCCATGCCACCGATCTTCTCCTGATAATCCTCGACCGCGCGGCCGCACTCATGGAAGCGGACGTCAGCCAGCGCGCCGATCAGGCGGTTGGCCCAGTAGAAGTTTTCGGACGTCACGCGAGCCTGCGTGTCGGCATAGTACTCGGGCATAGTCTCGACGTTGGCGTACAGCGGAACCAGCGCGTTAAACGAGTTGGAACCAAAGGCCATCCACTGCACGGCGCGGTAGGCCGGCTGCGCATAGGGGCGCAGCTGCAACACGGCAAGCTGGCTGTTGCGGTTGATGCCGATGGGGCGATAGGCACCACGCGTAGCGGGCGTGCCCTTGCTGCCGTAGCAGTCGTACTCCGTGCCCTGGTAGTGGCTCGAGAGCACGTACTTGATGTCCTCGATGGTCACCTTGCGCTCGGGCACGCGGCTCCAGGGGATATCGTCGCTCTCGGGCGTGTAGTCGGCGTCGGGGCCATCCCACACGTCGCTGGGGTTGAGGCAGCGCTGCATGTACCAGGCGCGCGGCGTGTTGTAGACATGGTCGCTGTCGCTGTGCGAGCCAAAGGCCTCGCGCGGGTTAAAGACCACAGCCGGGCCGTCGCCATCGACGCCCAGCGTCAGGTCCAGATGCCACTCGACCATCCAGACGCGCAAGTCGGCGGAGCACATGTGGTCGGCCTGGGCGCCCTCGGCGTCATCCAGGTCAAAACTGTCGATACCCAATTGGTTGGGCATGGTCACATAGGCGTCATCGGGCACACGCTTGGCGATCCAGTGGTGGCCGCCGATGGTCTCGAGCCACCAGATCTCGTCCACGTCGCTAAAGGCGATGCCGTTGTTCTCGTAGGTGCCGTAGCGCTCGAGCAGGTCGCCCAGGATACGGACGCCGTCGCGGGCGGACTTGGCATACGGCAGGACCAGGGTCACCATGTCCTCCTCGCCCAGGCCACCAGGCTGCGCCGGCACATAGCCGTCCTCACCCTCGTTGCCCTTGGCGGGCACGTAGTCCACGAGCGGATCGGCGCCGCGAACGCGCTCGTTGGTGGTGAGCGTCTCGGTTGCGGACATGCCAACATTGAGCTCGTTGAAACCGGCCTCGGCCCAGATACCGTGGCCCGGGACAACATCGGGGACGCTCGTATAGCGCATGGGGTTATCGGGCAGCTCAACGGTCAGGTGGCTCAGGACGCTCGTGTAGACACGCGGCTGCTCGTCGGGATGCACTACGCGCATGCGCTTGGGCACAAATACCCCGTTGGACGAGTCCTCGTTACGCGCGACCAGGGTCGACCCGTCGTAGCTCGCGTTCTTACCAACCAAAATCGTTGTGCACGGCATGCGCATCCTCCTTGAGCGAAGAAATCAAACGATAACAGTGTATCGCTTCGGCGCAGAAAGGGCGAAACCACGGCCTCGGCAGCCCCCGTGGTCAAAAAATGCCAAATATGAGTACTGTCACAAATTTAGTGGCAGCAAATTGCACTGTTCCGGGCGCCGGGAATCCTCACCTGTCCAAAAACTGAGTCTAGTAATTCCCCATACGTCCAATAAAATTGGCTCTTTAACGATATTACTTATCGCTAAAGAGCCAAAATGATCTCAAACATATGTGACTAACTTGGCAACAGTACTCATATTTGGCATTTTTTGACCACGGGGTATCTAACCAACCCCCTAAACAGCCTCCAAACGCCTATTTTACCGCGCGCTCAGCCGCCTCGATCACGTGCTTGGCGAGAATTGCTGTCGTCACGGCGCCCACGCCACCCGGCACGGGGGTGATTGCGCCAACAACCGGCTCCGCGGCATCAAAATCGACGTCGCCGACCAGCTTGCCAGCGGCTTCGTCCCAATTAATGCCAACATCGATAATCGCCTGGTCCTCGCGGACCGCATCTGCGCCAATCGTGCGCGCGCGTCCAACGGCGGCAACCACAATGTCGGCAGCACAGCACTCGGCGGCAAGATCGCGCGTATGCGTATGGCACGTCGTCACGGTTGCGTTGCGCGCCGTAAGCATGGCGGCAACGGGGCGGCCAATTACCAGTGAGCGTCCGACCACGGCAACTTTGGCGCCGTCCAGCTCAACGCCGTAATGATCCAGCAAAGCAAGCACGGCTTCAGCTGTGCAGGGGGCAAAACCCTCGCCGCGCCCCGAAAGCGTGGTGAGCAGCGAAGCCGGCGTCATGGAGTCAACGTCCTTGGCGGGATCGAGCGTTGCGGCGACGGCGTTCTCGTCAAGGCCGGCGGGCAGCGGGCGAAACATCAGACAGCCATGAACAGCCGAGTCGGCATTGATGTCCTCGATGGCCGTCAACAGCTCGTCTTGCGAAACACCGGCAGGAAGCAACACGCGACGCGCCTCGATGCCAACCTTTTCGCAGCGTTTAAGGGCGCCGCGCTCGTAGGATAGGTCGTCCTCGCGTTCACCCACACGCACGATAGCAAGCGTCGGAACAACACCGCGTTCGCGCAGCGCAGCGCAGCGGGCAGCGAGCTCCTCAGTCAAAGCGCGGGCGACGGGAGCACCCTTCAGTAGCTCAGCCATGGCTATCCCCTCTTTCTTGCAGCGTCGGAGGCGCGGCGCGCCAGCGCATCGGCGCGCGGCAACCATGTGTCGAGCAACTCATCACACGCCGTCTCGAGCTCCTCGGCGCGTGCACGATCCTTCATAGACGTGGTGTTCGCAAAGAGCGTCAAGCTCGCGCCCTGCATAGCGGCACGGCAGAACACGGCACCGCACGCCACGTCGGACAGCAGCTGTCGGGAGCCCTTGTCCGCCATGTCCTCGAGCAGCGCCAGTGCGCGCCCGCAGGCATCCATAATGCGATACGGCGGCATGGCGGCCACGTGCAGCGCATCCTGAATCGCAGCCGGTCGGGCCGGGTCCTCACGCGGAATACCGTACGCCGCGGACACCTGTCCGTAGGCACGAACGTCCTCGGCAACCAACTCGACAAGCTCCTGGGCCAGCTCATCAGCCTGGGTAAACGCGCGCGTCAGGTCATCCGCACGATCAGCAAGCGCGGGATTGGTCGCACCGTAGCGGGCAACCATTCCGCACAGCGAGGCGCCCAGCGCGCCCACAAAAGCGCTCGCGCTGCCACCACCGGGAACCGGCTCGCGCGCGGCCAGCGCCTCGGCAAACCCGCGGCAGGTCTTGTCCATCATCTCTTGGCTCATACGCATGCACCTTCAAGTCATATACATCGGTCGGGCGGCAACCACCGACCGACCGCATCGATCACATAATGGTGCATAGTCTAGCCCATAAGTACATAAGCGTCAGCGCACCTGGTCATCGCGGATTTCTATGACGAACGATAGGCGTCGGCACCGCAAACATGGGAAACATGGCCCGCCTTTCGGGACTTCCGGACGTCACAAACTGGGGCATATCTATAAACAAGGAACCTGTTGGGGCAACGCCCGCGTACACGCGCCCCTTTAAAACAACGGACACCTCACCCCGGGGAGAGCCGACAGCACCGGCCCTCCCCTCTTTTGGACCCGTGCATATTGCCACTTAACGG
>UQVT01000003.1 GCA_900544465.1 uncultured Collinsella sp. | reverse complement strand
GCGTGAGCGGGTACAGGCGCGTGCCGGACCCGCCGGCGAGGATGATGCCTTTCATTTAATCTGTCCTCTACAATCGAAATGCGCTTTAGATCGAGTGATAAATTAGACTTGGGTATCCTATTTTGCTAAACCCCCTCATTCTTAACGAAATAGGCAAGGTAATGACTGCGGAATATGGCTACCTGAATTGCCCCTTCCATTTTTCAATGCTCGACCAAGGGAGATTGATTCCGGTTATTTCAGGTTGGTTAATCCAATCAGCCATTTTGAGTAAAAAGTCATCTTCTCGTTCGAAAACAGGAAGTCCGGTATCTTCACCGATGATCGCGTGCCAAATGTTGGTAATGGACTCACTTTGCTTCAACGCTATGAAAAGCGCCAGTATCGAAAATCAATTTATAATCCCACAATGATGTGAATTCGTTCGGGCAAATAACGACCGCAAAGTGATACAAGCGAATAAGATCCGGCAAGAGTTAGCGCCCAAACAGCAAATGTCGAAACACCAAGTGGAATGACGAATAATCCAAGCAGTTTCCAAACGGCCTTGAGAACAAGTATATGGCAGAGGTAGATTCCAAAAGAGGCGTTCCCAAGGTCAACAAGCAAAGTAGAAGATAATCGCGACTTGAATGATCCCGGAACCGCCATAAGAAGCGCGATCACAGCTAAAGAGGTCGCGGCAGAACCGAGCTTAAGCTGAGTTGTGGCCATATTGAAATCGCCAGTCAAATACCACCAGAAGCCTGCGACCTCCTGAATTATTAAAAATATAAAGAGCACTGCAACAAGCTGAGTGGTTCGTCCTTCAATGAGCGCAGCCCAACGCCTCCAGTCGAGACCGAAAACATAAAAGATGAGCCACATGGGGCAGAAAACCTGTATTAGAGGCAATGCGATACCGGCAACGGCAGCGAGCTCCCTTAGAAGCAAGCAAGCCGGTGTCACACAATAGACAAAGAACCTATACCGTGAAAGGAGCCTGAACAGTACCGGAGTAAGCAGCACAAGCTGTGAATGGACCAATAGATAGTACATCTGAGCCGATACGGAGCCCACGGCGAACGCCAGAAACCCAGACGCCCATGAAGGGCGGGAAACGCCGCAAGATAGATAACGCTCCAGAACGCATAAGGTCCGGCAACCTTGCTAATGCGGCGTCGAAGACCCCCCCCCGCATTAAATTTGCGCTCGTCGGTAAGAACACCGGATAAAAACAAGAACAACGCAACAGAAAAGTTGAGGAATGGGCGAATGGCGACCGACGCGGCACATTGAGGAAGACAGTGGATAAGCACCACTGCGGAAATCGCAAGCCCACGAAGAGCTTGAAGGTAGCGATCCTTGGCCATCTAGGCTCTCCTTCCAACGAGTCTCTTTAGTCGTCGTTTAATACCACCAAGCTTGCCGCGGAAACGCTGCCAGAGAGTGGGACGGAAATCCCACTTGTCCATGAGATCTGGGATGGAAAGCCCGGCAGACACGTCGTTCAAGAACTCGTCGCGCTTTGGATAAGGCGTGACAGAATGGACGAGGCTAGGGTTGCCCGCGATTACCCCATCAAGCGTCGCCGGACCGTTTGCAGTAAGCCCAGAAATAGCCTCGAATGCCCGCACGCCCTTCTCGGTATTGCATAGGACGGCAGATACGCCCTTGGAGTTGTCGACCTCGGGATGGGTATTCTGGAACCCCCAGAAATCACCGAGCGTGATATCGGCGCCGCTGGAGCGCTTTGCTGGACATGCCAGACAGGACGAACGAAGGCTCGCATTGGCCAGAAACGCTTTCATGTACCAGTCTTTGCCGAATATCTGGGACTCGGTGTCCCCGGTGTTGTCTTTCTCCGCTATGTGCTTGTACATAGCGGAGTAAGACAACCATCCGGTTGTCTTACTCCGCATATTGACGTCGCAGACGTCCGACCCGAAGGCCTCACCACGGTAGTCGACCCAGCGCGACCAGAGCTCTGGAGACGGAACACCGTGGCAGATGACGTCGACGCCGAGGAAGAGGTCAGAGTCGGCGAGTTTCCCCAGGTATGAGCGCATGCCAGCCACCTGGCATGCAGTACCGGCAAAGAGCGCCGGCCTGCCTTCACGCAGGGCAGCGCGGACGCCCTCGAAGACGCCGCGGCCAACCGCGCTCTGAACGTATTTCGAGCGCATAACGGCGCCGAGCGCCGGCCTGTCCTCCACGAGCACGTGACGAAGCTCGCGGCAACCGTCCGTCCACGCGGCGCCCGCCACAACACCGCCGCGCGAGAGAGCGTCACCGGCGAGTAGACCGAACACGCCGCCCGACGACGATCTATCGAGCAAGCCGACGTCATGAGCCTTCGCCCAGAGGGCGAACTCGCACCCGTCCTCCCCAGGGGCGTTGAGCGCCGGGCATACGGCGTCGCACGCCCCGCAGCCTACGCACCCGGAGGCGTCGACGGTGGGGTGTAGGAAGCCACAATCATCGGGTTCCATGGAGATGCATGACTTGGGGCAGCGGGCAGCGCACGCGCCGCAGCCGCAGCAACGGTCGCCAAGCGAGACGACCCTCGGGGATTTCTCGGAATCATTCATGATGGACCCTATCTAAGGAACGGGAGACGAGAGACGACCGCGATACGTTCGTCCTTCGTTAGGACGGCGAGCCAAAGGGCTATGGCGAAAAGCGCGCTGTAAACGGCGCCCCACTCGAGGAACGCGGGCCATCCGTTGACGGGCAGGACCGCCGTGCCAGCGAGGCAGGCGACGGTGACGGCAGCCCAGGCGAGCAGCACCGGCAGGTTCCGCTTCCAGAAAAAGAGCATGTCGAGACCGACCCGCTTCTGGTAGTACCAGTTCATCCACAGTCCGTTGCCGAGCACGATGCTGACGACATAGGCGATCGCGGGGGCCCACGGCCCCAGCGCCGGGGCGGCCGCGGCGGTGAAGGCAACGTTCCCGACCGCCATCGCAAGGTAGACGAGACTCCTGGCGTGGTGCATGTTCTTGGCCCTCTGGATCTCGATGCCGACGTTCTGACAGAGGGGCACCATGACGGGTAGCGTCATGGCGAGCACGAGCCAGTAGGCCTCGGCGAAGCCCGGGCCCGCCCACCTCGTCACGAAAAACTTCCCGAGAATAGCGAAACCTCCGTACACCCAGCAAAACAGTACCATCTGGTAGCGGCCCACGCGCGTCATAAGGCGAGTGAGCTCGGCGTTGTCGTCCGAGGTGGCGACGATGCGGTTGACCTTCGGAATGAAGACGTTCGACATCGTGGTGGAGAGCGAGTAGAAGACCTGGCGGATGTTCACGGCCACCGCGAACAGAGATACCGCAGTCGCGCCCGAGATGGCCCCCAGCATGATGTTGGGCACGCTCTGATTGACCATCTCGCAGACCTGGTTACCGAAGATCCAGGCACTGAAGGCGGCGATGCCGCGCATGACGCCCCAGTCGGCACCCCTGAGTTCGAAGCGCATGCCCAGCACGACGATGGCGTAGCGCGCGTTGAGGGCGAGCAGGACGAGGTTCACCGCGAGCTGTGCTAGGGCAACGCCCACGGGCCCCATACCGGCGGCCAGCAGGGCCCAGGCGCACAGCGGCGTCGCAAGCGTGGTGACGAGCTGCCTGGTCTGCTGGTAGACGAAGCGCTCGTGCGCCGTGATGTAGGAATTGAACACGACGGTGAACAACGTCGAGGCGACGTTGAGCGTCATGATGGCGAGCAGCTCCCGGGCGAGCGAGACCTGCGCCTCGGTGAACCCGGCCGAGAACACCGCGCCGGCGTTTGCGGAGAAGCCCATGCCGAGGGCGACCGCCGCGGCTGTGACGGCGACGTAAAGCGTGAGGTACATGCCGTTCAGGTGCCGGATGTCGCGCTCGCCGCCGTGCGCCACCGTCTGCGTGTAGAAGCGCACGTAGGCCTCGGAGAAGCCGAAGGACAGGAGCGTCAGCGAGAAGACAAAGGAGTTCGAGCTCTGGAAGACGCCGTAGTCCGCCTGCCCCACGTAGGACAGTAGCATCGGCGTGTAGACGAGGTTGACGAGGTTCTTTGCGAGGATGTTGGCGTAGCCGAGGAGGGCGCCCGCCTTACGCTGGCTAGCCACGGGCGGCCTCCGAGGGAATGCTCAATCCACATCTATCGAGGAATTCAACAACGATCTTCCTCTGAGCTGCCAACCTGTCATACGCCTTTGAATAGTCACTCTCGAGCAGTTCCGAATTACATACGGAAAGAATTGACCGCTCAACGAAAGAAACACCCAGCTCGCTGGCTAGCGTGTCGAATCGGCTGCTCATGTCTGGACCAGTGGACTCACGAGGGCAATAAATCAGCGGCTTCCCGAACAAGATCGAGAAAATTGATCCGTGATATGAATCTGTCGCTACAAGCTTTGCGTGACGGACGGCATAGAGGAACTCTGAAGGCCCGAGGGCGTAGTAGCGCGCATCCCCTAGTAAATCGACCCTCTTGCAGCTAAGTGAATCACAGATTTCGGCAACCCTCTCTTCGTAAGCTGCACTCCCGAGGAAGTACGTCAATACATAATCATTTGGAAGCCCGCAGTGCGGCTCTTTTTCATACCTTTCCCACCAGGAGCCGTCAAACATCAGTGTTGGGTCAATCAACACCTCGGCCTTTAAGCCGTACAGACTGTTTATAAGCTCGGCGCTCTTCTGCTCACGAACGGACAGCCTATCAAACCCGTCGAAATAGCCGTGGAACAGCTCACGCTTCTCCTCGGGAATCGTCGGAGCTGCCAAGCTTGGCGAAAAAGCAATGCGCTTTTCTCTTGGCGAAAACGTGAGAAACATAGTGGAGTTAGCGTCAGGGGAATACGGAGACCAAACTTGGTCGCTCCCAGCAACGAAAAAGTCATAGGATTTAATGTCACGTGGAGGGTTGGAATCAGATATAACCTCCCGGCTAAAGGAAATGTTACGGGAATTGAAATCCTCAAACGAACGATGCCTCTGGATGTGGGCAACGGCAAGCCCCTTTGGAATGAGCGAAGCCAAAGACTTGAGCTTGTATTTGGCAGATCTCGAGTCCTTCTGTCTGAACGTAAGGACATCTGCACCCGAGAGTTTGAGAGTTTCTTGGACAGCAAGGTTCTGGAGCCTCTGCCCATAGTTGTCCCCATGCGTAAATGTGGAAATGCCTATTTTCATGTTCAAACCTGTTCTTCGTCTCTATCAATAATCAAATAGTCTGCAGCCGAGGAATTCCACGACCAAGCCAGCGCTCCACAGAGCAGCAGTAGGCACAAGCAGCAGTTCACCCTTGTAAAGCACTGCGTATACAGAAAGGTAATAAGAATTGTTAGCAAAAGGAGCAAACGAACAATCCGGCCATTAGATCCTTTTTCCTGCTCCATAAACTCACTAACCACGGAGTGGAAAAACGCTACATACGCTGCCGTCTCCCAAACCCCCATGAGAATCAAGAAAGACCCCATATCCGCTTGACCAAAGTGGTTAAACGACATGAACCCGGACGCGTAGAAGCTTGAGGCTCCAAGACCCTCTCCGAGACTCCATGTAGCCGGTCTCAAGAGAGCGAAGCCGATGATAGCAATCCTCTCGTTACTGCCGTCGGCAGCAGTACCGACGGAAGCTGAACTGCCAACCATATCGAACAGACCAAACACTTGCGTATCCACGAGGATCTGGAACGCAGGCACCAAGGCGTATGCAATTGTCAGGATAAAATACAAGGCGACAAGCCAAAAGAAGGGACCCGAAACATCCGCTTCTCCTCTCATGACTGAAATAAGCCAGAACATCACTAAAACGAGAGGAAGGATTATGAAGAGCGCCTTATTATCGTTGAGTGTCGCAAGATAGAAGGACAGGACGATAAGGCAGACGTTGTAAGCGATGGCAAGGGATGGCCAGAGAGGACCCCGAAGCCTCCTAATCCAGACGAAGTTGTAGAGCACGACGAATGAAGTGTAAAGGGCCACCGCATGGACGGACGCATAAGAGAACAGGCCGGAGATATTGTCCTCGAAGTAACTGATGTCGTTCGTTGTCGCAGCGATCATCCCATGGGTAGAGTACTGGATAAACATGATCGCCATATTGAGAAGCAATATGGCGTTGAAGACCGGAAAACCTGCATCAAAGAGTCCAAGAAGAAAATCCCTCTTGTTAGTGACCAAAAGAAAGAAGTAAAGCGTATAGACAAACGGGTAGAGGAGCAGCATAATATTCGCCCTAAACGTTTCCATATTGCCACCCAAGAGGGCACCAGACAGCCACCCTGCAACGGTAATCAGCCCAAGTAGTAGCGCTCTACCGCTATATTTCCATCCGGAGAAGAGCGCCCTCACGCAAATCATGCCGGTAATTACCCAGTTGAGGTATCGCCCCAGACCATAGTACTCAAGGAAGAAAACCTGCGCCAAGATACCTATAACGATCGTCGCATCCGCCAGGTCACCCATGCAAACGGTTAGAACGCCTTGCTTATTAGGGAGATACCAACGACCTCTTCGACCAGCCCGCTCCTCCGCTTTATTTATAACGAGCCTCGCATGCCTATGATCTTGCATTGAGTACCTCCAGCAGCACACGTTCAATCAGCCTCGTGTGCATGTGAACTCCCGTGTTGAGACCTACCGAGGAGCATGGAAGCAGGTCTACGATCTCATCTGAATCGACAAGATCGAGCGGACCAGGCTTTCCGCTCCTGAAACGATTGACCTCCCTGATAAGCCGGCTCTTATCCCTAAACAGCCCGATTAGCTCCTCCTCGTTATTCAGCACCAAACCGGACCCATGCTCAACGACAAAGTCGGCGACATTGCCTGCACATGCACTCGAAATCGTATAAGCGTTTGCGGAGTAAGATTCCATACAGGTGTAGCTATAGGTCTCTGGACAAGATGGCCACATGACAACGATGGCAATCTCGCACTCCCTGAGAGAGTCGGTCATGGCATTTGGGTGCTTCTCATCAAATTCGACAAACCGCTTGTTCATCCCTGGATACATATCGTTCGAGCTGTTGAAGACGAAGAACTCGTACTCTTGTTCATCGACCGCAGATACGAGGCGAAGCCAGGTCTCCCAGCCCTTTGTCTTCCTCGGCATCCCCAGAAAGGCAACCCTGATGCGCTCCCCTGCGTTCAGAGGACGTCTGTTGCCCAGATACTCTCCAAGCAGCTTTTGGTGCGGTATTACATCAACAAGGCCCTCGTATTGGGGCCTGAATGAGAGAAACCGATTCTTCGTATAGGTCGAAGGTGCAACAAAACGGAGATTTTTGATGGAGTCAAACAGCCCTTGGATCTTCGACTCCACACGAAGGCTGTTACTGAAGTGGGGGCATTTCTCGCAGGGAGCGTCGCCGAGCCTTGAGCTGTCACAAAAGCCGCTCCTATTTTGGAGGTTATAGCTTGTACAACACAGGTAATAGTCGTGGAGAAAGGCCCTGACCGGTGTTTTGCCTGTAACTTTTAGCAGTTCGGAGACTTTCTCAAGGCTCACGTACAGAAGGTGGTGGATATGAAGCTCAAGAAGGCTGAAGCCGCTTTTTTGCCAGCTGCAAAGGGCCTCGCACACCTGGGCAATACTGAAAACACCAGCCTCCACCCCGTCGACCGTAACCCCGAATTCGCAAAATAGCATCTGGTCGTCCCTGAACAGGGTCTTCTTAACCGAGTGGAGATAGACGTAACTTATGCCGTGCGACGCCATGGCCTGCTGACTCGCCATAATAGCCTTTGGGGTGCCGGTCTTGTCCTTGAGATAGTCGCAAAAGGCAAGCGCTAGGACGTACCCACTATTGTGCGGTTTGGGGATGCTTTTACTCATATCATCGCTTCCCAAACAAGAGGAGAGATCTATTGAAAAGGCCCTCTTGTAGACTGCCGAAATTCAGCCTCGAAGAGAAAGAAACCCTGCACCTAGCCATGAAAGAAGCGTCCATTTTCGATACCAACTCTCCAAGAGCACGCTCTGGAGGAAGAATGCAGTCGGAATAAGTTGAAAGAAGTCCAGTAACTTGCTTTGCAAGAGTAATCTCTCGCGGATGACAAAAACTATTGATTTTCTCAATCACTTTAGATGGTAAATCAGTACTCACACCGACCACATTACGACCATGCTGGCGATATCCCATATGAGGAGAAGCATCGAAAACAATCCGATAACCCAGCAGCACGCATAGATTAGCTATCAGCTTATCATGCATGATGACGGGATGGGGCAGCTCATGCAAGCAAACAACTTCCCAAATACGCCTATCAAATACTTGCGTACATCCCATAGGTGACCCAATGCAAAGCTGGTTGAGAGGGTCGTTATCTCGATAAGATATGCACCTTTGTTGCCCATAGGTTAACCGGCCCATCTCATTACCAGCTGAATCTACAAGTCTTGAATTGCAATGATAAAGAGCCAAATTCTCCTGCTTCTTAAGCTGTTTAATCGCAGTTATCAGTTTATCGCTATCCCAAATATCATCTTGGTCGGAAAACGCATAGTAATCAGCTTCGGGAGCATTCCGCAACAACGTCAAAAACCCTAAAGCAGGTCCTAGGTTTTCTCCTGTTAACAAAGTCAGACTGCCCTCATCTGCATAGCGCTGCAGAAGATCACGAGTACCATCAGATGACCCGTCATCACGGACAAAAAGACGTACGTCAACTTCAGCCTGCGAGAGAATGCTGTCAATTTGTTCTGAAATAAATGGGATGCCGTTGTATGACGCCATTAATACGACGCACTTTGGCACCTTGGAATTACTCAACATATGGATTACCTTATCATTAATGCCTAAAGCAAACGCTCTCGATGTGTTAACCCCTGAGCAAACCCAGTGCAAGTAGTATATCCTTGACCAAGTACTTGGCGCAGTCTTTTGGCCTCGCCCTGAGAACGAGTCGGTTAACCCGTACCCCGTTACGAAAGCCGTCCATAAAGGTATTTCTTTCTATAGGCTTCGTCGAAGGACGTTGAAGCTGTTCATTGTTGGCCACAGCTAGACCAGGATCAACCGGCAAAAGCTCAAGGTCCGTCATTTCTAACAGTTCTCGACCCTTGTCTGTCTGCACAAGTGCGAGGGATATCCCGTTCGCGACCTCATCAGAAAGCTCGCTACCCCATGAATCGCCAAGCGTAATATCGGAGACACGATCACCCTTGGCGTAGCGGCAGGAGTAGCAGCCTTCCGTATACGGTAAACCCGAGAGGAAAGCAATCGAGTAGCGATCGCGGACACCCGTCCTACCCACAGTTTCAGCTCCACGATAGCGGAGCTGAAACTGGACTTTCTTTCGAAAGTCCAGTTTCAGCTCATTAGACAGGTTGTTACCTGTCTCTTCCAAGAATCGGCTCAGGACCTTGGGGGACGGTGAACCATGACAGATAAGGTCGATGGTGTAAAGGGAATCGGCTAAACGGCTTCCAACGAAGTTACGCATCGCAGCAACCTGACAAGGAAGACCGATAAAGAGAACCCTTTGACCACCTTGCAGGGCCTCCCTAACCTCGCGGTACGCACCAAGCGGATTGCTTTTGACGTATTTGGAGCCTTGGGCCCTCCTCAAGTAATCCGCATCAGAAGTGAGGTGGAACCGGAACTCACCGCCCTCCTGTGCACATGAACACACTAATCCATTTGACGCCACAAACGCCTCCGAGATGGCCGTAGCCAGACCCCCGGACGAAGATGACATTCTGAGCGATGTATCTTTCGCCCACCCCTGTAGCCACTCGAGAGGACGCAACGAAGATGGGGATACCATCTGGGGACACGTTTTCTCGCACAGTCCACATCCCACGCACCTTGTAGGATCAATACGGGCGTTATACGCCTCAATCGTATCCTCAATGGCAATCGCTCCATGTCGGCATGAATCGACGCAGGCCATACAGCCAGCGCACATATCCTTCTTGCATACCGTCCTAGTGCCAACGTTTGACAATGCCCTACTCCTCAATCATGCTCTTGAGCTGCGCTAGGGACTTCTCCCTCTCCGCACCCATCACATCGTTGACCCGACCAAAGTCAATCTGCTTGGATGCTAACTCGACATCATCTAGATTCTGAATCACTCTGTCCGTGAGGTCCGTGAGTCGCAGAATACTCACGTTCCTGCTCGAGGTTCCGTTCTTGGGCAGCACTTCTACCAGCGGCGTATTGAGATTTATGGCAAAAGCCGTACCGTGGAACGAGTCCGTGACTAGGCATGCTGCGTTGTCGACATACGAGAGAAACTCAGCAAGCGTCGGCAGCCACTTGAACTTGCCCTCGCGTGAGGCCTGGTGCAGGCTTGCGGAGATCCGTATCAGGGGCAAGCCAAGCTTTTTGGCAACCTTCACGGCGTACTGCCCCACCGTCGGGTCGCTGTGAATCTGGTAGACGAGGATGTATTCGCCCTTCGGGGCAGGTGCCGCCATCCTTCTCCACGCCTCGCCATCAAGCAGCAGCGTGGGATCGACAACCTGTCCGGCCTCTATGCCCCACGAGGCAAGCTGCTCGCGCGCGGCATCCTCGCGTACGAACACGGCCTCATATGCTCGAAGGTCCTCGAGAAACCTGGGGCGCACGCTATCCGGGATATTCTTCTTACCAAAGCTTGCCGCATATGAGATGCGCCTTGCGCCCTCGGGAGCAAACTCAAGCGCGTATGACAGGTCGTATGCGCCCGAGCTGATGGGACCCCACACCTGATCGCTTCCAGTCATATAGACATCGGCCTTGGGCGGATTAGCCTTCAGCTCCTCCAGGGATGCATAGTGAGGGCTCATCTTAAGCAGCTGGGAACGCTCACGCGCAAACCGCTTGCCCGCCACCCTTGTCTCAGGCTCCATCAGAAGTCTGTAGACAGACTTCTTCAACGGGTTCCCGTTCCAGGACGGCTTTGTCGAAAGAAGCGTCCTCACCTGCTGGGATACGTCCTCACAAGCAGGTACATAGTCCATAATCTCGAACTCATGCCCCAAGCTCTCTACCGCTCGTTGTGTCGCATATGCCTGGAGCAGGGAGCCATAATTAGAGATTGCGTGCCTGGTTATGCAGGATACTTTCACGTGTTTCCTCCGATTGATATCGAGCAACCGCTATTTCTGAATTTTTGCATTCGATTTTTCCACCCGGCTGCACTACAGCGCCTCCTCAGTCTCGTACACGTGCGCGTCGGCTCGGCTTGCGTCGGAAAGGCCGTCTTTGATCGCGGCGTGCATGTCGCAGGTGGAAAGAGCGTCCAGCTCCTCCTTCGTCACCTTGCCCGACTCGTAGTCGCGCACGATGGGGAGCTCGTGCATGTCGAACTTCTTGCCGGGCTTGAGCTTGTGCGCCAGCACCCACGACGCGGGTTTCCAGATGTACTTGTGCATGGCAGGAGACACGGAGCCGATCATCCAGCAGTTGCGGTCGCAGTGGCGCACGCAGCCGCGCACTTTCTCGGCCTGGGCGCTCTCCCACAGCTCATACCAAGACTCGTCGTTAAGGTTGCCCATAACGAGCTTCTCCTTGGTGCCGTTGCAGGGCATGACGTCGCCGTAGGGGTCGATGAAGAACGTGTCGAACGCCATATCGCACGGGAGCAGGCGCTTCTGCCCATAGATGTAGTTGATGAGGCCCATGTTGAAGTACGCGCGGAACCACTTCTTGGGCTCGTTGGACTTGAGGAGCTCGTTTACCAGGTCCTCGAAGTTCTGGGCCACCATGGGACGGTCCTTGATGATGTTCTTCGCCTCGACAAAGTAGAAGCTGTTGTGCAGGCTGGCGGTGGCGAACTCCATGCCGAGCTCGTCGGAAAGCTTGTACAGCGGCACCAAGTCCGCAGCGTTGCGATCCTGCACCGTCATGCCAAAGCCCACGTCCGGGTGCTTCATTTCCACGAGCTTCTTGAGCGTCTCGTAGCCGCGGTTGAAGCCGTTCTGGAGACCGCGGATCTCATCGTTGGTCTGCTGCAGACCCTCGATGGAGATGCGGATTCCCACCTGGGGGAATTCCTCGGCAAGGGCGATGATGCGGTCGGTGAAGAAGCCGTTGGTGGAGATGACGATGCGGTCGGACTTCTTGTACAGCTCGCGCACGATATCCGCAAGGTCGGTCCTGATGAAGGGCTCGCCACCGGTGATGTTGGTGAAGTACATGCGCGGGAGCTTCTTGATCACGTCGAGGGAGAGCTCCTCCTCCGGACGGCTGGGAGCCTTGTAGCGGTTGCACATGGTGCAGCGCGCGTTGCAGCGGTACGTTACGATTACGGTTCCGTTGAGTTTCTTCTCGGCCATGGGTTAGGCCACCACCTTCCGGTCAATTAGTTCTTGATACAGGGAGACGAGATTCCGGATGTATTTCTCTTGATTACAGTTCTCTGCCACGAATGAACGGCAATGCGCGCTCATCGCGGCGTAAGCCGCAGGATCGGCGGCCACCGCCGCACCCCTACGGATTGCATCTGCGAGTCCTGCCTCATCGTGGGCTTCAGCCAGGAAGCCCGTTTCACCCTCACGTACCAGCTCGGGTATTCCGCCCATGTTCGTACCGATAACGGGCTTGCCCGCGGCGAGTGCCTCGAGAACCGCATATGGCGCGTTCTCGAGCCACTCTGACGGCGCAGCCGCCAGAGTGGCTCGATTCACAAGTCCGCGCAGGGCGTCACCGGTTTTATATCCAACCAGCTCAATCCTCGAGCTTATTTCGTTTGGCATTGCGGAAACTTTGACCTTCACAGCATCACATTCAGGGCCATCGCCTGCAATAACAAGACGCCAATCAGGGATCACCGGTGCCGCCTTCTCAAAAGCATGCACGAGCGTTAACACGCCTTTCTCGCGAGAAAGGCGTCCCAGATACAGCATGTAGGGATCTTCATTATTTTGGTTGGCAACTTCCCGTGACATCGAATCGGGATTCAGGAAATTCCGCATGAGGACAAGCTGACGCTCGGGAAGCTCCGCTTCAATAAACTTGTTCCGCATGAACTCACTCGGGCAGATGATGCGATCGAGACGTGAATAGGTTTTGTGCCGTTTAAGCCACTCCGCCTCAGCCACCGCTAACGCGCTTTTTGCGATCGAACCCTTTACGCACTTCTTCTTAAGGCAATTGCCAAAATGACCCCCGAGACACGAATCGCAAACGTTGCCCTCGGAATCAAGCATAAGATAGCTCGGGCAAGCAAGAATCAAGTCGTGCGAGGTATACACAACCGGCGTTGGATGCTGCTTTAGCCAAGGAGCGTCCAAGATGGAAAACGTAATCTGCCTATGAGTGAGATTGAGATGGATTACATCGGGCTGGAATTCACGGCACAGCGCATCGAACTTCTCGCGCGCCTCTTTGGAATACACAAGTGCCTGCGCGGCCTTCGCCTTATCGACAATAGAGCTCGGTCCGTTATAGTCGCGATTCGTTACAAAGTAACGCGACCACTCAGTCGGCTCATTACGCTCATCCTCCATGCTGAAGAAGGCAACTTCATGCCCAAGAGCGCGAAGACCATCGGCAAGAGCAAAGTAGTACGTCTCGCTTCCACCCTTGCGCCAATGAAACTTATTTACAAGAAGGATCTTCATTACGCAACACCCTCATACAAAGCAAGCGTCCTTTGGACGACGCTGTTCCAGTCATAGCCATTAATCGCGCGGTCACGTGCCATGGCGCCCAGCCTCTCCGCTTGGGCAGAATCCGCTATCAGGCCTTCAAGCACGTCGCGCAGCGCCCCCGCGTCTCCGTGTGGGAACGTGAGCCCGCAACCCTGCAGAACATCCGCGCACTCGGGAATATCCGAGGTAACGCATGCCGCACCGTGAGACATGGCCTCCAGCAAGCTCATGGGCAGGCCCTCAACGTCGGAGGGGAGCGCGTAGCAATACGCGTTGGAGTACAGCTCGGAGAGCAGGTTGCCCTCAACGTGGCCGGTAAAGAGCGCGCGGGGGTCGGACGCGGCAGCCTCTTTGAGCGCCACGGCGTAGTCGTCCGTATCGGAGGAGTCGCCCGCGATAACCAGGCGCTTATCCGTCTTTACCTGCTTGTACGCCTCCACCAACAGTTCCGGTCGCTTCTCGGGCACAATGCGACCGAGGTAGAGGACATAGGAGCCCTGGGTGAGCCCCAAGCGCTCGGAGATCTCCTTCGCGGGAAGATCCGCCTCGGGAGTGATGCCGTTGGGAATGAGCGTAGCCTCGCGGCCGTAAGCCTCCTTGAAGTACTCCTGATTGCCCCGGGAAAGCACGATGAGCGCATCCGCGCACTTGGCCGCCGTCGCCTCGCCGAACTTGATGTACTTGGAAGCCAAGCCGCCCCATTTTGCACGCTGCCAGTCCAGGCCGTGGATCGTTGCCACGGTCCTGATGTCCGCGGAACGCGCAAAACGAAGGGGGACACACGGCCCCTCTGCGTGATAGTGAATTACGTCTGCCCCGTCTTTGATGGCGGCCCTTGTTGCGGCAAAGCTGCTCGTGAGCGCAGAGAGCCCCTTGATGTCCAGAGCCTTTACGGGAACGATGCGGTAGCCATCCTTCTCGTAGGGCTCGGAAGGAGCTCCTTCGCCCATACGGTCGTAGCAGGTTACTTGGTGACCAAGGTCTGCCATACGGCGAGCAAGCTCGCCTACCACCACTTCTACGCCGCCCTCGCGCGAACCCGTTCTCTTTTGGCCTATCATGGCGATGCGCATGCTACACGGCACCTTCCCCAGAGAACATCGTCTTCAGCGTGCCGAATATCAACCGCAGGTCCTGGCGCAGGCTGCGATTCTCTATATAGCGAAGATCCAGCTCAACCATTTCGTTGAAGCCCAGGTAGCTGCGGCCCATTACCTGCCAAGGACCGCTGCAGCCGGGTTTTACCGCCAGGCGCTTCATGTCGTGCTCGCTGTACAGGGCAACCTCGCGCGGCAGGCCGGGGCGCGGGCCAATGAGGTTCATTTGGCCCAAGAACACGTTGATGAGCTGGGGCAGCTCGTCGATGCTGTGCTTGCGAATGAAGTTACCCACACCGGGAATAATGCGCGGGTCGTGCTTCATTTTAAACATGGGGCCAGTGGCCTCGTTTTGGGCCTGCAAGTCCTTGAGCATTTGGTCTGCGTTGGGAACCATGCTGCGGAACTTGTAGATCTTAAACAGGTAGAACGTGCCGTCTTTGCGCACGCGGCCCACGCGCCACTGTGAATATAGGGGGCTGGCGCCCGGGCTCTTTATGCAAATGACCACGCTCAGAATTACCCCGGGAATAAAGAGCAACACCAGGGCTCCGCCGGCGGCGACAATGTCCACCGTACGCTTAACAACGCGGTAGAGCCTGTGCCCAAGCTCGGGCTTCACGCCGGAGTTGGCACCGCGCAGCATCTTGTACGCTTCTTCGTTTGTAAGGTAATCCCCCGCAGCACCGGCTGCGGCAGTGACGGAATTCGCCGTGGCGGCCGTGCGCGTCTCCCGCGCGCCCTGTGCCATGGTCATCATCGTAGGCTCCAAGAGCCCCTCCCCCGATACTTTTTGCCTTCGGTCGTCCGCTTGCGAGCTTGCAGCTAGGCGATCGCTCTTCTGTGATTGCGCATAACGCGCTGCTCTTTTGAAAGCACCGCAAGGCCAACGCGGGTGGTTACGCGTCGGCCGCACAAGTCGAGCTCCAAAAAGGCAGTGCTCTTGCGTCTGTTAATGGTTTTGATAAGGGCCTCGTGCCCCAGCAGCGGGCCTGCCGTTACTACGACCTGGTCTCCATCCTTTAGAGCCTCGCTCATGGGCACCACGCGGTCTCCCCTATTGGTAAAACTGCCAATAAGCTGGGTCTCTTCTTTTGCCAGCGGCACAAACCGACCGTCCTGGGAAAGCACCCGGGCAAAGTCGTCCATACGCAGCAGATACTGTTGCACGGTACGGGGATCTGCTGTATCGCAGATAAGATAACCGGGAAAGAGCGGCTTGGTCGTATTGACCCATTCGCCGTGTACTTTAATCTCGGTTTGAAATTGGGGATAAAAGAGCTCCTGCATGGCGCTCGCCGGCACCATGCGCTCGATGCGCTCGCGCATTACGTCTTCGCGACCGTTAATGACCTGGATCACATACCACACGAGCACCACCCCCTTGTCGTCTTACGTGTGGCTCACGGGGTTTGGGTATGGCTTCGCCAGGGCGCTCATGCGCGAAGGCGCTCCATATTCAAACCCTGAGCCCAGTCAGACAAGCACGTGGCTCTGCCCCACCGTGAACGGTATGTATAGAAGCAGTTGCTAGAGTCGCGGACGTGTATCGCAAAAATGACCGCGACCCCAGCTGGCCGCGTGCGAGCCAGTCAAGCGGGAACAAAACTGGACCGCACGCAAACAGCTGTAGGACTACTACGCTTTGACACGCAAGCTATTAAATGCACCTTGGAATTACATCAATGCAAATAAATAACGTCGCATGACTTCTTTATTGGAGCTCGTGGTGTTTCTGGCACCGCCGTTACGGCCGGATGCTGATCAACCCTGCGCTTTATGGCTTGCTGGAGCCGCGAGCACAGTTGAACTCATGTAACGCTAGGTATTCTAGCACAAGCTGATGGCGAAACTGATTTTGGTTGTGCCGGACAACATTTCGTTCATTTGACGTGTTCAAGGGGGTGGTTTTGGGAAATTGTTCACATTGATGCAGGTTATTGACGTACTGGCGGTGATTAGGGGCGTTACTGAACGCCTAAATGAAGCGGCGAACTACGCTGATAATCGCGTATGTCAAACAAACTAAGTACAGACATGGGAAATAAATTGTGCAACTTTTTGTTGGCGTAGGTAGGGTTTGTGGCGCGTGGTTTTTTGGCATGAAAAAAGGCCTTCGGAATTCCGAAGGCCTTTGCATTCACGATGGTGGAGACGAGGGGGATCGAACCCCTGACCTCTTGACTGCCAGTCAAGCGCT
This sequence comes from uncultured Collinsella sp., assembly GCA_900544465.1. Lineage (GTDB taxonomy): Bacteria > Actinomycetota > Coriobacteriia > Coriobacteriales > Coriobacteriaceae > Collinsella. The sequence goes on along the minus strand of UQVT01000003.1, from coordinate 25,740 downwards.
CTCCCAGCTGAGCTACGCCCCCGTGACGTGGAGATACTATAGGGGAAGACTTTCTTTGATGCAAGGACTATTTTGGGTTGAATCTCTTACTTACGGGTTTTCCTGGGACGGGGCAGAAATAATCACTCTTCGAGCGCTTATTTCTATCCACCGTCCCGATAAAACCCTGATGCGATAGACCTTACCTGTAGAGGTAAGCGATGGCGGTGCCGGTGTGGACTTGAATCTCGGCCGTTTTCCGGACGACATTAGAGATGCCCGTGTCGGCCAACAGGCCCAGGGAGCTGTGGTCTAGCCCCCACTCTAGGCCGTGTTCGCTTACCTCGGTGTTGGGGGCAATGGCGATAATGGAGAACGTCTTGCCTTCGGCGCTTTCGATGGTCCACGATTCACCTGCGCGAAGGATGCGGGCCGTGGTCTCGTCCTCGGCAATCCAGACTGGGGCGTCATCGTAGCCTGCGAGCAGGCCCAGTACGGAAAGTGCCATGTCGGGACGGCCGCCGGTGGCGCAGGTCGCAACCACTTCGGCACCCGGCCAGCGACGGCGGACGGAATCGAGCGCCAGCGCCAGATCGGTATAGTCCTTGTACGGGTCGTGGCGCTCAACTTCAAAGTCGGCGGCAGCATCGACCAGTACCCGGCCCGCATCGCTCACCGTGTCGGCATCCCCCACATACACGTCGCAGCTCAGGCCGGCGCCTAGCAGCGCGTCGAGTCCGCGGTCCACGGCGACAACGTGATCGCACTCCCCCACAAGCCGAAGCAACAGATCCGTGCTCGCCACCACGGGCGAGCCGCAGACCACTAATACCTTGCAAACCACAGTCCTCGCCTAGCCTTCATATGCAAGAACGCGATCCAAATCCAGCTCCTCATAGCTATCGATAAAGATATCGCAGTTGGCGCGCACCTCGTCGCGCTTCATGCGGCCATGCGAGTCATAGATGCCTACGCGCTTAAAGCCAGCGGCGCCGGAGCTTTTAAGGCCAAAAACAGCATCCTCAAACACCCAAGTGCGCTCAAACTTGCGCCCGTGGCGCTCCTCTAGGCGGCGCAGCGCAAGTTCATACACATCCGGGAACTGCTTGGAGCGTCCGGCCTCGCCCGTGGTGGTCACAAACTCCATGTACGCGTCGAGCCCGGCACCAGCGAGCGCAGACTGCACTAGCTCGGCCGGCGTGGACGTGGCCACGCACATGGCGATGCCGGCCGCCTTCGCCTGCTCCAAAAATGCCAGCAGCCCATCGCGCGGCGGCACCTTGGAATAACCGTCGATAAGGATTTCGCTCAGCTCGCGATACAGCTCCTCGCCACCTGTGCCAATGCCCCACGTGTCGTGGTAGGCCTGACATTCGTCCTCGAGCGAAAGATGCTCAAACTGGGCAAAATCGTCGACCGTCACGTCGACACCGTGGCGGTGCAATAACTCTGGCTGGGCATAGGCCCAAACGGGGGTGCTATTAACCAGCGTGCCGTCGCAATCGAAAATAAAAGCGACATGGGGGGCGGCGGTCTGGGGCATAAACGAACCTTTCGATGTCAAATGGTAAACATCCTGCTAAAAACGTTTTACCAAACGTCAAACTAACAATCTTGAAACCCTAATTGGTAAAGCTGTCAAGAGTTTTACCATCGCAAATCTGCCAGTGGTATAAACATGGCGCTCACCGATTAAAAGCCACCGCAAAACCACTTTCCTTCATAAAAGTAACGTACAGGTGTTATCGTAGTTTCTGCCGAAAGTTCCACCGAGCACGCGAGGTGGAACGAATCACAGAAACTTCGCCGTCCCTTCGATTCGTGCAGCCTTGGACCTTTCGCATCTAGTCACCAAGGCAACACGCTGCCGCGTCATGATGGGATCAAACGTGAGCGATACAAAGCTAAAGCCAACGGCTAAAAAGCCCGCAACTCGCAAACCGGCTCCGCACGCACCGGAGCTCTCCAAGGACGATGTCTACCTGTTTGGCATTGGAATGTGGGAGCGCAGCTGGGAAAAGATGGGCGCGCATCCCGACACGCAGCAGCGCACGCGCGGCTGGCGCTTTTGCGTTTGGGCGCCCGACGTAAAGAGTGTCCATGTCATTGGCGAATTTAACGACTGGGATGAGGAAGCCAACCCACTGGTGCCCGTGCATACGAGCGCTATTTGGGAAGGCTTTATTCCTGGCGCAGAACAAGGTCAGCTCTATAAGTATCTCATCGAGACCAACGAGGGCGAAAAGCTCTACAAGGCCGATCCGTATGCCTTTAAGGCCGAGTGCCCTCCGGGTACTGCGAGCGTGCTGTGGACCCTCGATGGCTATAAGTGGAACGATGCCGCATGGCTCAAGCGCCGTGCCGGCCACAACCACATGTCGCAGCCCCTCAACATCTACGAGGTGCATATTGGCTCGTGGAAGCGTCATGGCGATGCACCGCAAGGCGACCCGGACGAGTACGGCAACTACCCCGGCCCCATGGATCCCTTCCCCGCGCAGCGCGGCGAGTTCTATACCTATGACGACCTGTCGGTGGAGCTCGTAGACTACGTGCGCTACATGGGCTACACGCACATCGAGGTTATGCCGCTCATGGAGCATCCCTTCGATGGCTCCTGGGGCTACCAGACGACCGGCTACTATGCCGCCACGTCGCGCTACGGAAGCCCGCAGCAGCTCATGCACTTTATCGATGCGTGCCACGAGGCGGGCATCGGCGTGATCATGGACTGGGTGCCCGGCGGTTTTTGCGCCGACTCCCACGGCCTTGCCACCTTTAACGGCCACATGCTGTTTGAGCACGAGATTCACCCCAACTGGGGCACGCACAAGTTTGACTTCGCCCGCGGCGAGGTCCGCTCCTTCCTGGTCTCCAACGTGCTGTACTGGCTCGAGAACTTCCACGTGGACGGTATTCGCATGGACGGCGTGTCCAGCATGCTGTACCTCAACTTTGGCATCGATGATCCCGGCCAAAAGAAGTTCAACAAGTACGGTACCGAGGAGGATCTGGACGCCAGCGCGTTCATTCGCCAGGTCAACTGCGCCGTGGAGGCGCACTTCCCCGACGTGATGATGATGGCCGAGGAGTCCACCGCGTGGCCGCTCGTGACCTATCCCCCGCAGGACGGCGGCCTGGGCTTCCACTACAAGTGGGACATGGGCTGGATGAACGACACCCTGCACTACATGCAGACCGATTTTCCGTGGCGCCCCGGCAACCACGGGCTGCTTACGTTCTCCATCATGTATGCCTTTACCGAGAACTTCATCTGCCCGCTGAGCCACGACGAGGTCGTGCACGGCAAGTGCTCGCTGATCGGCCGCATGCCGGGCGACTGGTGGCGCCAGTTTGCCGGCCTGCGCACGCTGGCCTTCTACCAGATGACGCATCCCGGTGCCAAGCTCAACTTTATGGGCAACGAGATCGGCCAGTTTATTGAGTGGCGCTACTACGAGTCCATCCAGTGGTTCCTGACCGAAGAGTACGAGACCCACCGTCATCATCAGGCGTTTATCAAGGCGCTCAACCACCTGTACACCGCCGAGCCCGCCCTGTACGAGCGCGGCTACACCGACGACGGCTTTACCTGGATCGACGCGGACAACTCCAAGCAGTCCATCGTGAGCTTTGTGCGTCAGGGCGAGGACGTCAATGACGACCTGGTGATCCTGATCAACTTTGATCCGGCGAGCTACGAGAGCTTCCGCGTGGGCGTGCCGCGCGAGGGTGACTGGGAGGTCATCTTTGATTCCGACCGTCCCGAGTTTGGCGGCAGCGGCTATGCCGGCGAGGAGCCCTACACCTGCTCGAGCGAGCCCTATCCCTGGAACGGGCAGATGGACTCCATCGAGATTAAGGTGCCCGGTCTGGCTGGCGTGGTGCTTAAGCGCCGCGGTCCCAGCAGCTATAAGCCGCCCGTGGTCGAGGAGCCCAAGAAGGCAACGCGCAAGCGAGCGTCCTCGGTGAAGCCCAAGGCCGCGGCTGCTAAGAAGGCTCCGGCTAAGGCGAAGGCTGCCAAGCCCGCTGCCAAGGCTTCGGCCAAGTCCGCCACGGCCAAGAAGGCAGCCATAAAAAAGGCTGCTCCCAAGGCCAAGGCAGCTGCTGTTAAGGCTCCTGCCAAGAAAGCGTAACAAAGCCGTTACCGCTGTATTTACCCGCCCCACCGGGGCGTAGGATGTAAGTCATAACCGTTCCGGGAGATATCCCCGGGGGAAAGGAACGTATGAATAAGATCTTCGACAACAAGCAGGAGTTTACCGAGCTCTATCGCGATGCCGTCATGAGCATCAGTGGCAAGAGTGTTGAGGCCGCCAGCGACCTCGACCGCTTTAACGCCCTGGCCAAGCTCGTGGCCGAGAAGGCACGCACCGTTGCCACCAAGAGTGACGCCCGTGCGGCCGCCGAGGGCAAAAAGCGCGTGTACTATTTCTCGATCGAGTTTTTGATCGGCCGCCTGCTCGACAACTACCTGCTCAACTTTGGCGTGCGCGACATGGTCGCCGAGGCGCTCGACGATATGGGTTTTGACCTGTCCGTCATCGAGAACCAGGAGCCCGATCCGGCTCTGGGCAACGGTGGCCTGGGCCGTCTGGCCGCATGCTTCCTTGATTCCATGGCCGCCGAGGGAATCGCCGGCTACGGCAACGGCATGCGCTACCGCTACGGCCTGTTTAAGCAGGAGATCGTCAACGGCAGCCAGGTCGAGACCACCGACGAGTGGCTCACCCACGGCTATCCCTGGGAGGTCCGTCGCCAGGACAAGGCCGTGACCATCAAGTTCGGTGGCCACGTTGAGGGCTTTGAGGAGGACGGCCGCACGTTCTACCGCACGGTGGACACGCAGGACATCCTGGCCGTTCCCTATGACATCCCCGTGGTGGGCTATGCCGGCGAGACCGTCAACAAACTGCGCGTTTGGGCCGCTGAGCCGGTCGAGGAGCACTTTGACCTGGAGGCCTTCAACCGCGGCGACTATGCCCTGGCCGACGCCGAGCGCGCCGAGGCCGAAGCCATCAGCGCCATCCTCTACCCCAACGACGCCGGCGAGCACGGCCGTCTGCTGCGCCTGAAGCAGGAGTACCTGTTTGTCTCGGCCGGCATCTACAGCCTACTCGACACCTTTGAGAAGGAGCACGGCGAGAACTGGGATCTGCTGCCGCAGTTTGTTGCCATCCACACCAACGACACGCACCCGGCCATGTGCGGCCCCGAGCTCATGCGCATCCTGATCGACGAAAAGAAGCTCGAGTGGGACGACGCCTGGAACATCGTGACGCAGGTCGTGAGCTACACCAACCACACCATCCTGCCCGAGGCTCTGGAGAAGTGGCCCATCGGCACGTTCTCCAAGCTCCTCCCCCGCGTGTACCAGATCATCGACGAGATCAGCCGTCGTTGGCACGAGTCGTTCGACACCACGCAGGAGGGCTGGCAGGAGCGTCTGCGCCAGACCGCCATTCTGTGGGACGGCGAGATCCGCATGGCCAACCTGTCCGTGATCTGCAGCCACAGCGTCAACGGCGTGGCCAAGATCCACTCCGACATCATCAAGAACATCGTGCTCAAGGACTTCTATGCCCTGACGCCCGAGAAGTTCAACAACAAGACCAACGGCATCTCGCACCGTCGCTTCTTTGCCGAGGCCAACCCCACCTACGCCAAGCTCGTGACCGAGGCCATTGGCGACGGCTGGCTCAAGGACGTCTTTGAGCTGGAAAAACTCAAGGAGTTCCAGAACGACACCGAGTTCCTCAAGGCCGTGGGCGCCTCCAAGCGCGCCAACAAGGAGCGTCTGGCTGCCTACGTAAAGGCCGAGACCGGTCTGGTCATTGACCCCAACACCGTCTTCGATGTTCAGGTTAAGCGTTTCCACGCCTACAAGCGCCAGCTCATGAACATCATGAAGGTGATGGACATCTACAACCGTCGCATCGCCGATCCCAACTTCCATGTGACGCCGACGACCTTCATCTTTAGCGGCAAGGCGGCCTCGAGCTACACCTTCGCCAAGGAGACCATCCGCCTCATTAACTCCGTGGCCGACGTTATCAACAACGACCCGCGCGTCAACGAGGTCATGAAGGTCTGCTTTATCCCCAACTTCCGCGTGAGCAACGCCCAGCTCATCTACCCCGCCGCCGAGATCTCGGAGCAGATCTCCACAGCCGGCAAAGAGGCCTCGGGCACGTCAAACATGAAGCTCATGATGAACGGCGCCATTACGCTGGGCACCCTCGACGGCGCCAACATCGAGATCGCCGACCTGGCTGGCCGCGAAAACGAGGCCATCTTTGGCCTGACCGCTCCCGAGGTCGAGCAGCTCTGGGCATCCAACAGCTACTTTGCGTGGGATACCCTCAACGGCGACCGCGAGCGTCTGGGCCGCGTGATGGACGAGCTCAAGGACAACACCTTTGCGGGTCTTTCGGGCAACTTCGAGAGCATCTACAACGAGCTCATGAACAACAACGACCCCGACCTGGTCATGGCCGATTTCCGCAGCTATGTGGATGCGTGGGAGAAGCTCACGGGCAGCTACGGCGACCAGGAGACCTGGAACCGCAAGGCGCTGCTCAACACCGCCTCGAGCGGCTGGTTCTCGAGCGACCGCACCATTCGCGAGTACCGCGACGAGATCTGGCACGCATAAGCGCGCGAGCTCCCTTTGCCAGCACGGCATTACTCGACGGGCGCGACCGAGCGCCGCGCCCGTCGCTAATGGGTTTAGAAACATCGATGACAGAAGGAGAAATCGATGAGTAAGAAAGAATGCATCGCGATGCTCCTCGCAGGAGGACAGGGCAGCCGATTGGGGGCACTCACCCAAAAGATCGCCAAGCCGGCGGTTAGCTTTGGTGGCAAGTTCCGCATTATCGACTTTTCGCTCTCCAACTGCTCCAACTCAGGCATCGACACGGTGGGCGTTCTGACGCAGTATCGCCCCTACCTGCTGCATGCCTATGTGGGCTCCGGCGAGGCGTGGGATCTGGACAGCCGCGACGGCGGCGTGTCGATCCTGCCGCCGTACGAGACGCAGACCGGCGGCGCCTGGTATGCGGGCACGGCCGACGCCATTACGCAGAACCTGGACTACATCAAGGCCAACGACCCCAAGTACGTCCTGATTCTTTCGGGCGATCACCTGTATCGCATGGACTACCGCAAGATGCTCAAGACGCACATTGAGAACAACGCCGACCTCACGGTGAGCGTTATGCCCGTGCCTTGGGAGGAGGCTAGCCGCTTTGGCATCCTGACCACTGACCCCGAGGACGGCCGCATCACCAAGTTCACCGAGAAGCCCGATAAGCCCGATTCGAACCTCGCGTCCATGGGCATCTACATCTTCTCGGCCGACGTGCTGATCGAGGCGCTCGAGGAGGACGCTCTGGACCAGCGCTCGAGCCACGACTTTGGCAAGGACATCATCCCCAAGCTGCTCGGCGAGGGCAAGCGCCTGTACAGCTACGAGTTCCACGGCTTTTGGAAGGACGTCGGCACCATCGCCAGCTTCCACGAGACCTCGATGGACCTGCTGGGCAACAACCCCGAGTTCGATCTGTTTGACAAGCACTTCCCCATCATGTCCAACATCACCACGCGTCCGCCGCACTACATTGGCCCGGATGGTCGCCTGGACGACTGCCTGGTCTCCAACGGCTGCAAGATCTACGGTACCGCTCGCCACTCGATCCTTTCGACCGATGTCATCATCGAGGAGCGCGCCGTGGTCGAGGACTCCGTGCTGCTGCCGGGTGCGCACGTTAAGAGCGGCGCGCACATCTGCCGCGCTATTTTGGGCGAGAACTCCACGGTCGAAGAGGGCGTGAAGCTCGGCTCTGTCGATACCACCAAGGATACGGCCGTCGTTGGAAATGACGTCGTTATCGGGAAGGGGGAATGATCCGATGATCAATCGCAAGGCCATCGGTTATATCACCGCTAACTACTCTTCGACCTACGGCAGCGTGCTGCTCAAGGACCGCCCCATCGCGTCCGTTCCGTTTTTGGGCCGCTACCGCCTGATCGACTTCCCGCTGTCCAACATGATGAATGCCGGCATCAAGACCGTCGGTGTCGTCATGCCGGGCAACTATCGCTCGCTGATCGACCATGTGGGCTCGGGCAAGGACTGGGGCCTGGACCGCAAGAAGGGCGGCCTGTTCATGGTGCCCGGCAACGCGTATGGCACCACCAAGGGCGGCATGCGCTTCCTGCTGCGCGACATCATTTCCAACAAGACGCTGTTCCAGCGCTCGGACAAGCCCTATGTTGTGATGATGGGCACCAACATCATCTTTAACATGGACCTCAACACCATCATCGAGGCGCACGAGAACTCCGGTGCCCAGATGACCGTGGTGTACTGCAAGGCCACGCGCAACGTAGATGACGAGACCAAGCTGCAGATCAACGAGAACGGCCGTCTGACGGGCGTCAGCGCCGGCGTCGTGTATGGCGACAACGCGTCTATGGACTGCTGCATCGTCAACCGCGAGACGCTGCTCGAGATCATCGACCACTACCAGGCCGCCGACTATCTGGACCTGCTCGAGGCACTACAGGGCGACTTTGGCAACATCGACGTGTGCAGCTACGAGTACAAGGGCGAGGTCGTGGGCGTGTTTAGCGAGAAGTCGCTGTATCGTCGCAGCATGGACCTGCTCGACCAGACCGTGGCCGACCATCTCTTTGACCCCGAGCGCCCGATTCTGACCAAGGCTCACGACGTGCCGCCTTCGCGCTATGCGACCGGCAGCCACGCCTGCAACTCGATCATCTCGGCCGGCTGCATCATCAAGGGCACCGTGCGCAACTCGATCCTGTCGCGCGGCGTTGTGGTTGAGGAAGGCGCCTCGGTGACCAATTCGATCATCAACCAGAGCTGCATCATCAAGAGCGGCGCCCGCGTTGAGAACGCCATCCTGGACAAGAACAACGTGGTTCCCACCAACACCGAGCTTCGCGGCACGCCCGAGAACATCTTGGTGCTGGGCAAGGCTCCGTTAACTTCTGATATCACCAACGCGAGCTAGCTTTGGCACCGCAACATCGCTCGTAACACGTAGAATAGCCGCCCGGTTTGCGCCAGGCGGCTATTCTCGAATTGCAACAGGGAGACAATATGGCTGATTCCAGCAAAAAGATGCAGATCGTGTTTGCCTCGGCCGAGTGCGCACCGTTTGTTAAGACCGGTGGCCTGGGTGACGTGGCGGGCTCGCTGCCTGCGGCGCTTGTACGCGCCGGCGCCGAAGCCATCGTGATGGTGCCCAAGTACGCCACCATCAAGGACGAGTACAAGGCGCAGATGGAGCACTTCTCCGACTTTTACGTGAGCCTGGGCTGGCGCAATGAGTACTGCGGACTCGAGAAGCTTGAGCACGACGGCGTCACCTATATGTTCATCGACAACGAGCGCTATTTTGCGCGCGACTATCCGTACGGCTTCTTTGACGACGGCGAGCGTTTTGCGTTCTTCTCTAAGGCCATCACCGAGAGCCTGCAGCACCTGCCGGCCGGCTTTGAGTGCGACATCCTGCACTGCAACGACTGGCAGACGGCGCTGGCGCCCGTGTTTTTGCGCGAGTTCTACCAGGGCCTGCCGCTGTACGACCGCGTCAAGACCGTGTTCTCGATCCACAACGTGGCATTCCAGGGCCAGTTTAGCGACACCGTGATGGAGGACATCCTTGGTGTGGCGCACATTCCGGCGGCCGCCTCGCAGCTGCGTTGCGACGCCTGCAGCATCAACTACATGCTGGGCGCGCTGCACTATGCCGATGCCATCACCACGGTAAGCCCCACCTACGCGGGCGAGATCCAGACGCCCGAGTTTGGCGAGGGCCTGGACGGCGTGCTACGCGAGCGTTCCTACGCGCTGCAGGGCATTTTGAATGGCATCGACGTCGCGGGCTTTGACCCGGCGACCGACAAGCGCATTGCCGCTAACTACACCGTGGAGGACCGTTCCGGCAAGGCCGTGTGCAAGGCCAAACTGCAGGAAGAGCTGGGCCTCGAGGTTCGCGACGACCGCCCGCTTATGGTGATGGTCACGCGCCTGACGCGCCAGAAGGGCTTGGATCTGGTCATGTACGCGCTCGACCGCATCCTGGCCGGCGGCGTGCAGGTGGCGGTGCTGGGCACCGGCGACCGCGACTACGAGGACGGCCTGCGCTATTTCCAGGACAAGTACCCCGGCACCATGGCCGCGCGCATCGAGTTCGATCCTGCGCTGTCGCAGCGCATGTATGCCGCCGCCGATATGTTCCTGATGCCTTCGAAGTTTGAGCCCTGCGGCCTGTCCCAGATCATCGCCATGCGCTACGGCACGCTGCCCATCGTGCGCGAGACCGGCGGCCTGAAGGACACCGTGCAGCCTTACAACGAGTTTACCGGCGAGGGCACGGGCTTCTCGTTTAGCAACTTTAACGGCGATGAGATGGGCGACGCGGTGTTCCGCGCGGCTCGCCTGTTCTGGGATAACCGCGAGGCATGGAATCAGCTGGTCACGCAGGCCATGAGCCAGGACTTTAGCTGGACGCGCTCGGCCGATAAGTATCTTGATCTGTACTTCTTTATGCACCCGGAGATTGAGCGCCCGGCGGCTGTGGAGGCTGCTGAGGCTGTCGAGGAGCCGGTTGCTGCTGAGGCCGAGCCTGCGGCGCCCGTTAAGGAGCCCGCTGCTGCCAAGGAGTCCAAGGCCGAGGAGAAGCCCGCTGCCGAGGCCGAGGTTAAGCCTGCGGCGAAGCCTGCCGCCAAGAAGACGACGGCCCGCAAGACGACGGCTAAGAAGGCCACGACCACGAAGGCCGCTGCGAGCAAGACCACCGCTGCCAAGGCAACTACCACACGCAAGCGTACCACCGCAGCCGCCAAGAAGGCAGCCGAGGCCGAGGCCGCTCACGAGGTAAAGGACGAGGCCGCCGAGGCTAAGCCTGTGGCAAAGGCTCCGGCTAAGACCCCTTCCAAGAAGACGACCGCGCCCAAGACCGCAACCGCCAAAAAGGCCACGACTACGAAGTCGACGACGACCAAGGCTACTACGACGAAGGCTACCGCAAAGATGACCCCGAAGGTTGCTGCAAAACCAGCCGTCAAGGTCGAGGAGGCGGGTGCCGAGCCCAAGGCCGAGGCAGCTATCGAGGCAAAGCCGGCCGCCAAGACCACCGCGCGCAAGCGCGCCACGACGACGGCCAAGAAGACCACGACCAAGGCTGCTGCTCCCAAGGCGGAGGCCAAGGTCGAGGAAAAGCCCGCAGTAAAGGCCGAGCCGACCCCGAAGACTGCCGAGGTTAAGGCCGCTCCCAAGGCTAAGGCAAAGACCGAGTCCGCCAAGGAGGCCCCGGTCTCCCCCGCCGCTCCGGCCGAGGAAAAGGCTCCTACCAAGAAGACCTCCGTCCGCAAGGCTACGACTGCCCGCAAGCGCCGCTAATCCGGACGATTAAAACTTAATCATCAACGCAATAGAGGGCGCCCCAACCAGGCGCCCTCTATTGCGTTGAACTTCTCTATTAAATAAAGGGCCGGTTTACTACGACAAAATGGCTCCGGCCGACCACGGAGAGTATTCTATGAAATTGGCAACGCTTCTACCTGCGGTTTTAATATCATCATAATGACCGTGGTTGAGATCATCCAATTCATCGTAGTAAACCGAGGTACTTTTGTTTAACTACAAATAGTATCGGTATAGACGTTTTTGAATATCGCGATAATTTGGGTGGTAAAACGATTTTCTAGGACAACCGTTCGCCGATGGTAAACGGATGTTGTTTATACAGCCTGTGTACAACAGATATACTTACATCCTGTGCGTAAAGCCCATGGCCCTCAGGCCGTGATTCTATTGAACTGGACCGTATTATGAGATTGATTCACAACAGCCGTCTACCGCAGTTTCGTACTCCGTTTGGCGCTGTGACCACTGGAACTTCCGTTTCGCTATCGGTGATTTTGGAGGATGCCGACCCCAACCAGGCAACCCTTACCCTGCGTACCTGGGTCGATGAAATCGGTGAGTCTCTGTATCCCATGGCGCACGAGGGCGACGGCATATTTACTGCAGAGCTTGAGTGCACCGAGCCCTGTCTTATCTGGTACAGCTTTATCTGCAATATCGAGGGCCAGCCCGAGGTCCGTTTGGGTGCACCGCAGGGTCGCACCGGTGGCGAGGGCGTAACCTACGACTACGCCGAGGTTCCATCTTTCCAGATTACCGTCTATAAGCAGCGCGAAAACCGTCCCACCTGGTACGAGCGCGGTATGGTCTACCAGATCTTCCCCGACCGCTATGCCCGCGACGAAAACTGGCGCGAGCGCACGCTGGCCGAGGTCGAAAAACCACGCAACGGAATCCAGCGCCGCATGGTCGAGGACTGGAACGAGCCGCCCGTGTACGAGCGTGCCGAAGATGGCTCCATCAAGACCTGGGACTTTTACGGCGGTTCGCTCAAGGGTATCCAAAATGACCTACCTCGCATTGCCGAGCTAGGCTTTACGGCCATCTACCTCAACCCCATCTTTGAGGCCGCGAGCAACCACCGCTACGATACGGCCGACTACACCAAGATTGACCCGATTCTGGGCACCGAGCAGGACTTTACGGAGCTGTGCGAGGCGGCTGAGAAGCTCGGCATTTCCATTATCCTGGACGGCGTCTTCAACCATACGGGCGACGACTCGATCTACTTTAACCGCTACGGCAACTACCCCGGCGTCGGTGCATGGCAGAGCGAGGACTCGCCGTGGCGCGATGCGTTTTACTTCCATGAGGACGGTTCGTATGACTGCTGGTGGGGCGTGGGCAACATGCCCGCCATCAATGAGAGCTCCGAGCTGGTACGCGAGCGGCTCCTGGGCAAGGACGGCGTGATCCGCAAATGGCTGCGCGCCGGCGCCCATGGCTGGCGTCTGGACGTGGCCGACGAGCTTTCCGACGACTTCCTGGCCGAGATTAAAAAGGCCGTGCTCGCCGAGAAACCCGATGCGCTGCTGCTCGGCGAGGTCTGGGAGGATGCCTCCAACAAGATCAGCTACGGCCATCTGCGCCGCTACCTGCAGGGCTCCGAGCTGGACTCTGCTATGGATTACCCCTTCCGCGACATGGTCATCGGCTTTTTGATGGGCTACAAGAACGCCTACCAGGCAGCCGAGGATATCGAAACCCTGCGCGAGAACTACCCGCGCGAGGCACTGGCCTGCGCACTCAATCTGCTTTCGAGCCACGACCGCCCGCGCATTATCTCGGTGCTCGGCGGCGGCCCCGACGAGTCGCAGCTACCCGAGAGCGAGCGCAGCAAGTGGCGCCTGGACGAGAATTCCATGGGCTTGGCCAAGAGCCGCTTTTGGTTGGCGACGCTCATGCAGATGACCTTCCCGGGCGTGCCTTCGATCTATTATGGCGATGAGTACGGCCTGGAGGGCCTCACCGATCCGGGCAACCGCCGCACCCTGCCTTTGAAGGAAGACCTGCACGACTTCGATACGCTGGCTATCGTTAAGAACGCGTCTGCCGTGCGTCGCGCGCTGCCTTTTATGGTCGATGGCGAAATCAAGGCCTTTGCGCTCAACGACGACGTCTTGGCCTACACCCGCACGGGCAAAGACGGCGAGGCCGCGACGGTTATCATCAACCGCAGCCTGCGCAATTCGCACTGCGTGACGATCCCAGCGCTCGGCGAATGTGCGAGCGACGTGATTAGCGGCCACGAGTGCGAGATCCACAACGGCACGGTTACGCTCGACCTGTACCCGCTGGGCTCTTCGATCATCTATCACCATGCCGAGAAGCGCCTGCAGGAGCCGCTCGATCACGGCGCGGGCGTCGTGTGCCACATCACCTCGGTGCCGACCGATGACGGCAAGCCTGGCACAATCGGTGCGCCCACGCGTCGCTTTATCGATCACCTAGCCGCCATGGGCATGCGCTACTGGCAGGTCCTGCCCGTCAATCCTACGGACTTTTTCCGCTCCCCTTATGCCGGCCCTTCGGCCTTTGCAGGCAATATCGACCTGCTGCCCGAGAGCCACGAGGAGCTGGCTGCCGACTTCGTCACCTGGAAGGCCCGCGGCGGCGAGGATGCCGACCCGCTGTACACGGCGTTTAAACATCGCAATGCCGATTGGCTCGAGAAGTACTGCGTCTACATGGCGGTAAAGAAGTACTTTGAGGGGCTGTCGCGCCACGATTGGCCGGCGAATGTCGCGCGCTACAACGAGCATCTGATCGATGACAAGCGCTTCCACGACGAGGCCGAGCTGCAGGCGTACATGCAGTATCGCTTTGACCTTGCCTGGTGCGAGCTTATGAACTATGCACACAAGAAGGGCATCGAGGTCATCGGCGATATCCCGATGTATGTCTCGGACGATTCGGCCGACGCGTGGAGCGAGCCCGAAAACTTCTGGCTATCCGACACCGGCAAGGCGATTGAAATTTCGGGCGCGCCGCCCGACAACTTTGCGCCCGAGGGCCAGGTGTGGGGAAACCCCACCTTCCGCTGGGATCACATGAAGAAGAACGGCTATCGCTGGTGGATGGATCGCCTGCGTCGTGCGTTCGCGCTCTACGACCGTGTGCGCCTGGACCACTTCCTGGGTTTCCACAGCTACTTTAGCATCCCCGCCGGCGAGGCCTGTGCCGACGGCCGCTGGCTTGCGGGACCAGGCAAAGACCTGTTCCAGACCGCCTACGACGAGCTGGGTCCGCTCAACTTTATCGCCGAGGATCTAGGCTATCTGACGCCTGGCGTTCGCGCCATGGCTTCGACCTGCGGTTTCCCCGGCATGGACGTGCTGGAGTTTAGCAACTACGACGTTCGCTGCGGAATTCATCCCACGCCTGGCAAGATCCTGTACACCTCGACGCACGACACCTCAACGCTTGCCGGATGGTGCACGCATTCCTTTGCGGGCGGCGACGACCCGAGCGGCATTGCATTGGCAAGCGAGCTCATGGGCGATGCCCTGGCAAGCGATGCTCCGCTCGTGATGATGCCGCTGCAGGACGTGCTGGGGCTGGGCGACGATGCACGTATGAACGTGCCGGGCGTGGCCACGGGCAACTGGACCTGGCAGGCGCAGGAGGCCGACATTGCTGCGGCTGAGGAGAAAACTGCGGAGCTCCTGCGCAGCACCCATAGATTCTGGGGCGAAGCGTGATAAAACCCCGGATATAGGGTACAGTTACAGCTGTTTGAATTTTTGCGGGCAGAGTGATCTGCCCGCTTTGTGCTGAAAAGGAAGTATTATGGCGCGCTACGATTACAAGTGCACGAGCTGCGGCAACGTGTTTGAGGTTGAGCATCCCATGACCGAGACGCCCGAGGTCGTATGCCCCAGCTGCGGTGCCCCGGCATCCAAGACGTTCTCGGCCAGCGGCATTAAGTTCGACGGCAGCGGTTTCTACAACACCGACCAGCGCAGTGGTGGCTCCAGCACCAGCGCCACCAGTGGCTGTTGCGCCAACTGCCCGCATAACCACTAGTGACAAGCGGCCCCGCGATCAACTCCGATCGCGGGGCCGCTTCTTTGCGCTATGGGTCGATAATTATTTTTAAAAATTAGTATATTTTAAAATCCGCCCATACCAGCAGAATAGGGATCGTCACAGGTACCATCGCTATACCAATGAGTAGACCCCACATAATTGCCATTTTCGTCATAAACATCCAGAGTTTTAATGACTACTTTACCGCCGCCGTTAGAGGAGCCTCCCGAATAGCCGCTTCCACCAGAATAATTATTACCGCTATAAGAATTGTTGGAATAATTATTTTGCTGAGAAGCCTGCTGCTGAGTCTGCGCCACTTCCTCTTGAGTCTTCGCCTCAGCCTCTGCTTTTGCCTTATTTACATCATCAATACGAGTTTGATAACGACTAATCTGTTCATTGATTTGATCAATGAACAGATTAGAATCCTTTTTGGCATCTTCAAAAATAAGCTTCTGATTATCTTTATTAGAAATATCATTAAGAAGACCATTGAGGCTATTAATATGCTGTTGGAGAGAGTCAGTATCTTCAGTAGAATTTACATCAAAATTAACATGGTCAGTTACAGAAGTATTCCACTCATTATTTTGAGCCTTACGGCAGCCTTTAATAATGGAATCGTATTTATTGAGCAACTTCGTCCAATCAGGGGAAGTGCCATCCGCATACTTAAAACTGTCATTAGAGATTTCTTTATTCAAAATCTCTTTATTATTTTGAGCATTTTTAATGGTATCAAGACGTTGCTCAAAAGTTAGTAGCCCAGGATCAACCTTAAAGGCAGCAACACTATCGCTAGCCTTTGAATACAAAACTTCAACCTGCTGATTATGTTCACTACATGCTTGTTTGTAATTGTAACCAGCATAACCACCGACACAACCAGCAATGAGCAAAGCAACAATACCGGCACCAATAATTACCCGCTTTTTAATCGAAGAATTCTCAACCTCTTCATTTTCCTGAGTATTATCTTCAGGATTGTCAATCTTGTCACTATTAAGTTCGTTCATTTTAACCCCTCAATATTAAATCTGCGAGCGGTTCATGCATCCAGAAACTTACCAAACCCAACCGCTTACTTTCATACCCGATTTATTAATCCCAGTTCCAGAAAAATCTTCCTTATGAGTTGCGGTGAAATAAGGACTGTTTGGCGGGCAGAAGCCGCTATTCAATCCCTATTTCACCGCAACTTAGTAGTTACTTGTGGACCAGACGAGCGCAGAAGTGACCGTCGTAGGAGTCGGCGTTTACGGGGACGCTTTGGAAAAGTCCACGGTCGTTTTGGCGTACGGAGACGAGCTTCTTGGCTTGTTCGAACTCGGGTAACTGCAGAATCTGGGCTTCGGAGAGGGGTGCCACGGTAAAGCCGGCACCCTCGGGAGAAGCAAGGAAAGCGTCCACGACCTGCGTGTTCTCCTCGTCGAAGACCGAGCAGGTGGCATAGATAAGCTCGCCGCCGGCAGCCACGCGCGCGGCTGCTTCCTTGAGCATCGTCAGCTGCAGGCGGGGCAGCTCAGTCGTAACGTCGTTCTCGGTCAGACGCCACGGAATCTCAGGATGACGGCGCATAGTGCCGGTGCCAGAGCACGGCGCATCGATAAACACCGTGTCGAACAGGGCAGGCTCGCCGAGCATGGCATCAAAGGTCGTGAGCACCTCATTGAGCTCGCAGGCATCGCCCGACACCGTACGAACACCCGAGATACCCGCCTTGTGCAGGCGCGCGAGATTCTGATCGCACTTGCGATCGTGCAAATCGAGCGCGGTATGCTGACGCTCGTAGCCGGCACGCTTGGCCTGGCACATCATCACATAGGTCTTGGTGCCGCGACCGGCGCCAATCTCCAGGCAGCGACCGGGACGTGTCGCGGCAGTAGCGATAAGCTGGGCGTTAAGGTCCGAGGCCACGGCCGCCGCGCGTTCAAACACACCCGACGCAACGGTGGCCTGCGCATCGACCGGCGCATGGCAGCCCGGGAATACCGGCGCCACAAGCTGCGATAGGTACGGATCAGGCTTAGTTGCAAAGGCATTCTCGTGCAAAGCGAGCGGCGCGGGCGCCAGATTTCCGGCAAAGTTGAGCGCGCCCTCGGGCGTATCAAACGAGGCCATAATGCGAGCACACAGCCAGCGCGGCATACCCATCAGACGAGACAGGCGAACCAAACGGCGCTCGGACTCATCGGCACCCGCGGCGGCGGCAAAGTCCTCAACGTTGTCCGCGACCTTATACAGCACGGCGTTCGCCAGACCGGCGGCCGACTTAGCGCCGCTACGAACCAGCTCAACACCCTGACTCACGGCAACGCGACCTGGGGTATGCAGGTAGAGCATCTCGAAGGCCGAGATTCGAAGCGCCATGCGAACGCGCGGCGCGACCTTTTTGGGCTTATCGAGAAACTGATCGAGCAGCTCATCCAAAATTCCCTGCGTGGCGGCAACACCGAGCGCCAAACGCGCGGCAAAAGCGGAATCGCGCTGGTCAATGGCCTTGGCGGAAGCACGGGAAGACAACACGTCGCGTGCGTATATACCGCGACGGTCGGCCTCCATCAGCACATCGAGCGCGAGCTTACGCGCGGGGGAAAGCTTGCTCATGACAAAGCACCCCACGTCAGATCGGCGCCCTGCAGGCCGGCAGCCCAGGCAGAAGCAGCCATAGCGCGCTTGCCATCGGGCTTAACCTCAAGCAGCTCGACCGCACCATCGGAAAGTCCCAGGTAGACACGCTTGCTCTTAACGGCAACAGCGCCCTCGCCAAGCGACACATCCGCCAGCGCAGCATCGAGCACGCGAACCGACTTACCGGCAATCACGCAGCGAGCGGGTGCAGTGTCGGACGAAGCCAACACGTGACGCACGCAATCGAGCGCCGCCATCTGCGGATCCAGACGCATCTCCTGCTTGGAAATCTTGGCAGCATGCGTGACGAGCGACTCATCCTGCTCGGTCCACACCGCTGTATCATCGGCAAGCGAGGGCAGCGTATCGGCCAGCAGCTTACCGCCCAGCTCGCCAAGCTCCATCGTCAGTGCCTCGGCATGCTTGCCGGCAACCGACGTGGAAGCCTGAGCACAATAAGCACCAGTATCCACGCCATGCCCAATGCGCATAATGGAAACGCCAGCAACCTCATCACCAGCAAGAATGGCACGCTGAATGGGAGCAGCCCCACGCCAACGAGGCAACAAGGACGCATGAACATTCACAATACCAAGCGGCGCCATATGCAGCACTTCATCAGGCAAAATGCAACCGTACGCGGCCACACAGAAAATATCAGCCCGCGCAGCCTGGAGAGTATCAACTACCTCAGGCGTCATACGATTAGCCTCAACAACCGGCAGGCCAAGCTCGAGCGCCTTGGCCTTAACAGGAGACGGCTCAAGCTTCTTACCACGCCCACGAACAGCATCAGGACGAGTAATGGCAAGCGCAATCTCATTCCCAGCCTCAACAAGCGAAGTCAGCGAAGGCACAGCAAAATCAGGCGTACCCATAAACACAATACGCATAAAGGACGTCTCCCCTCAACCAAAGCCGAGACGGCTACAAATAACAGCGGAAAGCCAATTACCAAGCCCATCCGCAATAACAATTCAACAAGAACAAATATACCCAAAAACAAAGAAAGAGCCGCATAAAAGCAGCCCTCCCAATAAAGCACCTATCAGCGAAGACGCCCCTCCCTGGCCCGACGGCACCCGGGCGAGACAAGCAGCGTCAACGTAGTCCCTGGGATGGGCCCACACATATCGTCCCGCGCGCAGTTTCGCAGCAAAGCGAGAATGTTTGAGCACGGGATGATATGTGTGGGCCCATCCCAGGGACGGACAATTAACCTATTCAGTCTCGCCCGGTCGAGCGCCGCGGGCCAGGGCGTCCTGGTACTCCTTGACGGCCTTGATCCTCTGCATCGGCTTGAGTCGCTCGAACATGGTGTTGCCGTGCAGGTGGTCGATCTCGTGCTGCAGGCACACGCAGAACAGATCGCCCGAGGCCTCGTAGCGAATCAGGTTGGCATCCAAATCATATGCCTCGACGACGACATGGTCGGGACGCTCGATCTCGCAGCTAATGCCAGGGATGGAAAGGCAGCCCTCGCTAAACGGCACCAGATGGTCGCTCTGCTCAACAATGACAGGGTTGATGAGCACATACGGGTCATAGTCGTTCTTGTCGCTGTAATCGCAGTCAATGGTGACGAGTTGAATGAGCTCACCGATCTGCGGGGCGGCCAGGCCGCAACCGCCGTTGTCGAACATCATCTTCTTCATCTTCTCGGCAAGCGCCTCGATCGCCGGGGTGATCTCCTCGATGACGGCGCACTCCTGGCGCAGACGAGGGTCGGGCGACAGTACGATTCCGTTGGCTTCCATGGCCATCCTTTCGGGTTGTTACATCAAATCATAGGCGTCGACGTCAACGCTCACGCTCACGCCGCGCACGGAGCCCACCTCTTTGAGGCAGGCGTCGATATCATCAGAGACATGGTACCCTACCGGCGACTTAACAAGCAGATGGAAGCGGTAACGGTCCTTGGCTCTCTCGATTACACACGAAGCCGGACCAAGCACCTGGGGCACGGCGCTCCCCGCCCGCAAAAAGTCGGGCGCGGCGGCATGCCAGCGACGCTTGAGGAGCTTCGCGATGCGACCGATGTAGTCCCGCGCGTCGTCCGCGTTCGTCGACCATACCAAGATGTTGGCCAGGCGCACGAAGGGCGGATACAGGGCGTCGCGGCGCTGGTCCAGGTCGTAGTCGGTAAAGATCGAGCGGTCGTGCTCGGCGACGGCGCGAATGACCGGGTCATCGGGCAGGTAGGTCTGGATGATGACCTCGCCGGGACGATCGCCGCGACCGGCGCGGCCCGCAACCTGCTCCAGCAGATCGTAGGCGCGCTCCCCCGCTCTAAAATCGGGCAGCTTGAGCGCAAAGTCGGCATTAACTACACCCACAAGCGTGACCTCGGGAAAATCGAGGCCCTTGGCGATCATCTGGGTGCCCAGCAGCACCGCGCAATCGGCAGCATCGAACTGTTCAAGCAACTTCTTGTGCGCGTCCTTGCCACGCGTGGAATCGGCGTCCATGCGAATGATGGCGACATCCTCGGGCAGCATCTGGCGCAAGGCGTCCTCGATCTGCTGCGTGCCTAGACCCATTTTTGCCAGGTAGCGGCTGCCGCATTTGGGGCAACGGCTCGTGGGCGCCGGATAGGGCTGCACGCGCCAGGACGAACCGCAGGTATGGCACTGCAACGAATGCGTGCGCTCGTGATACGTGAGCGCGGTGGAGCAGTGGTTGCAGGTGGGGACGCAACCGCACTCGCGGCACATCAAAAACGGCGCAAAACCGCGACGGTTATGCAGCAGCACAGCCTTCTCGCGGCGCTCTACAACGCGCTCCAAACCTTCCATCAGCGGTTTAGAGAACATGGAGCGGCTGCCGTGCGAAAACTCGCGGCGCAGGTCGGCAATGCGGACCGTGGGTAGCACGGCGTGTCCCGGGCGCTCGGGCATCTCGACGCGCGTCCAGGTGACACCGTTGTACGTGCCGCGGCGGCAGCGATCGAGGGCCTCGGCAGAAGGCGTGGCCGAGCCCAGCACGAGCGGGCAGCGATAGCGGCGCGCCATCTCGGCCGCCACCTCGCGCGCATGGTAGCGCGGACTGGAGCCCTGTTTGTAGCTGGTCTCGTGCTCCTCGTCGATGATGATGAGGCCCAAATCGCTGAGCGGGCAAAAGAGTGCCGAACGCGCGCCGACGACAACGCGCGCGGCACCACTGGCGACCATATCCCACTGGTCCAGACGCTCGCCGGCCGAAAGGCGCGAGTGGAAGACCGCGACCGTCTCACCGAAGCGCGAGCGGAAGCGGCCGACGGTCTGGGCCGTCAGCGAGATCTCGGGCACGAGCACGCAGGCCGAGCGACCGGCCGCGAGCACACGCTCGATAGCGGAGAGGTAGACCTCGGTTTTACCGGATCCGGTGACGCCATCGACAAGGACCACGTCGCCGTGGGCGTCAAGGCGCGCGCGTTCAATCTGCGCGAGCGCCTGCTGCTGGCCGTCCGTGAGCGCGACCGGCGCCTTGCCGCTTGCCGAGGACAACGTGGTCTGCTCGCTGCAGCCACGCCAGGCGCGGCGCTCCTCCACCACCACGACGCCGCGTTTTTCGAGCGCCTTGATGGTCGCCGACATACTGTTGTAGAGCAGGTTGAGATCGCGCGTCGTGACCGGGCCGCACTGGAGCGCCTCGATGAGCTGACGCTGACGAACGGCGGTCTTGGGCGGCGTATAGTCGAAACCCTCAGGCGTGAGCATGACCCAGCGGTTTTGAATAGGCTTGACGGCTGGGCGCTCAACCGTCCACGCCCCGTCATCGCCCTTCACGACACGCGGGCTGCCGCCCGGAGGCAAAAACAGACGCAGGCATTCGGAAAGCGTCGCGACATACTCGCGGCTCATCCAACGCGCAATGCGGGCGGCCTCGGCGCCAAAGAGCGGTTTGCTGAGGATGGCCTCGACGGGCTTGATGCGCACTGGATCAAGGACGGTGTCTCCTTGCAGCTCGCCCAGCCCAGACGCAATGTCGACGATATAGCCAGCGGCCGCACGGTTTCCAAAATGAACTAGGACGGTGGAGCCGATCTGGGCCTCATTGGCAAGGGACTGCGGAATGCCGTAGGCAAAAGGCTCGGACAGCGCACGGGTGGGAATGTCCAGGACCACGCTCGCGTAGGCGGCAATGGGCTCTGGCGCAGGCTCAGGTTTGGCCTGCTCGGCCGTGCGGGCATGCTTCATGGGAGCTTGCTCCGGTTCGGGCGAACCAAACAGCGACAGTTGCTCGGCCATGGCGCCAGCACCTCCTATCCCATACGTCTACAGAAACAAGAGCCCCACTCGCGGTGAGCGGGGCTCGGATACATACGTTTGCGCAGCGATTACAGCGCCATCGTGCGGGCGCGGTCGATGCGCGCCAGGCAGTCGTCGCGGCCGACGAGCGCCATGGTCTCGCCCAGCGGAGGGCTCACCATGTTGCCGCAGACGGCGACGCGCACGGCCTGGAACACCACGCGCTTCTTGAGGTCCATCTGCTCGGGCAGCGGCTCAAGCGCGGCATCGATGGCCTCGGCCGTCCACTCGGTAACACCCTCAAGCGCGGCCTTGGCGGCATCCAGAATGGCACCCATGCCCTCCTTGGCCAGGCCCTTGTTGACAGACTTCTCGTCATACTCGAGCGTCTCGGCCGTGGCAAAGATGGGAGCGGCAACGGTCACGGCGTCGGCCGGCATCTTGGTGCGCGGCTTAACGATGGCGGCAAGCGCGTCGATCCAGTCCTCGCCGTACTCGACGTTACCCTCGATGAGACCCGCCTCGTGCAGCTCGGGGACCATGATCTCGTCGGCAAACTGGGCGTCAGACATGCCGTTGATGTACTCGGCATTGACCCAGTCGAGCTTCTTAGGGTCGAAGGTCGCCGGGTTCTTGGAAATGCGGTCGAGCGAGAACTTGCTGGCCAGAACCTCGCGCGGGATGATCGTGGTCTCGCCGTCGAGCGACCAGCCGAGCAGCGCCAGGTAGTTGACGAACGCGTCGGGCAGGTAGCCGGCATCGCGGTACTCCTCCACCGAGGTGGCGCCGTGGCGCTTGGAGAGCTTCTTGCCGTCGGCGCCCAGGATCATAGAGATGTGGGCGAACGTAGGCACGGGCGCGCCGAGGGCCTCGTAGACCATGACCTGGCGCGGGGTGTTGGACAGGTGATCGTCACCGCGGATGACGTGGGTGATCTTCATCATGGCGTCATCGACGACGGTCGCGAAGTTGTACGTGGGCGTTCCGTCGGAGCGGAAGATGACAAAGTCGTCGAGCTCCTTGGCGTCGAAGGTCACCTCGCCATGGACGGCGTCGTGGATGACGACGTCGCCGCGGTCCTCGGGCACCTTGATGCGCAGGACGTAGGGCTCGCCGGCCTCGATGCGGCGGCGTGCCTCCTCGGGATCAAGATCGCGGCAACGACGCTGATAGCCCTGGAAGGGGTCCTTGCGCTCCTGAGCGGCCTTGCGATCGGCCTCGAGCTGCTCCTTGGTGCAGAAGCAGGGATAGGCCTTGCCCTCATCCCAGAGCTGCTGGGCGGCCTGCTTGTAAAGGTCCAGACGCTCGGTCTGGGCATAGGGGCCAAAGTCGCCGCCCACCTCGGGGCCCTCGTCCCAGTCCAGACCCAGCCAACGCATGGCGCGCAGAATGATCTGCGTGTTCTCGTCGGTGGAACGGGTGGGGTCGGTGTCGTCGATGCGCAGGATGAACGTACCGCCGTTTGCGCGGGCGAAAGCCCAGTTATAGATAGCGGTGCGGGCGCCGCCGATGTGCAGCTTGCCCGTCGGTGAGGGTGCAAAGCGGACGCGAACGTCTGATGCCATGGAAATCTCCTCGATTGCAGGATGGATGTCTAACTGCACCAGTATAAAGCATCAAAGCAACCTCCGCACAAAGGGCACCGACCCAGTCATTGGGTAGCTAATTTTGGGACGGGGCTTTTTTAGCTACCCTATATCGAGATTGGTCTTAGGCTCCGAAGACTCCGGATTGGGTAGCTAAAAAAGCCCCGTCCCAAATTAGCTAACCAATGGCTCGGTGCGGAAAGGGTGTGAATCTTTGATTTACGCGCTATGATGTGCCCTTGCATAGAGAGCCCGGCGGAATGGTAACGGTCGCCGGGACACGTTTTTGAAAGGACAATCATGTCAGAAGAACTTCGTTCCATCCCGCCCCAACACGGGTCCTTTGTATTTACGTCGGAGTCGGTGACCGAAGGTCATCCCGATAAGATCGCTGACCAGATCAGCGACGCCGTCCTCGACGCAATCCTCGCCAAAGAAATAGAGCTCCAGAAGCAGGGCTACATCGCCCCCAACGGCGTGCCCGCCAACGTGGAGAACGTCCGCTGCGCCTGCGAGACCCTCGTGACCACCGGCACCGTCATCGTCGCCGGTGAGATCCGCACCCAGGCCTACGTCGATGTACAGGAAATCGCCCGCGGCGTTATCCGCCGCATTGGCTACAACCGCGCCAAATTCGGTTTTGACTGCGACACCTGCGGCGTTATGAGCCTCATCCACGAGCAGTCGCCCGATATCGCCCAGGGCGTCGACGAGTCCTTCGAGACCCAGACCGGCGCTACCACCGACCCGATCGACCTAATCGGTGCCGGCGACCAGGGCATGATGTTCGGTTATGCCTCCAACGAGACCAAGACCCTCATGCCCATGCCACACTACCTGGCAAGCCGCCTGGCCGAGCGCCTGGCCGCCGTGCGCCACGACGGTACCCTGCCCTATCTGCGTCCCGACGGCAAGACCCAGGTCACCGTGCGCTACGAAGATGGTAAACCTGTGGAGGTCACGACCATCGTCATCTCCACGCAGCACGCCGCCGAGATCGAGGACATGGGCAAGATCAAGGCCGACCTTATCGAGCACGTCATCTCCCCGGTCATGGCCGCTGAGAACATGCCGTGGGATAACGCAGACATCTACGTGAACCCCACCGGTCGTTTTGTCGTGGGCGGCCCCATGGGCGACACGGGCCTCACCGGCCGCAAGATCATCGTCGACACCTACGGCGGCTACGGCCGTCACGGCGGCGGTGCCTTTAGCGGCAAGGACTGCACCAAGGTTGACCGCTCCGCCGCGTATGCCGCGCGCTGGGTCGCCAAGAACGTGGTCGCCGCCGGCCTGGCCGACCGCTGCGAAGTCGAGCTTGCTTACGCCATCGGCGTTTCCAAGCCCCTCTCAATCATGGTCGACACCTTCGGTACCGCTAAGGTCGCCGAGGACAAGATCGTTGAGGCCGTAGAGAAGACCTTCGACCTGCGCCCGGGCGCAATCATCCGCGACCTAGACCTGCGTCGCCCCATCTACGAGAAAACAGCAGCCTACGGTCACTTCGGCCGCGAAGACGCCGACTTCACCTGGGAGAAGACCGACCGAGTCGAAGAACTCAAAGCAGCCTGCGGCCTGTAAGCTAACGGCAAAAGCTACAGCCAAGAAACAACGCACCAAAAGAAGTACCGGCTCCAACCGGTACTTCTTTTTTATTTAAAGGTGGTGAAGATGAGCCACTGCGGGACATGGAATAGGTCACCAGCCAATGAATTTTGGAGCACACGCGCCTCTACCATGTATCCTTAGTCCCGAGGGCGGGGCATAAGGTCGATCGCGAGTTCCGCACGAGCCGGAGAGCACTTAATGTGCTCTCCGT
>UQVT01000002.1 GCA_900544465.1 uncultured Collinsella sp. | reverse complement strand
CCCGCGACCCCAACCTTGGCAAGGTTGTGCTCTACCAACTGAGCCATGTCCGCTTACGAGGATTAATCTTACGTGATGCCCGCATCCTATGCAAGAACTTTTTTTGAAAAGTTTTGCGACGCTCTCGCGAGGGCATCAGTCGTCACGAAAGGCGCGGACAAACGCAGGCTCGCAGCGAGATGCCCCTACATCTCACCGAGCATGATCCAGGCAGAGCTGTCCTGTGCGAGCCTGCCGTCTGCAAGCGGTGATGAGGTGAGCAGGACCCTGCCCGCCGGCAGCTCCACGGGTGCTGCACCGAAGTTCGTCACACACGCCCAGCCGTTATCGCGGCGATAGGCGATGACGCCGCCCTCAGCGCCCTCAGCACCATCCGCAAGACCGGTGCGCCCGTCAAGATCGAGCCACGCAAGATCGTTGGCGCACCCGCGCAGCTTGCGCCGCAGCCAGAGGGCGTCACGATAGAGCGCAAGCATCGATGTCGGGTCCACTTCTTCCCTATCGGCAGCATAATCGGAAAACCATGCAGGCTGCGGCAGATGGGGCGCCGCATCGGCGTCTGCCGGCGAAAACCCAAACGATCCGCCATGCGCGGGATCGTCCGCCGCCACCCACGGCAGGGACACACGACAGCCGTCGCGCCCCTTCTCGCGCTTCGGTCCGTGCGTATTGGTCGCAGTAGGGTCTTCGAGTGCAGCCCACGGGA
Organism: uncultured Collinsella sp.; assembly: GCA_900544465.1. Lineage (GTDB taxonomy): Bacteria > Actinomycetota > Coriobacteriia > Coriobacteriales > Coriobacteriaceae > Collinsella. The sequence goes on along the minus strand of UQVT01000002.1, from coordinate 44,178 downwards.
TATCAGCCACCTCAAAAAGGCCGAGCTCCTCACCCTGATACACGTATGCCGAGCCCGGAAGCGCCAGCTCAAGCAAAAGGGCCGCCCGCGCGCGGCGCTCGCCGAGTTCACGGTCCTCGTCATAAGACGACCCGTCGCGTAAGAGCCAGTCGAGCGCAATCTGGTGGTAGCGCGTCGCCTTGATTTGCGGCAGGGCATAGCGTGTCGCCACGCGCGGCACGTCGTGGTTGGAGAGTACCCAGGTCGAGGCGGAATCGGATTCGACGGCTGCCTTCAAGCCCTTCTCGATTGCAGTGTGCATGTCATCATAGGTCCAAGTGGCCTTGGCAAACTCAAAGTTGAATGTCTGGCCAAGCTCGCTGGGACGCGCGTAGAGATACTGGCGCTCGGGCAGCACCCACGCCTCGGCAACGGCACTGCGCGGCGGATTATAGCGGTCGAACACGCGGCGCCACTCGCGATAGATCTCGTGGACCTCATTGCGGTCCCACAGCGGATGGGTGCCGTCGTCAACCATGTCATCGCCCTCGGCGAGATGCCACCGGTCGAGGTCATCGCGGTCGAGATCCTTGGCGAGACCCTGCGCCACATCAATGCGAAAGCCGTCGACGCCTCGATCGCTCCAAAACGCCAGGACGTCGCAAAAGAGCGCATGAACCTCGGGGCATGACCAGTCAAAGTCCGGTTGCTCGGGCGTAAACATGTGCAGATACCACTGACCGTCCGCAACACGCGTCCATGCGGGGCCGCCAAAGTTGGCATTCCAATTGGTGGGAGGCAGCTCGCCATGCTCGCCGCGACCATCGCGGAAGATATAACGGGCGCGCTCGGGCGATCCGGGGCCGGCGGCAAGAGCGGCTTTGAACCAGGGGTGCTGGTTGGATGAATGGTTGGGCACGATGTCGACGATGACCTTGATGCCGCGCGCGTGAGCCGCAGCGATCATGTCATCGAAGTCGTCAAGCGAGCCGAGACGCGGGTCGACATCGCAGTAGTCCGCCACATCATAGCCGCCATCGACAAGAGGCGATGGGTAAAACGGGCTCAGCCAGATGGCCTCGATACCCAGCCGCTCAAGATAGTCCATCTGCTGGGTAATGCCCGCGATATCGCCCAGACCCGAACCAGTCGAATCCTTAAACGAGCGCGGGTAGATCTGATAGATCGCGGCATCGGACATCCATGAGCGCGAAGAAGACTTTTCTGTAGCCATGGGGCGTATCTCCCTTGCAACGAGGTTATGCGAGATGCCCACGATGATACGCCCAAAGCGGACATTCGCGGCAAACAACGCCACAGCCACGACCCAAAACGCTCGCCCCCCTCTCGGGTTCGAGCCTAGGAGATAGGTACAAAAAAAGCCCGGCTACCGTAGTAGTCGGGCTGTTACGTTTGGAGCGGACAACGGGGCTCGAACCCGCGACCCCAACCTTGGCAAGGTTGTGCTCTACCAACTGAGCCATGTCCGCTTGCGGGTTATTAATTTACGCGAGTTGTCCAAAAGACGCAAGTACTTTTTTCAAAAAACTTGTCTGCCGCATGTTCTTAATAGCCAAACGCGCTAAAGCGATTGGCTAGGCACACGATTCCAGCGCTCCGCTAAACAGCTTCACCATCTGCACGCGCGTGCCGGCGCCGTCCGTACGACGAGCAACCTCCACGTTATCGACGAGCATACGCATAAGCTTGATGCCACGGCCGCGCTCCTCGGATGCGACCGGCTCGCTCGTTTCATCGATAGAATAGCCGGCACCTCGATCAAGCACCTCAACCACAACGCGATCGCCATAGGCCTGAACCGTCAGGACGCACCCGATACCGCCCGCATGGTCATAGGCATTACCCAGCGCCTCCCCCGACGCCAATGCGACATCGTAGCGCTCGTCACGGCGCAACGGAAGCGATTCAAGGAGTTCGGCGATGCGATGTCGGTAGTATGGAAGATTCTCGATACCCTGACGGACCTCGACGCTCTTACTCCAGCGAGGCAGCTCCCCCACCGGAATGGCGGGAATAGACTCCCGTGCCGGCCCCGCGACATGAAGGATATCGACAAGACGAGCAATCTCCAAAAAGCGAACAACTTCACCCGATGCATTGACGAGCGAAAGCAGGCCTTCTCGCCTCATGAGCTCACGAGCGCGCGTAAGCAGGAATGCCAAGCCCGTCGAATCGATAAAGCTAACAGCCTGACAGTTGATGACAACACGACGCACGCCGCGGCCAATCAAAGCATCCAACCGCCGACGCAGCGCAGGCACCGTGGCGATGTCGATATCGCCTGGTGGCGTCAAAACCGCTATGTCATTCCACTCATTCATACGACCATGGTTCCCCAAAAAAGCCCACTCGATGCATTCGTTTCCCCAACCGTACGGATTCAGCCCGCCCAGCGTCGTCTATGAACGACCCCGTAAAAACTCAAGGGACACCAATGCAATGTCATCGTCCAGCGCCGATTCGGTAAATCGGTCAAGCTCGCCCAAGACCTTGCCGCAAATGCCCGACACGCCCTCCCCCGAAACAGAAAGCAGAAGGTCGCGCAAGCGCTGCTCGCCAAAGAACGCTCCGGTGCGGTCGCGGGCCTCAATCGTTCCATCCGTATACATGAAGAGCATGTCGCCGGGGGCGAACGTAAACACGCCTGTCTCGTACACCATGCTCTCAAAGGCACCGATTACGCCCGATTGGCATCCAAGCAGCTCGACCTCTCCCCCACGGGACTCGCCGCCACCCAGCGGCATCGACTCTGGCCTGATGACCATGGTCGGAGGATGGCCCGCCGAACAATACGTTGCGCGTCCGGCTTTAAGGTCAATCTTGGCGATAAAGGCTGTCACGAACGTCTCGACCCTCGAAAAGCCCATGAGCATGCTGTTAAGGGAGCGTGCCATGCGGGCCGGTCCAGCGCCCTCCCAGGCATATGCCGTCAGGGCCGTCTTGACGAGCGCGGACATCGATGCGGCCTCAATGCCTTTGCCAGACACATCACCCAGAATCATGACGGCGCAGTCGTCGGGAAGACGGATGAGCGTATAGAAATCGCCGCCGACCAACGCCGAGTTCGTGGCTGACAGGTACACCGAATCGGTTGCGATACCCGGAACATCCCCCAGGGAATTTCTCATGCCGATCTGAAGGGTCTGAGCGATATGGCGCTCCTCGCGCTTTTGAGATTCGCCTTCGTAGATCAGTTCAAAGTCATGCGCCAAGTGCACCAAGTAGTCATATTCAAGATCATCAATCGGCTCTTGGCTACCATCACGAAGCAGCAGCGCGCGCGTCGTCGGGCTCTTCGCAACAGAAGCAGGAACAATCGCGTCGTTACTGTGCTTGCCATCACCCTCAGAGCGCGGGCGCCCCGCCTCGATGCCGGAGTCGACGTAGAGACCTTGACAAGGCAGGCCATGCGCCCTAAGCCAGCCTCCCATAGGCATCGATTCATCAACGCGAGTTATACGGACGTGTTTAAGGTCCTCGGCACTCGTACCTCCCAAAACAGATGCCTCAAAGCCATCAGGGCCAGCCCCCAGACGTGCCGCTGGCGCCGTCGTGGAAAAGAAAAGCCTCTCGGGATCGTCCGGCAAAGCAACGCGACTACCGCCTTCAAAATCTATGACGTAGGAATCCAGACTGGCGTCATACTCAACAGGGCAAAAATGGCAGTTAAGCATATTGCAGATCTCGGACGATACCGCCTGGGTAGCCGCGGCGGAATCGTCTAGAAAGGTAAACAACTCATCACGCAAGACATTGAGCGAGCGGCCAAGCTCGGCCGTGCGACGGGAGCGAAGACTCGATGCCATGCCGACCAGCTGGATAGATAGGTAATCGCAAATGACCTCGAGCACATTAACGTCATAGGCGAGCGGTGCCTGAGGGCGTTTCCAACCAACTTCCAGCACGCCAAGGATCTGCGTACCGTAAAAAACGGGAAGACAGATCTCGCTGCGATACGGAGGCATATCCTGCACGCGCAATAGGTGCTTAGAACGATTGTCCAGGTCCATGAACATACCGGAGGCGGCCCTATCGCCCTCAAGGTCCTGTTGAATCGACAAGCGACAGGCACGCGACTCACGAAGAACATACGTCGGAATGCCAGCGCCATACGGCAAAAACTCAGGCAGGTAGCTGTCGTACAGCTCCTTGGAAACACCGCGAAGTTTAAAACCGCCGCTCTCAGAAAAATAGATAGCGGCACCCGAAGCATCGAGCGTTCCTACAAGCTGGTTCAAAACGGTATCAAGTAGGCTGGGCAGCTCATCGGAGCCCACAGTGCTCATAATGACCGAGAGAGTGCCAGAGAGACGCTTGTTCGCAACTCTAAGCTCCGATAACGCACGCTTAAGTTGACGGTCGTGAGAATACTGTTCCTCGATACTGTGAAGCGCCACTAGGACACGTGGTGCGCGGCGCCCAAAGATGCGTGGAGGCGTTACGGAGCCCGCGCGAACCAAGACGGGGATAAAAGAGCCGTCACTCAGCTTGAGCATCAGTTCGTTCTCGGAGCCATCAGTTTCAAATGGCAGACGATGTTCCGTCGCACGTTCAAAAGCGGACGAGTACAGGACGTCTTTAACATCTCCACCGATGACGTCAGCGCGTTCCTCGCACATCAAACCAAGTAAGCGATTATTCACATGCAGAATGGTTCCGTCGAACTCACAGATGATGACAGCATCGCTCGTGATCTCGACTAGTTGGGCAACGTCTGCCCACTCGTTGCGTTCAAGCGTTTCCATCGTGGACCCCACCGTCTATCGGTAACAAAAAAGCCTCCGAAGAGGCTTCTCAAATGCGATGGTGTCGGAGGCGGGACTTGAACCCGCATGACCAAAAAGCGGTCACTAGCACCTCAAGCTAGCGCGTCTGCCAATTCCGCCACTCCGACATGCTATGTTGTTGATTCGCGGTCCGTTTTGTTGGACCCGCGCGTTCAACGAGGAAGATAATAACCTATGATTCGAGAACTGTGCAAGCACTTTTTTGAAAAAAGTTTACGAATTTGTAAATGCGCAGGTAAATCCGTGTGTCCGGCCCCGAATCGGTGTTGCCTCCCGGCGCGTCCTCGGGCATGAGCGATATTTTGCTGCGCACTTCGTACTGCAAAATATCGCTCCCCCTGCGGAATGCGCCGGGAGGCAACACCGATTCGGGGCCTGCAGATACATACTTCAGGCACAGTTCTCAAACATGTTCTGGGGGCTGATGCAAATTTGGTGGCTCGGCTTTGCCGAGCCCTTATATAAAGAGGCCGGAGCTAAAGCTCCGGCCTCACTAACTTTCCTATTAGATTAAGTGAGCGATCAAGGAATCGCACCCCTCCCTGCCGCGTTGCCGCAGGGCCCGCGCTGGACTTAGTTTTCAGAACATTCCGCAGACCAGGAAACCCCCTTATCCGCAGCTCCGAAGGAGCAGGATAAGGGGGTTTCCATGGTCGAGGACGTTCTGAAAACTAAGTCCAGCGCGGGCCCGGACGAGAACAACCGACTACAGGTCGATGTGCGATTCCTTGATCGGGAACGGCTCCGCGAAGTGGCAGGCGCAGCAGTGACCCGGTGCAACTTCCTTAAACTCGGGAAGTTTCTCAGAGCAGATGCCCTGCGCGATCGGGCAGCGGGTGTGGAAACGGCAACCGGTCGGCGGATCCAGCGGTGACGGCGGATCGCCGGCAAGGATGATGCGCTTACGGGTCTTCTGGATATCCGGATCGGGCACCGGCACGGCAGACAGCAGCGACTGCGTGTACGGATGGTGAGGCTCACTGTAGAGCGTCTTCCAGTCCGAAACCTCGACCATCTTGCCCAGGTACATAACGGCAACACGGTCGGAGATGTGCTGCACGACAGAGAGGTCGTGAGCAATGAAGAGATAAGCCGTACCGAACTTGTCCTGAAGTTCCTTAAGCAGGTTCAGGACCTGTGCTTGGATGGAAACATCCAGAGCAGAAACCGGCTCGTCGCAGATAATCAGCTTGGGCTTCAGCGCAAATGCGCGGGCAATGCCGACACGCTGGCGCTGGCCGCCCGAGAACTCGTGCGGATAGCGGTTGATGTGCTCGGGGTTCAGACCGACGACGTCCAGCAGCTCGCGGACGCGCTCGATACGCTCCTCCTTGGTGCCCACGCCATGAATGGTCATGGGCTCAGAGACAATCTCGCCGATGGTCATACGAGGATTCAGCGATGCATAGGGGTCCTGGAAGATGAACTGCATCTCGCGACGCATATCCTTGATCTCGTGCTTGCTCATCTCGGCAACATCTTTGCCCTGGAAGAACACCTTACCGGCGGTCGGCTTGGTCAAGCGCATGATGGTGCGACCCGTCGTGGACTTACCGCAACCAGACTCACCAACCAGACCAAAAGTCTCGCCAGGATAAATCTCAAAAGAGATGTCATTTACAGCAGAGACGACACGCTTGGAAAAACGCTTGGCGAACATGCCGGACTCAGCGGGGAACTCCTTAGAAAGGTGCTCGACCTTCAGCAACGGAGTACGCTCGTTGGTATCTGCCATTACGCCTCGCCTCCCTTCTTGGAATCCTTGCGCGTACGGGACGTCTCAGGAGCGTTCTTGAGAAACTCGGGGTCACCGGAGTAGTGGCACGCAGAGTAATGACCAGACTCGGTGACAACGCGCTCGGGGCGCTGCTTGCGGCACTTATCGGTCGCATAGGGACAACGAGGCGAGAACACGCAGCCCTCGGGCAGGTTCATGAGCGAAGGCGGGTTGCCGTGAATCGGCGTAAGCGGCTTCTTCTCTTCGATGGCCTGCTCCGGGATGGAGCGGATAAGGCCCCAGGTGTAGGGGTGGCGGCTCTCGTAGAAGATTTCCTCAGCAGTACCGAACTCGACGGGACGGCCGGCGTACATAACCATGATCTTATCGGCCATATCGGCAACGACGCCCAGGTCATGGGTAATCATGATGATGGCGTTGCCGTTCTTCTCCTGCATTTCCTGCATAAGCTCAATAATCTGAGCCTGGATGGTAACGTCCAGAGCAGTCGTGGGCTCGTCGGCAATCAGAATATCGGGATCGCAGGCAAGAGCCATGGCAATCATGACGCGCTGACGCATACCGCCAGAGAACTGGTGCGGATACTCATTGACGCGCTTCTCGGGCTCGGGAATGCCAACGAGGTCCAAAAGCTCGGTGGCGCGCTTGAGCGCCTCCTGCTTGGAGTAGCCACGGTGCAGACGAAGGCCCTCGCCCACCTGCTTGCCGATCTTATAGACCGGGTTCAAGGAGGTCATAGGATCCTGGAAGATCATCGCGATATCGTTGCCGCGAATGTGCTGCATCTCTTCCTCGGTCATCTCGAGGATGGAGCGGCCGCGATAGCGAACGTCACCGCCCTCGATCTTTCCCGGAGGCATCGAGATAAGGCCCATGATGGTCATGGCGGTCACGGACTTACCGGAGCCGGATTCACCGACGACTCCCAGGGTCTCGCCGCGATCGAGCGTGTAGGAGACACCGTCGACAGCGCGAACGACGCCATCCTCGGTGTGGAAATACATCTTAAGGTCATCGACCTCGAGCAGATGCTGGCCCTCGGGAACCGGCTGGTCCTTCAGGTCCACATAGTTCTTGTTCTTCTTCATCCTTATGCGTCCTTCATCTTGACGTCGAGGGCGTCGCGCAGACCGTCACCCAGCAGGGTGAAGGCGAGCACCGTCGAGAGAATTGCCAGACCGGGCATGATCATCATCCAGGGAGCGGTCAGAAGATACTGCTGACCGTCCTGAATCATGGAGCCCCACGAAGGCGTAGGCGGAATAACGCCCATGCCGAGGAAGGACAGAGCGGACTCGGTCAGAATGGCGCCACCAATGTTCATGGTTGCGTAGACCACGATAGAGGCGACGGAGTTCGGGAAGATGTGACGCACGACGATACGGGCATCGGATGCACCCATCGCGCGTGCAGCGTCAACATAGTCGTTTTCCTTGACCGTCAAGATTGCAGAGCGGAAGACGCGTGCAATCGAAGGCCAGCCGAGAATACCGATGGCGATAAAGACGTTCTGAAGGCCACGGCCGATAACGGCGATCATGGCGACAACGAACAGCACGTACGGGAACGCCAGGAAGATGTCCGCACAGCGCATGATGATCGTATCCCAGATGCCGCCGTAGAAACCCGCCAGAGCACCCATGACCAGACCGATCAGCGTGGAGATCGCGGTTGCCATAATGCCGACGGACAGCGAAACGCGCGCACCGTAGATAACGCGGACGAGAATGTCACGACCAAGGGCGTCGGTGCCAAACGGGTGCTCTGCACACGGAGCCAGCAGCGACGTCTGAGCCATGGTGGTCGAGTCGGAAGCCGTCGGCGAACCGAGCCAGGGCTTAGCCCATAGATCTGCGGTCAGTGCAACCACAACGACGATGATGATCCAGCAGACACCGATAACGGCGAGCTTGTTCTTACGAAGACGCTTAAAAGCGTCGCCCCACAGCGTGCGGGACTTGGCGGGAGCAGATGCGGCCTTGGTGGCGGTAGCCTGCTCCTGAGACTGAGAATCAGTTTCCTGCATGAGACGTACCTCCCTTAGGCCTTATCCGACGGACCGCCAAGGCGGATGCGCGGGTCGAGGAATGCATAGCTAATGTCGACGAGCAGGTTAATCACCATGACGACGACAACGATGAGCGTAACGCCGCCCATAACGATGGGCCAGTCACGCATGCTAATGGCGCGATAGACCTCATAGCCGATACCGGGCCAGTTAAAGACCGTCTCGGTCAGGATGGCGCCCGAAAGCATGCCACCAAAGTCGACACCAATATAGGTAACGACGGGGATGAGTGCATTCTTAAGCGCATGCTTGACGATGATCGCGCGATTGGAGAGACCCTTCGCCTTTGCCGTACGGATGTAATCCTGGTTCATGACGTCAAGCAGCTGCGAGCGCATAATGCGGGCGGCATAAGCGGTCGAAACCGAAGCCAGCGTAATGGTCGGAAGCACATAGTGCATCCAATCCTGATACTGAGAGCTGGAACCGCCGGCACCCGAAATCGGCATGGAGAATGCACCGCCCGTGGCGTCCTTGAGAATGACGCCAAAGAACAGCTGCAGCAACATACCGAGCCAGAAAGCCGGGACGGCAACGAGAATCGACGTGGTGAGCGTTACCAAAATATCCCAGAAGGAATAACGCTTAACCGCCGAAATGATACCCGCACCGATACCCATGATTGCCTCGAGCACGATGGCGCACGCGGCAAGTTTGACCGTATACGGATACTTCTGGGCAAAGATTTCCGTAACCGGCAGCTTGCGCTGATACGAATTGCCCAGATCGCCATGAAGCAGGCCGTTCATGTAATACAAGTAACGGTCCACGAGCGACGTTTGAACGGGGTCGCCGTTCTCATCAAGGATCGCGTTGCCGTCCTCGTCCGACTGGACCAGGTGATAGCGGACGCGAAGCTGAAGCTCCACCTCGGGGGACAGAGCCTTGTCTCCACCGATCAGCTTGATCGGATCTCCCGGCACGATATTCTGGAGGGCGAACAGAATCAGCGTAACGCCCAAAAACACCGGGATGAACTGAAGCACACGTTTAACGATGTACTTACCCATACCACTCCCCTATCTAGGGATTAACCTAAATGGGATGCCGATCGCCAGACCGGCATCCCAAAATTACCATCAGTCAGTTTACCCCAGGTTAGGGAGAACTGTATGTTTCCCATGAGGTCTACGTAAATACTTGACCCTCACGGAAGCTGCAAACTCTTAGGCGAGCTCAGCGGTACCCAGCTCGGCATGCTTCTGCGGATCGACATAGAGGTGCTTGATGCGATCGGAGCCGACGATGGTGTGCGTGTAGAACATAATCGGGATGACCGGGCAGTCGGCAGCGACCATTGCGTCGGCCTCCTGCATCTTAGCGACGCGCTCCTCGTCGTCAACAATAGTACGAGCCTCGTCGACCTTGGCGTCGAACTCGGGGTTGTTGTAACCAGAGCGGTTATCGCCACCGAGGGAGTCGGAGTGGAACAGCGGATACAGGAAGTTGTCCATGATCGGGTAGTCGGCAATCCAACCCAGACGACCGAACTGATAGTTAAAGTTCTGATACTGCTCGAGCAGGGCAGACCACTCAGGGGTATCGGAGACAGCGGTAACGCCAACCTTGGCGAGGTCGCCGATGATGGACTCCATGATCTCCTTGTGACCGCCGTCCTGGTTGTAGGAAAGGGTCACGCTAATGCCACGATCCCCGTTAGCGCCAGTGGGAGCAACCTTGTCGAGGTACTCGTTAGCCTTGTCGACATCGTAGGCGCAGAACTCCCATGCGCCCTCCTTGTAGCCATCGATGCCCGGAGGAACAATGCCGTCGGCAGGGGTACGGGTACCCTTATAGATGGTCTTGCAGATGGCCTCACGGTTGATGGCCAGGGAGATGCCCCTGCGCAGGTCGGCGTTGTTGAACGGCTCGGCCGTGGTGTTGCAGGTCAGATAGTACGTGGAAGGCTCGGCGCCGAGCAGCATGCGCTCGCCGTCACCCATGGTGTAGCCGTCCTTGGACACGCCGCGATCCTTCTTGGCGGCATCGATCTGAGCGACGGGAACGTCGCAGACATCGAGGTTACCGGCCTGGAACTCCTTGTAAGCAGTCTCCATGTCCTTGATGACCTGGAAGTGGATGCCATCGATCTTGGCCTTGTCGCCATAGTAATCGTCGAACTTCTTGAGGTTGATCTCCTGACCATCCTCCCACTTGCCGTCCATCATGAACGGGCCGTTACCGACCGGTGCAAGATAGAAGCTCTTGGCATCGGACTCGGCGCACTCGGGAACCGGGGCCAGAGCCGGGTGAGAGGCGACGAAGGGGAAGTCGGCGTAAGCGGAAGACAGCTTAACGACGAGGGTCTCATCGTCGGGGCAGGTAACACCGCTGAGCTCGGTGGCGTTACCGGCAAGCAGGTCGTCATAGCCCTCGACCATGGAAAGGTGATAGGAGACCTCGGAAGGGCCGTACTCGGTAGCGATGGCCGACTTGGTGTTGACCAGACGCTCCCAACCGAGCTTGAAGGACTTGGAGGTAACGTCGTCACCGTTGTGGAACTTGGCCTTCTTGATCTTGAAGGTGAACTCGGTGGCGTCGTCGTTGGCCTCGAAGGACTCGCAAGCCAGCGGAACGATCTCGCCCTTCTCGGCGTCATAAGAGGTCAGAGCGTCAAAGAGCTGGTACTCGACCTGAGTGCCCTGGTCCTCCTGGACATTGTAGGGGTCGATGCAGACCGGGTTGTTGATGTAGAAGTTCAGCGTCGAACCGGACTCAGAACCGGAAGCGTCGCCACCCTTCTTGCCGCATGCGGCAAGAAAAGCCATGGAGCTCGCAGCAAGGGTGCCGCCAACAAAGGCGCGACGACCCATAACGGGCTGGTGGAACATAGAATCAGCCATGCCATCCTCCTTATGAGATAGGACAAAGAAATGTTCAGTCGGACACATGTCGAAACAATCCGATCCGAACCATCAAAACGCCGCCCGCTGCTATGGCTGGTTATGCACAACGGACCAACGTTTTGCAATACAGTAGCGCATTTTATACACAATTTGGGGCTAATTCCGGTTAACGGTCGAGAATTTCTTTAGTTGGGCGAAGTATGTGAGGATATTTTGACTCTGTTACAAATATGTAAACAAAAAGGGTCCCGCACTTACGGGACCCTTTTTGAATATTTATGCGGCTCGTGCTTAGTAGCCCACGATGCCCTGCGGGAAGAAGAACATGCACAGCACGACGCACGCAGCAAACACGACAGCCATGATGACGGTCAGGCGGTCAAGGTTCTGCTCCATAACGCCTGTGGCTGAGCTGGAGTTATACAGCGAGCTGGCAATCATATCCGAAACGCCGGTACCCTTACCGGAATGCATCAGGACGAGAATCGTCAGCGCCACGGCAGAAACAGCCCAAACGACAAACAGAAGAATCTGGAACGGACCCATAGATAAGCTCCTTAATAGAACAATTCAAACTCCAGTACTGTACCACAATCCCCCGTTCTCCCCTACCTGCCACTCGGGGACGGGGCGGAAATGGCAGAAATACCAAAAAGGGGATTGTCCGATTGTGGACAACCCCCTTGCTAGAAAACGGTATTTGTTTTCTCTTAGGCCTCGGTGGCGAGCACGCGGCCCGTCATCTCGGCGGAAGGCTCCAGACCAGCCATGGTGAGCATAGTCGGGGCGATATCGGAAAGACGACCGTCCTCGATACCGGTGAGCTGTGCCTTCTCATCAACGATGATGAACGGCACGCGGTTGGTGGTGTGCGCCGTAAACGGATGCTTGGAACCGTCGGAAGCAACGTCAAACATGTGATCGGCGTTGCCGTGATCGGCGGTAATCAGTGCAAAGCCGCCCTTGGCGAGAATCGCCGGGACAACCTTGGACAGGGCATCGTCAACAGCCTCAACGGCCTTAACGGCAGCGTCGAAGACACCGGTGTGACCAACCATGTCGCAGTTCGCGAAGTTCACGATGTAGAAATCAGCGCGATCCTCGTTGATGGCGGCGACGAGCTTCTCGGTAACCTCGGGAGCGCTCATCTCGGGCTGCAAATCGTAGGTAGCGACCTTGGGGGAAGCGACGAGCACACGCTCCTCGCCCTCCTTGGGCTCCTCGATGCCACCGTTGAGGAAGAACGTCACGTGGGCGTACTTCTCGGTCTCGGCGGTGTGCAGCTGCTTCAGGCCATTGGCGGCGATAACGTCGGCCAGGACGTTCTCGGGGAACGTCTTGGGGAAGGCGACCTCGACGTCAAACGTCGGATCGTACTCGGTCATCGTCACAAAGTGCGAGAGCTTGATCTGCTCGCGCTCAAAGCCGTCGAACTCCTTGTCCGTGAACACGCGGGTCATCTGACGTGCGCGGTCGGGACGGAAGTTGAAGAAAATAGCCGCGTCGCCCTCGTGGATGCCCTCGTTGTGGGCAGCGAAGGGCTCGACGAACTCGTCGCCGCGCGGGTCCTTCTCGTAGTAGGCCTTGATACCGGCAACGGGGTCGGTATCAGCATCGGACGCGTTGACCATGACGTCGTAGGCGCGCTGGATGCGCTCCCAACGGTTGTCGCGGTCCATCGCCCAATAACGGCCCGAGACGGTGGCAACGCGAGCGTCGCAACCGGTCTCCTCGGAAATCTTGGCCAGGAAGGCGCAGAACTCACTCATGTAACCGGCACCGGACTGCGGGTCAACGTCGCGGCCATCCATGAAGGCGTGGACGCGAACGGTCTTGACACCATGCTCGGCAGCCATCTTGACCAGAGCCTCGACGTGGTTCATGTGGGAGTGAACGCCGCCAGGGCTCATAAGGCCCATAAGGTGAAGGGTCTTGCCGTCAGCCTTGACATCGTCCATAGCTTTGACGAAAACCTCGTTCTTGGCGATGGAGCCGTCCTTGATGGCATTGTTGATGCGCGAAAGCTCCTGGAACACGATGCGGCCGGCACCGATGTTGAGGTGACCCACCTCGGAGTTACCCATCTGGCCGTCGGGAAGGCCCACGTCCTCGCCCGAAGCACCGAGCGTGGTGTGGGGGTACTTCTCGTACAGGCCATCAAGGAAGGGCGTCTTGGCAGCGGCGACGGCGTTCTCGCCATCGGCCGGAGCAAGGCCGCAGCCATCCATGATAATCAGGAGTGCAGGAAGATGACGTTGTGCCATATGTCCTACTCGCCTGCCTTGACGACCATAGAGGCGAAGTCGGCAGCCTTGAGCGAAGCGCCGCCCACGAGGGCGCCGTCAACGTCGGGCTTGGCGACGAGCTCGGCGATGTTTCCGGGCTTGGCGGAACCGCCATACAGCACGCGGATGCCGTTAGCGAGCTCCTCGCCGAACATCTCTTTGAGGGTCTCACGGATAGCACCGCAGACCTCCTGAGCGTCCTCGGCGGTAGCGGTCTTGCCGGTGCCGATGGCCCAGATGGGCTCATAGGCGACAACGACCTGCTTGGGGCAGGTGATCTCAAGACCAGCAAGGCCAGCCTTGACCTGGTTCACGACGTGCTCGACATAGGTGCCGGCCTCGCGGACCTCGAGGGACTCGCCGCAGCAGAAGACGGGAACAAGGCCGGCGGCAACGAGAGCCTTGGCCTTCTTGTTCTGGTCCTCGTCGGTCTCGTGGAAGTAGTCGCGACGCTCGGAGTGACCGATGATGCAGTAGGTGCAGCCAGCGGACTTGAGCATGTCGCAAGAGGACTCACCGGTGAAGGCACCCTTGGCCTCCCAGTACACGTTCTGTGCACCGAGGGCGATGGGGGCAGCCTGAATGCGGTCATGAACCGTGGTGATGTCGATGGTCGGAGGGCAGACGAGCACCTCGACGCCAGCCGGAACCTCGGGCAGAGCCTGAGCCAGCTCGTCGGCGAGCTTGGCAGCCTCGGCGACGTCGTTGTTCATCTTCCAGTTACCAGCGATAAGAAGGGTGCGATTAGGCATCGAGAAGCGCCTCCACTCCGGGCAGGGCCTTACCCTCGACGAGCTCCATGGAAGCGCCGCCACCGGTGGAGATCCAGCTCATCTTGTCGGCCAGGTTGAACTTGTTGACAGCTGCGACAGAGTCGCCACCGCCGATGATCGAGGTGCAGTCGGCCTCGGCAACAGCCTCGGCGATAGCCTGGGTGCCGTGAGCGAAGTTGTCGAACTCGAAGACGCCCATGGGGCCATTCCAGAACACGGTCTTGGCGCCCTTGACGGCCTCGGCGTAGAGCTCCTCGGTCTTGGGGCCGATGTCCATGCCCTCACGATCGTCGGGGATAGCGTCGGAAGCGACAACCTCGGGGACAGCGTCCTCGCCAAAGTGATCGGCAACGCGGTTGTCGATGGGGAGCAGGATCTTGACGCCCTTCTCCTCGGCCTTCTTAAGCATCTCGCCGGCGCGCTCGACCCAGTCCTCTTCCTTGAGGGACTGACCGACGGACAGGCCCTGAGCCAGGAAGAAGGTGTAAGCCATGCCGCCACCGATGATCAGGGTGTCAGCGGAGTCGATGAGGTGATCGAGAACGCCGATCTTGGAGGAAACCTTGGAACCGCCGACGATGGCGACGAAGGGGCGCTCGGGCTCGGCGAAGATGCCGGTCAGCGTGTCGACCTCCTTCTCGAGCAGGAAGCCAGCGACGGCAGGCAGGTAAGCGGCGGGGCCCACGACGGAACCCTGGGCGCGGTGAGCGGTGCCGAAGGCATCGAGAACGAAGACGTCACCATAGGAAGCGAGCTTCTTGGCGATCTCGGGATCGTTCTTCTTCTCACGCTTATCGAAGCGGACGTTCTCGAGAACGAGAACCTTGCCCGGCTCGACGGCGGCGACAGCCTCGGCAGCCTTCTCGCCGTAAGTGTCGGCGACAAAGGCAACGTCGAGACCAGAGAGCTCGGCGAGCTTCTTGGCGACAGGCTCAAGGGAGAGCTCAGGCTGGAAGCCAGTGCCCTCGGGACGGCCGAGGTGGCTCATGAGGATGACGCGAGCGTTGTGCTCAACGAGATAGTTGATGGTGGGCAGGGCAGCCTTGATACGGGTGGTGTCGCCAACGACGCCATCCTTGATAGGCACGTTGAAGTCAACGCGGACGAGAACGCGCTTGCCGTCGACATCGATGTCGCGGACGGTCTTCTTGGTAAAGGCCATGTTTGCTTCTACCTTTCGTACGTGTCTGCCTCCCATTACGGCAGACGATTTCCTATAAAAAGGGCGCGACCCTAGGGTGTAAGCCCTATAAGGCCGCGCCCTTCTTTAGACGCTCAACGAGCTATTCGCTAAAAGCTAAATTAAGCAACGAACTTCTCGAAGTACTTGATGGTGCGGACCATCTGAGAGGTGTAAGAGTTCTCGTTGTCGTACCAAGAGGTGACCTGAACGAGGGTCTGGCCGTTGCCGAGGTCAGAGCACATGGTCTGAGTGGCGTCGAAGATGGAGCCGTGGGTCTCGCCGATGATGTCGGTGGAGACGATGTCGTCCTCGTTGTAACCGAAGGTCTCGGAGATGGTGGCAGCGTAGGCCTTCATAGCGGCGTTAACCTCGTCGACGGTGACCTTCTTGTCAACGACAGCGTAGAGGTTGGTGATAGAGCCGGTCGGCGTCGGGACGCGCTGGGCGGCACCGATGAGCTTACCGTTGAGCTCGGGGAGAACCAGGCCGATGGCCTTGGCAGCACCGGTGGTGTTGGGGACGATGTTGACGGCGCAGGCGCGGCTACGACGCTTGTTGCCCTTGCGCTGCGGGCCGTCGAGCGGCATCTGGTCGCCGGTCCAGGCGTGAATGGTGGTCATGATGCCGGACACGATGGGAGCGAAGTCGTTCAGACCCTTGGCCATCGGGGCGAGGCAGTTGGTGGTGCAGGAAGCAGCGGAGATGATGTTGTCCTCAGCGGTCAGCGTCTCATGGTTGACGTTGTACACGATGGTGGGCAGATCGCTGCCGGCCGGAGCGGAGATGACGACCTTCTTGGCGCCAGCGTTGATGTGGGCCTGAGCCTTAGCCTTGCTGGTGTAGAAGCCGGTGCACTCGAGAACGACGTCGACGTCGAGGTCGCCCCAAGGCAGGTTGTTGGCGTCGGCCTCCTTGTAGATCTTGATCTCCTTGCCGTCAACGGTGATGGAATCCTCGCCAGCGACGACCTCGTGATCGCGAGCGTAGTTGCCCTGCGTGGAGTCGTACTTCAGCAGGTAAGCGAGCATATCGGGAGAGGTGAGGTCGTTGATAGCGACGATCTCGGAGCCCTCATGACCGAACATCTGACGGAAAGCCAGACGACCGATGCGACCGAAGCCGTTAATAGCAACCTTTACTGCCATTGTGTCTCCTTTCGTAAGGCCCCCGCGAGCTACAGCGCCCGCCGTTGAGGCCCACAAACTAACCACTCGCCTAATATACCTTTTTTTTGACTTGAATTTCACGAGAATGCTCGAAATTGAAAATCAAATTTACGTTAAAACGTTTTAAAGAATAAAATAGCAGCTAAATCCGTATATAAGTCGATACTTCAAACTACTTGTTTGCTTCAATGAGCTTTTCAAGCCTCAAAACTCGATGGTAGAGGGCCGACTTCGACAAGGGAGGGTCAGCCATCTCGCCCAGATCGCGCAGCGACAGATCGGGATAGCGCTCGCGCAGGTCGCAAAAGACTGCCAAGGCGTCCGGAAGCGTGTCGCGCAAACCCCGCTGTTCGAGCTCATCGATCAACGCAAGCTGATGCTGGGCGGCACCCGCACTTCTGGTCTGATTGGCCAGTTCGGCATTCACGCGACGGTTTACGTCGTTCTTAACCAATTTGACCGCGCGCGCTTCCTCGATCTCGGCAACGCTGCGCTTGGCGCCAATCAGCTTTAGGAGCCGCTCGATCTCCTCGGCGCTCTTAATGTAGACAGCAAAGGATCCGCGCCGCGCGTTAACGCGCGCATGGACCCCAATCTGCTCCAATAAATCGCAAAGTCCCCGGGCATACTGCTCGCCCTGCACCGCGATCTCCAAATGAAAGTCGCCGCGGGGATCGGCCACGAAACCGCCGGCGATGAGCGCGCCGCGGATGTAGGCAAGCCTGCAGCAGGGACGGGCAACGATGTGCCGGGGAACACCGGCGACGAGCCCTCCCCTGCGGTCGAGAATGCCCAGCAGCACCAGAGCCTTGTCCAGGTCGGGTTGATCGGGCAGGGTAATGAGATAGTTACGGACCTTATGCAAGACCGATTTACGAACGGTGAATTCCGTTTTGAGCTTAAGGATGCGATGCGTCAGCGTGATCATCGTGCGCGCGACGGCACCCGTCTCGGTCGCGACCGTCAAACGATACCGCCCGGAGCCGGCCAGCGAAAGTGTACCGCTCACACGCGTCAGGGCGGCAAGCGTCGACAAATCGCAGTATTCACATTCGGGTTCGCAGCGCGCGAGCTCGTCACGCACCTCGGCGGTAAACGACATGCAGGCCTATGCTTTCGTGTTGGCGCGCGACAGGTCGCGATGGGAAATGCTCACATGATATTGGGCACCTTCTAAATAACGTGCCGTGGCCTCGGCGATGGCAACGCTGCGGTGTTGACCGCCCGTGCAGCCGATGGCAATAGAAAGCTGTGGCTTGCCCTCCGCGATATAGCCGGGCATGACCGTATCGAGCAGCTGCGTCCAGGCCTTCCAGAACTCCTGGGTCTTGGGATGGTCCAGAACAAAGTCGGAGACTTTCTTATCGAGACCGGTCATGGTGCGCATCTCGGGATCGTAGAACGGATTGGGCAGGAAGCGGACGTCGATCATAATGTCCGCCTCGACGGGCATGCCGTGCTTAAAGCCAAACGAGAACACGTGAACGTCCATGAGCTGCTGGTCGGACAGCTCGGAGAACGCCATGCGCAATTTGTTGCGCAGGGCAGAGGTGCGCAGGCGGCTCGTGTCGATGATCATATCGGCTCGATCGCGCACGCCCTGCAGCTGCAGGCGCTCGCGCTGAATCGCATCGGCCGTAGTCTCCCCCGGCTTGGCAATGGGGTGGCGGCGGCGGTTTTCGCTATAACGACGGATCAGCACCTCGTCAGAGGCCTCGAGAAACACGATGTCACAGCTCATCTCGCGCTCCTCGAGCGCGGCAACGGCATCGAGCAGCTCATCGAACAAGCCCTGGCTGCGCAGGTCGCAGGTGACGGCAAGATGCCTGCCCACGCCCGTATTGATGCCGACGAGTTCGGCAAGCTGGGCGATCAGACGCGGAGGCAAGTTGTCGATGCAAAAGTAGCCCATGTCCTCGAACACATGCATGGCCTGCGTTCGGCCCGATCCGGACATTCCGGTGATGATGACGATATCGGGGATGCGCTCCGAGCGCTCCGCCGCATCCATGGCATCTCCCTTTTGCATGTGTGCCTCCTAAAACAAGCGCGGGACCCGGCCAGCGGATCCCGCGCGATCAATTGCCTTTATTGAGTATACCGCCCCAAGCGGATACGAGGCCTGTCTTACGCCTCAAGCGCAGCCTTGAACCAACTTGTAATACTCGTGGGGTGCGTGATGGCGGTGCCGACGACAACGGCCCAGGCGCCCGCATCAATCGCGGCGCGGGCCTCCTCGGGCGTGTGCACGCGGCCCTCGCAGATGATGGGAAGACCGGGGAATTCCTCGGTCGCCTGACGCAGGAGCGGCAGATCGGGGCCATCGGCCATGGTGCAGTCGATGGCGGCGACACCATGAGAAAGCGTAGTGGATACCAGGTCAAAGCCCATATCAACCGCACGGCGAATGTCCTCGATGGTGGCACAGTCGGCCATCAGGAGCACGCCCTCCTCGTGCAGCGGACGGAAGGTGTCCTCGACCGTCTTGCCATCGGGACGTGGGCGATCAGTGGCATCAATTGCCACGATGTCGGCACCGGCGGCAACGCAGGCGCGAGCGTGACGCAGCGTCGGCGTGATGTAGACGCCCTCGTGACCATCCTTCCACAAGCCGATGACGGGGACCTCGCAGCGGCCCTTAATGGCGGCAATGTCGGCAAGGCCCTGGCAGCGAATGGCGGCGGCGCCGCCGAGCTCGCAAGCGCGAGACATTTGAGCCATGGTCTCGGGCGTGCGAAGCGGCTCGCCCATATACGCCTGAACGCTCACGACGAGCTTGCCCTTCAGGGATTGAATCAAAGGATCGACGGTCATGTTCGACTCAACCTTTCTAAAAACAGCCTTCTGAGACACCGCACCTTGACGTTCAAACCGTCGCTCACGTACCGAAGTACGCTTCGCTCCTCTTTCACGTCAATCCGCGGCACCTCAGAAGGCGCACTTGGTAGTTATGTTTACTTCAAAGATGCAAGAAGGTGTTCGGCGGCACCGATGAGCGGAGCATCGCCCTCCAGAGAACCGATGAGGATCGGCGTGTCCTGAAGCGGATCGAGCGCCTGGCTGGCATAGCCCTCGTGCACCGAATCCTTCCACGTCTGTGAACGCCAATCGGGACCTTGGTGAATCACGCCGCCCGAGAGCACGATGACCTCAGGGTCCAGGATGTTAGCGAGCGAGCCCAAGCTGGCACCCAGCGCAAAGCCGGCGTCATGGATGACCTCGGTCGCCTTTGCGTCGCCCGCACGGCACAGGTCGTTCACATCGCGACCGACCGAAGGACGGCTGGGGTCGACGCGACCAAAGCGCTCATCGTACATACGACCAATGGAAGTGCCCGAAGCAACCGACTCTAGATGGCCGGAACGCCCGCAGGCGCAAGGAATGCCGGCGGCAGCCGAGCACTCGATGTGGCCCATATGGCCGGCAGCACCATGGAAGCCCTGCATCACGCGGCCGTTCTCGACATATGCGCCGCCGATGCCCGTGCCGATGCCCAAACACAAGACGGAGAACTTGCCCTTGCCGACGCCCCAGTGGGCCTCGCCCAGAGCATGAGCCTGCACGTCGCCCACAACGGCAACGGGAAGACCGAGGTCCTCGCGCAGACGCGGCCCCAACTGAACGCCGGACCAGCCGGGCATGATCTCGTTGGCATACGCGATAGCGCCCGTCTTGGGATCGACGACGCCTGCGGCACCGATACCGACACCGAGGACCTCGACATCGGGATTCGCCTCAAGAGCGGCCTTGATGGACGCCTCGATACGCTGGAAGACGGCCTCGCCGCCCTCCTGGGCCTCGGTAGGAACCTCGGCCTCAAAAACGGGATGGGGCACGCTGCCGTCAGCCGGGTACTCCATAATGGCGGTCGCGATCTTAGTTCCGCCGATATCGACAGAGCAGACGTACTTGTTCTCCATGTCGCTCTCCTTCGGAGATAAAAAACAACTACAGGAAATGCGCCGTCAGGCTAGCCGTCACAGCGCGGTAAAGGTTTTCCAGGTGCCCGAGGTTGGGGTGAAAGCGGTCGGGCGTTGACCTAATGGGTCACGCCCGACCGCTTGAGCCCCAAGATCGGGTGCCTGGGGAAGCTTTACAGGAGACCGTTGTCCTGGAGGACCTTCTTAATCGCCTCGACGTTCTCGCCGGTCATGGCCTTCACCGGGCGCGGCATGGTCGGGCTGTCGAAGATACCCATGAGGTTCATAGCGGTCTTGAAGGCGCCGACGCCACCGGCATAGCCCTGGACGCCCGAGGTGACATCCCAGATGTGCGAAATCTCATTGAGGCGATCCTGCTCGGCCTTGACGGTAGCCCAGTCGCCGGCCTGAGCGGCCTTCCACTGACGCACGTAGCCCTCGGGCTCAACGTTGGCGAGACCCGGGACGGAACCGTCGGCGCCGCCGAGGTAAGCACCGTCGACGACGACCTCGTGACCGGTGAGGATGCTCATCGGGTGGCCGTTCTTCTCGTTCTCCTGAACGAGGTAGCGGAACGAGATGTCATCACCCGAGGAATCCTTGACGCCGGCCAGGACGCCCTCGGCGCCGAGCTTGGCAAGGAGCTTCCAGGGGAGCTTGGTGTGGACGCAGACGGGAATGTCATAGGCAAAGATGGGCAGGTCGAGCTCCTCGTGCAGGATGCGGAAGTGCTCCTCGACCTCGGTCATGCCCTGCAGGGCATAGAACGGGCAGGTGGCGACGAGCGCATCGGCACCCAGCTCCTGAGCGACCTTGCCGTGCTCGATCATGCGCTCGGTCTCGGTGTCGATGATGCCGACCAGAACAGGCACGCGGTGGTCGACGATGCGCACGGCCTCGGCGACAATCTGACGACGGCGCTCGTCGGTGGAGAAGACGACCTCGCCCGAGGATCCCAGGAAGAACAGGCCATCGACGCCGGCATCGATCATGCGGTTGATGCTGCGCTCAAAGGAGGCAACATCGAGCTGGTGGTCTTCGGTATCGGGAACAACGACGGGAGGGATAACGCCGGTGAATTTCTGAGTTGCCACAAGAATCTCCTTAGTTGTCTGGCGAGCGGCCCTATGCCGCCCGCTCTTGTTGGCAGTGTCCAGGCCGTCTAGGCCAAAGAACACGGGTAGAACGTTTGGTTAAAGAAGTCGACGACTTCGTTTTCGAACGCATTGATGCGCTCGTGAGCGTATTTGGCATAGATGATATGCCTTCGGTCACACTCAAGACCGTTGAATACGGCAAACTGACCCTTGGGATCGCTCACGGCGTCCATAAGCGATGTGCCCATGAGCACCGATCCGCGCACCCGAGACGACAGAGCCTCGAGGCCACCGGGGATTGGATTGGCAACCGCCGTGCAGGCAAGGCCCCGCTCGTCCAGAGCGGAAACCGCCAGCGCAACACCGCCGCCAAGGCCCTCGCCCCATGCAAAGATGCGGTCGGGGTCCATGCCATCAAGATTGCGTGCAACCTTCGCCATCGCGCAACCCCAACGGACGCGCTCGACAAAAGCGAGCGAAGCAATCCCCCGCTGCAGGTCGTCCGTACCAGCAACACCGTCGTCCAGCGCAAGCACGGCATATCCCATGGCGGCAAATCTCGTCATGTGATGCCAGCCGCGCACAGGCCGATCGATGTCGTGGAACATCAGGCACAGCGGCACGCGCTCAGATACTCGGGCACGACCAACAGGCTCAATCAAACGAGCGTGGACCGCATGGTCACCGAGCTCAAAGGAAACCTCCGAGTAACGGGCGCAGGGGTTAACAAAGTCAATCGCCGTAATGGCCAGGCCTTGAATCTCAAGATTCGAAGCGCATGTCTCTAAATCAGAAACATCTGCTTGGACATCACCGTGCCAGTCCCGATAGTCTGCGAGCCTTGACGAAACCGTTCCAGGAATTCCCACGAGCCCGGGGACTATCAGCTCATCGATATTGCTCTCGCACTTAGACATGAGCCTCCCCTCCCTCACAGAAAAACGGAATGATCAGATCGTCAAAGTCCTGAATCTCCTCGTGGCCAAAGCCTTCAAAGAACTCATGACGCTTTTCGCAGGTCAGGTTGTTATAGACCGCAAACTGCGTCGCTGGCGGACAGACGATATCGGCTGTGCCAGTGCCAAACAGCACGGGGCATTTGACCATAGGGGCAAAGTTCTTGGAATCGAAGTACGCCAGCTTGGCATAGGCTTCGTCAATACGAGTCGAGTCCTCGTCAAACCAGCGAGACCAATAGCGCAGGCCCTCGTAGGCAATGTCGTCGGCATCCAAATCCCAGACCAGGCGGAAATCTGACAGGAAGGGATAGAGGATGGCGGCACGATTGATAAGCTCGCTGTTAAGCGCACAGGTCGCAATGCCCAAACCGCCGCCCTGCGACGCGCCGTTCACAAACACACGCGCAAGATCGATGCCCTCGAGCTCGCGAACGATGCGGCACAGGATGCGAATATCTTGGTGCAAGCGGACATAGTAGAGGTTGGCCGGGTCGCCGTCGATACCGGCGACGATATGCCCGGCAACCGTTGTGCCCTCAAATCCACCAATGTCCTCGGAGGGACCTCCTTGGCCGGGGCAGTCGAGGGCGATGAGTGCCATGCCCATGCCCGCAAACGACGCCTGCTCAAACCAGCTGCGGCTTGCACCCGGATACCCATGGAACTGAAGTACCAATGGCACAGGCTCGTCCGAGACTGGTTTAAGGTACTTGGCATGCAGGCGCGCGCCACACATGCCGGTATACCAGAGGTCGAAAAGCTGGCAGGTCGCGGCATCGGCGACCGATGCCGTCTCGATCGCATAGTCAAGCCCGACGGCGTCGGCCTCGGCCATGCGATCCTTCCAAAAGAGATCGAAATCTGATGGACGGGGCATAGCGCCTCGATATTCACCAAATTGATGTTGTAGCTCCTGAGCACTTGGCATGGCTCGTGAACCCAACCTTTCGAAATCGCAACGGAGGTGCGCCCGGCAAGGGAACCGGGCGCACGGGAGGGAAAGCGAGGCTATTCGCCGAGCTTGGGGTGCAGCAGCGACGGCGCAGCGCCGAGCAGCATCTTGGTGTAGGGGTCCTGGGGGTGCTGGAAGACCTGCTTGGCCTCGCCCTGCTCGACGATCCTGCCGCCATTCATAACGATGATGTCGTCAGAGATATAGCGGACCGTCTGAATGTCATGGCTGATGAACACCATGGCCAGGCCGAGCTCCTTCTTAAGGTCGGTCAGCAGGTTCAGAATCTGCGCGCGGACCGAAACGTCCAGAGCCGAGGTGGGCTCGTCGGCGATGATGGCATCGGGGTTCAGCGACAGGGCACGGGCAATTGCGACGCGCTGGCGCTGGCCGCCCGAAAGCTGGCCGGGAAGAACCTCGGCGGCGGAGCTGGGCAGACCGGTGAGCTCCAGGAGCTCCTTGACGCGCTTCTCCTGCTCTGCCTCGGTGCCCAGATTGTGGACGCGCATGGGATCGAGCAGTTGTTCGCGAACGACCATGCGCGGGTTGAGCGCCGTGGCCGGGTTTTGGAACACGACCGAGATGACGCGACCCATGTGACGACGGTCCTCGGCGGTACGCTTGGTAACGTCCTTGCCCTTAAAGTAGACCTTGCCGCTCGTGGGGGCCTGCAGGCCGCACATGACGTTGGCGGTGGTGGACTTGCCGCAACCGGACTCGCCGACGATGCCGATCGTCTGGCCGGGCATGAGCTTAATCGTTACACCCTGGACGGCGTGGACCAGGTTGGGGTGCAGAATCGAACCGGTACGGGTCCTAAAGGTGACGTGGACGTCATCAAGGAAGATGATCGGCTCGACGCCGTTGACTGCGGTCTCGCTCATCTACATCACCTCCGCGTGAGGGGTCAAACCATTTGCCTTGAGCACCTCGTCGGGGAGCTCGGAATAGAAGTGCTCGGTGCCGGGCACGCGCTTGAAGACCGGACGGGTGTCCAGGCCAATACGCGGATGGCTCGAGCGGGGCGCGAAGCGATCGCCCTTGGGGAAATCGCGCGGGCTCGGAACGGCGCCGGGCACCTGGTGCAGACGGCCCGAACCGCTCTCGATGGACAGAACGGAGCCCAGAAGACCGCGGGTGTACTCGTGAATCGGGTTGGTGAGCAGCTCCTTGGTGGGCGCCTGTTCGATAACCTGACCGGCGTACATAACCGTGATGTTATGGGCGACCTCGGCGACCAGCGCCAGGTCGTGCGAGACGAAGATCATGGCAAAGCCGAGCTTGGCCTGAAGATCGTTGAGCAGCTTGATGACCTGCTTCTGGACGGTAACGTCCAGAGCGGTCGTGGGCTCGTCGCAGATGACCAGCTTGGGGTCGCGGGTAAGGGCCATAGCGATCAGGACACGCTGACGCTGGCCGCCGGAAAGCTCGTGCGGATAGCTCTCGAGCGTGCGCTTGGGATCGAGGCCGACGAGCTCCAGGAGCTCCTCGGCGCTACGGGTTCCGCCGCGCTTGGTGAGCTGCTTCATCTGGGCAGAGATGAGCATGGAGGGGTTGAGCGAGGACAGGGCGTCCTGATAGACCATAGCGATATCGGTACCGCGCAGGCCGAACCACTCCTTCTTGCTCATCTTGAGCAGGTCACGGCCCTCCCAGAGGACCTCGCCGGAAAGGTGCTCGTCATCGTCGGTCAGGCCCATGATGGCCAGCGTGGTGATGGACTTACCGCAACCGGACTCGCCCACCAGGCCCATGGTCTGACCAGGACGGACGTCAAAGTTGACATGGTCGACGACGTTGATATCACCGTGATGCTCAAACTGAATGCAGAAGTCACGGACCGAGAGAATCGGTTCGACAGACTCGTCGGGCACATGGCGATCGTCACGCTTGAGCTCGACATCGCGCAGGGCGCCAAGGCGAGCGGAGAGGGACTGGGCCTGCTCCTTGTAGGCACGAACGGGGTCGGAGACCAGCAGGTCGGCCTCGCGACGCTTGGAGGAATCGGTCGGATCCAGGGCGGCGGAGGGAGCAGCGGCCATGGCGTCGGTAATGCCCTCGGAGAGGATGTTGAGCGCCAGGCAGGTGATCATGATGGCCAGGCCCGGGAACAGCGCCTGCCACCAACGGCCGGCGAGCACGCCGCCGCGGGCGTCGGCGAGGATGTTGCCCCAGGTAGCGGTGGGCTCCTGGATACCAGCGCCGATGAAGGTCAGCGAGGCCTCGAAGATGATGGCGTCGGCGACCAGGGTAACGGTGAAGACCATGATCGGGGCGATGCAGTTACGCAGAACATGCTTGATCAAAATCCACGGAGCCTTGGCGCCGGAAACGATGACCGCACGAACATAGTCCTCGCCGTACTCGGACACGATGTTGGCGCGCACGATACGGGCAATCTGCGGAGTGTACATAAAGCCAATGGCGAAGATGATCGACGGCACGGAGTTGCCCAGGATGGAGACGAAGACGGCCGCGAGGGCGATGCCCGGGATGGACATGATGATGTCCAAGATACGCATGATCGTCTCGGAGACGGCCTTGCGCGAAACCGCTGCAAGGGCGCCCACGACCGAGCCGCAGACCAGAGCCATGGCAGTGGCGCCAAAGCCGATAATCAGCGAGTAACGACCACCGTAGAGCATACGCGACAGAATGTCGCGACCCTTATCGTCGGTACCGAAGATAAATCCGTTGCCGGGAGCCTGGCGAGCCGTAAAGATCTCGACCGGGCTATAGGGGGCAAGAAGGGGCGCCAGAATCGCAGTCAGGGCGACCAGCACCAGCACGACGACGGCAATCTTAGAAGACAGCGTCATCTTCTTCCAGCCACCGAGCTTGAGCCCCTTGGAGGCAGCCTTCTCGAGCTGCTCGGTTTGCTTCTCTCGAATCTTTACCATAATCTACACCGTCCTGATGCGCGGGTTGATGAGCAGGTAGAGCATGTCAACCACGATGTTGATGATGATGAAGGCGAGAGCAACGACGATGACGACGCCCTGAACCAGGTTCGCCTCGTTGCCCTGAACGCCCTGCAGAATCGCGGTGCCCATGCCGGGGAGGTTGAAGATAACCTCGATGACGACGGCGCCGCCCATGAGGTAACCGATCTTAAGACCGAGGGTGGTGACCGGAGTGATCAGCGCATTGCGAAGAACGTTGATGCCGACGACGACCTTCTCGGGAACGCCGGCGCCACGAGCCATACGGACATAGTCCTTGTCGAGCTCCTCGACCATGGCGGTACGCACGATACGAGTCATCTGGCCCGTCAGCGGAAATGCCAAGGCGATAGCGGGCATGATCATACGTCCCAGATAGCCAACCGGATTCGTGGTGAAGTGAGGCAGAGCACCCGATGCCGGAAGCACCTTAAGGTAGGAAGAGAACAGCAGGATCAACAGAACGGCAAGCCAGAACGACGGGGTTGCCAAGCCGGCGATGGAAAAGACGCGGATCACTTGGTCCGGCCATTTGTCGCGATACAGTGCCGCGATGACGCCGAGCAAAAACGAAACGACCGCACCGATGGCAAGACCGATGAAGGTCAGCTGCATCGTAACGGGCAGGGCCGTGGAGATGCGCTTGGCAACGGAGTTACGAGCAGCACCATAGGTGCCCATGTCGCCATGAATCAAATCGCCCATATAGCGCACGTAGCGCACGGGCCAGGGGTCGTCCAGACCATACTTCTCATGGTACTCGGCGACCGCCTCGGGCGAGGCACCGTCACCCAACGCCGTGTAGGCGGGGTCGGTCTTGGAGAACGACATAAGGAAGAACACCAGGACGGTGACGCCCAATGCCATGATCGGCAGCGCCACGAGACGCCTTCCAATCAAACGTAGCAAGTTGTTCACGTTCTCTCCCCTTTCTTTTGTCGGTAGGACCAACTGGTATATGAGTACGGATACTCATTACAAGACCCGAGCGACATTGTTGCCGCCCGGGTCTTTGTTTCAACTATGAGGATACGGTCCCAACGACCGACATCCTGCATACAGACTCAAGCGAGTCTTACGCCTTGACGGTCGCAACGCCCCTGAAGGACATGCTCGTCGTGCCGATGCCCTTGAAGCCATCGAGGGCCTCGCCGTTGGGCGCAGTGGACGGATCGTCCCAGGAAGCGGAGACGGTCTTGACGTGGACAACGGGGTACAGAACGGCGTTGTCGGCAATGATGTCAAAGCACTCGTTCCACTTCTTCTGCTGCTCGTCGCCCTCGGCGGCAAGAGCCTCGTCCATGAGACCGTGGAGCTTCTGCCACTCAGCGGACTCCTTCCACGGGCAACGGGTCTGCATCCAGACGTTGTCGCCGTACCACCAGTTGAGCAACAGGTCGGGGTCGGCGCCGAAGCAGGAAGGATCGCCAGGGGCAAGGAGGATATCGTAGGCCTCGCCGCCGTCGATGGCAGCGTAGGTGGCCGGCGAGGTATCGGTCTGGATGGTCACATCGAAGCCGAGAGCGTCGAGGTCGTTCTTGACCTGGGCGGCCATGCCCTTAATCTGCTCGTTGTCGGTGGTGCGCAGGGTGATGGCACCCGGGGTGATGCCAGACTCCTCGATGAGCTTCTTAGCCTTCTTGGCGTCGGTCTTGTACACCGTGGAAGCCTCATGATAGTTGGTGAAGCTCTTGGGCAGGTAGCAGCTGGCAGCGGTGGCAAGGCCGGCGAAGGTGTTGCTGACCATCTTCTCGGTGTCGAGCGCATACATGACGGCCTGACGGACCTTGACGTTGTTCCAAGGCTCCTTGGCGACGTTGAACATGATGAAGCGGGTGCCGAAACCCTGAACGTTATCGATCTTGCAGCCGGCGCTCTCGAGCTGGTCGACGGCATCAGCGGTAACGAGCTCCATAACGAGCGTGGAGCCCTCCTGCTGAGCGGTAACGCGAGCGGTGGGGTCGGTCAGGATGCTGTACTGGATCTTCTTATCCTCGGCAGCATACTCACCGTTGTACTCGGGGTTGGGAACCAGGGTGATCTCGGTATCGGAGATAGAGTCGTACATCCAGGGGCCGGAGCCGATCGGCTGCTTGGCGCGATCCTCCTCGGTCTGGGTGGCCGGGGTAACGCGGACGATGGCCAGACGATCCTTGAGCAGGGAGAAGTTGGGGACCTTGGTCTTGACCGTCACGGTGCTGGCGTCCTTGGCCTCGATGGACTCGAAGGGCTGGAAGAACGGAGCATAGGTAGCGGAAGCGGCGCAAGCGGTGTAGGAGGCAACGACATCGTCAGCGGTGACCTCGGTGCCATCGGAGAACTTGGCGCCCTTGCGGATGGTGACCTCGAAAGTGGTGTCGTCCACAGACTTGGGATCGTCGGTGGCGAGCTCGTTGAAGGTGCTGTAGTCGTGGTAATCGATGCCGTAGAGGCCCTCGACGACGTGCCAGTTAGCACCCAGGCCCACAGCGGAGCCGGTGCTGGCGGGATCGAAGCTGGACGGAGCGTAAGCGGAACCAGCGGTAATCACGCCGCCGCCACGGTTGGCGGAATCGGTGGAACCGGAAGCGGAACCCTCGTCGCTAGAGCTGCCACCGCAGCCGGTGAGACCAAGCCCTGCGACAGCAGCGACGCTGCCGGTGAGGCCGAGGAACGAACGCCTGGACATACCCTTGTTGATGATGGCCATGTCTTCTCCTATCAATAGAGAATCTTACTCGGGAGCACCTAGACTTGCCCCCGCGCAACTTGCGGACGATATATACCTTACCTACCGACGAACCCAACTGAGGTGCCGCGCTCGGCGACCGATACATACATACGCTTGAACGGTATTTACTACCGTTCACCGAATTCGTTGACAAACGATTCGCCAGACAGTATGTATCGGCGAGGTGAGATATCAGTCTTCGTCAACCCGCAGGATAGCAGGGTTTTCGCTTGGGTTAGTCAAACGTTTTAGCGTTAATAAAACCCGAAACCAGCAGGCAATCATGGCGAAATAAATGGTTGAAAATCGCGCAATCATGTATATCAGTTGTTTGGCTCGTGTTTAGCTATCGGAATGGCCAGCCGCCGCCTCGGCGCGCTCGGCATTCCATGCAACGAGCGCCTCGTGGACCGCCTTGGCAACATCGGCAGGTATGCCGCGAACTTCCGCGATCTCTTGCTCGCTCGCCGCGCGCAAACGCTTCATCGAGCCAAAATGGCGCATAAGGGCACGTTTTCTGGTGGGTCCCACGCCTGGAACGTCATCGAGTACCGAAACCGTCATGGCTTTATCGCGCAACTCGCGATGGAACGTGATGGCAAAACGGTGCGATTCATCGCGAACCTGTTTAATTAGATAGAGCGAAGCAGACCCGGTCGGCAGCACGACGGGAGTCTCGTCCCAAGGCACGAAAACTTCCTCATCGGCCTTCGCCAAGCCACAAACCGGTATATCGAGCCCAAGAGCCTCAAGTTGCTTGATCGCAGCGGTCAATTGCGGCTTACCGCCATCGACAACGAGCAAATCGGGGCGCGAGCCAAAGCGCTCGTCGACCATGCGCTCGGGAGCATAGCGTCGTCCCAAAACCTCGGACATCGACACGAAGTCGTTTGCCTCGTCCAATTCGGCCTGAATTTTAAAACGACGGTACTGGCTCTTGTCGGCGCGTCCGTTGGTAAACACCACCATCGAGGCGACGGTAAAGGTTCCATGCAGCGTCGAGATATCGAAGCACTCGATACGCATCGGCGGCGCCGGCAGCGCCAGCGCGCTTTCGAGCTCCAGGAGCGCTTGATTGGTGCGGTCGTCAGCGTACCCCGTTCGCATCATGTAGCGCATGAGGGCATGGCGCGCATTTTTGGATGCCATATCGAGCAAACGGTGCTTTTCGCCACGCTGCGGCCTATGGAGATGGCAGGAACGCTCGCGCTTGCCTGCAAGCCACTCCCCCAGCGCCTCCGCATCCTCAAGCTCGACAGAGAGGTTTATCTCAGCTGGAATATCAGCCGTCTCGTCGTAATAGCGCTTAAGAAAGCCCGATTGAAGTTCCTCTTCGTCGACATCCAAACCCTTATCGAGAATAAACTCGCAGGTTCGAACCGTTCGACCCTCACGCACGACAAAGACGCAAGCGGCGGAGATGGTCTCCTCGCGATAGAAACCGATGACATCGATATCGACACTGGAGGGAAAAACGACTTGCTGACGGTCGTCCAGACCCCTGATGACCTCCAAACGACGTTTGACGCGTGCCGCGCGCTCAAAGTCGAGCGCCTCGGCGGCATCCGTCATCTCGGAGGTCAGCTCATCGACGACATCCTTGCGATGGCCCGACAAAAAACGTTCGACACGTTTGACGTTCTTGGCATAGTCCGTAGGAGAAATCGCGCCGACACACGCACCCGGGCCGCGCCCGACATGGTAGTCAAAGCAGGGACGCCCGTTTTGCGCGCAAATCATATTGACGATGTCTTCCTCGCCCCTGTGGGACTCGACGATACGACGACAACGACGCCACTCCGCACAGGATGCGGAGCAGATGGGGATAACCTTGCGCAGCGTATCTATCGTCTCACGTGCCGCACGGCTATCGGTATAGGGACCAAAATAACGCGTTCCCGGCTTATGACGCTCGCGCGTATATTTGATAGCGGGATACAGGTCGCCCTTTGTAATGGCGATAAAGGGGTAGCTCTTGTCATCCTTGAGGTCAACGTTAAAGTACGGATGGTACTGACCAATCAAATTGCGCTCGAGCACCAACGCCTCGTGCTCGGTCTCCACCACGATATAGTCAAAGCTCGCCACCAGCTGCATCATCAGCGGGATCTTTTGACGCTCATCCTGCAGTGTCACGTACTGGCGCATACGGGAACGCAGGTTTTTTGCCTTGCCAACGTAGATGACATCGCCCTTGGCATCTTTCCAAAGGTAACATCCGGGCTGCGTGGGAACGCGCGAAACCTGCTCGGCGAGTGTTGGAATGTTGTCGTGACCGGCCACACGCACCTACTTGCGACGAAGCAGCGCCGAGACCTCGGGCATCTTAAGGACGACGGCAAGGCCAAAGGTAACAGCAAGCGAGACGACACCCGCAACGCAAACGTAGCCAAGAGTAATCAGAATCGAGCCGCCAAGTGCCCCGACAAAGTGCTCAAGCGCCCACATGACGCCGGCGCCTGCGGCAGCACCCAGGCCACCGAGCAAAAGGCCAAAGAAACCGCCATGCAGGATAGATTTGACCTGAAGACCACGCAGACGACGACGCAGCCACCACAGCGAACAACCGACCAAGATCACGTAGTCGACGACATACGAAAGCGCGATTGCCGGCATACCGAAGCCCAGCACAACGCCAAACAGCAGAACCGAGCCGGCCTGGCCGATGGCGGAATACAGGCAATAGCGGCTATAGGGCTTCATGTCGAGCAAGGCAGAGAAGCTCTTCTGCATCAACACGACCACGCCGTAGAGCGGCAGCGAGAACGCCAGGTAGACAAGGAACTCGGATACCAGCGCCACGCCGGACTCATCAAACTTGCCAGCACAGTAGATCATGTTGAGCGGACGCGCGAAGACAATCAGGTACAGCGCGAACGGAATCAGGAAGAACAGCATTTGGGCGACGCCACGCGAAATGCCCGTGCGAACGCTGTCGTAATCCTTCTCCTGTGCGTCGTGAGAGAGCTCGGTATAGAGCGCCGTCGAAAGCGAGGCGGCAATCAGCGCATAGGGCAGCGTGTACCACAGGCGCGCATAGGCGATGACGGAAGGACCAGTCTCGGGCTGGACCACCAGCGCGGCAGCGTTGGTGATAGAAGTCGAGACAAACATGCACACCGTGGCGAGCAGCGTCGGGATACCGAGCGCAATCGTCTGGCGCAGTGCGGGGTCCTTAAAGTCGATATGGATATGGGGATGCACGCCGTGCTTGCCAAGCGCGGGGATCTGACATGCCATCTGAACAAAGACACCGAGGGTCGTACCGGCCGCAATCAAGATGATGCCGGCACGTTCGCCAAACTGTGCGGACACGGGCGCAAAACCCATAAAGCTCGCAATGACGATCACATTGTTGAGGACCGGGGCAAACGTCGACCAGAAGTAGTCGCGGTGTGCGTTGAGAACGCCCGAGAACACCGAGCCCAAACCATAAAACAGAATCTGGATAGCAAAGAAACGGAACATGAACGCAGCGGTATCCATGCTGCCGCCGTCACCCGAAAGGAACGATTGAGTCCAGATAAAGCCCGGGGCGAACACGGTCCCCAGCAACGAAATGCCACCCAGCACCAAAAGCAGAATGCCGAGCAGGTTGCCCACGTACTCGTTCGAGGCCTCGCGACCCTGCTCACGCCTCACGCCCATGTACACGGGCAAAAACGCCGTCACGAGCATGCCGCCCATCACGAGTTCGTAGAGCATATTGGGCAGGTTGTTGGCGACCTGATAGGAGGACGAGAGTAGCGACATGCCGATAGCGGCCGCCATTGCCCACGTGCGGATAAAACCGGTAACGCGAGACACGATAGTCAGGATGGTCATAAGCCCGGCGGAACGACCAACCGTGGAGTAGTCCGACGAGCCCATGTCGTCAGTGTCATCTCGCGACGAAGAAACTTCGGATGAGGGTGTCTGAGGCGCAGATTCTTTTGCAAAATGAGCTCCGCACTTCAATTCTTCCTGCGGCATCGCTCAGTCCTCTCTCGTAATCGCGGCAACCGTCGCCCCGCAAAATGCAATTAAATCATCGGGTGCAAGCTCGAGCTGATAACCACGCTTGCCTCCCGAAATAAAAATGGTATCCCAAAGGACGCATGTCTCGTCAATGAGCGTCCGGTAGCGTTTTTTCATACCGACCGGGCTGCAGCCGCCGCGAACGTAGCCAGTCGCCGCAAGCAAATCCTTCACATGCATCATGGCCAAGGACTTCTCCCCCGCGGCACGCGCGGCGGACTTTAGATCGAGCTCGTCGGCAACAGGGATGCAGCACACGACATAGTCGTTGGACGGTGCCACACAGACCAAAGTCTTAAATCCTTGACCGGGCTCCTCGCCAAGCTGCTCCGAAATCGCGACCCCCAGGCCCACCGACTCATCACCATCGTCTTCGTACGTATGTAGAACATAGGAAATGCCGGCACTTTCCAGCTCGCGCATCGCATTGGTTTTTGGCGTCTTTACAGCCTTTGCCATGACATATCCTTTCCCTCGCATTCGGACGCAAGGATTAAGTATATGTCCAATTCGGCTGCATACGTCACTTCGGCACAGCAAGCGCCATCGAATCACAAGGAGTCGATGGCGCCCATAAACTGAATCGCCTATTTATTGAGCATCAAGTTGAGCCTGACGCTCCCGGTCACGCCTGAGCAACGGCGCCAAAAACTTGCCCGTATAACTCTGCGGACAGTCCGCAACCTGCTCCGGTGTGCCCGAAACCACGACGGTTCCGCCGCCGTTACCGCCCTCGGGACCCATATCGATCAGGCGGTCGGCAACCTTGATGACATCAAGGTTGTGCTCAATCACCAGCACCGTGTTGCCCGCATCGACCAAGCGCTGCAGCACATCGAGCAGCTGGCGGACGTCCTCAAAATGAAGACCGGTCGTCGGCTCGTCCAAAATATAGAACGTCTTGCCCGTCTGGCGTCGATGAAGCTCCTTGGCGAGCTTCACACGCTGCGCCTCGCCGCCCGAGAGCGTCGTGGCGGGCTGGCCCAGGCTCACGTAGCCTAAGCCTACATCGTACAGCGTCTGGAGCTTGCGCTTAATCTGCGGGATATTCCCAAAGAAGGCCAGCGCCTCGGTGACACTCATGTCGAGCACGTCCGAGATGGTCTTGCCACGGTAGGTGACCTCGAGTGTCTCGCGGTTGTAGCGTTTACCGCCGCAAACTTCGCAGGGAACGTAGATATCGGGAAGGAAGTGCATCTCGATCTTGATCTGCCCGTCGCCCTTGCACGCCTCACAGCGCCCGCCACTCACATTAAAGGAGAAACGGCCCGGCGAGTAGCCGCGCGCCTTCGACTCCGGCGTACTCGCAAACAGCGCGCGAAGATCATCCCACAGGCCGATATAGGTAGCAGGGTTGGAACGCGGCGTGCGGCCAATCGGCGACTGGTCGATATCGATAACCTTATCGATACACTCGATGCCCTCGATTTTCTTATACGGACCCACGGGGCGCGTCGAGCGGTGAATGGCATTCGTAAGGGCAGGCGCAATGGTGTCGGTAACCAGGGAGCTCTTGCCCGATCCCGACACGCCGGTAACAACCGTAAGCGTACCAAACTCGATCTTGGCAGTAACGTTTTTGAGGTTGTTGGCTCGAGCGCCCGTAATTTTAAGGCAGCCGCGACCGGGCTTGCGCCGTTCATCAGGCACCCGGATCATTCGTTTGCCGGTCAGATAAGCGCCCGTCATCGACTCAGGACACGCCATGATATCAGCAGGCGTTCCCGCCGCGACTACGTGCCCGCCGTTGACACCGGCGCCGGGCCCCATGTCGATCACGTAGTCAGCGGCACGGATTGTATCCTCGTCGTGTTCGACAACGATAACGGTATTGCCGATATCGCGCAGGCGCTCGAGCGTCTTGATCAGGCGCTCGTTGTCACGCTGATGAAGACCGATCGAGGGCTCATCCAGAATATAGAGCACGCCCATGAGACCCGCGCCGATCTGCGTTGCCAGGCGAATACGCTGCGCCTCGCCACCGGAAAGCGTCGCCGAGGCACGATCGAGCGTCAGATAGTCGAGTCCAACATCGACCAGAAAACGCAAGCGCTCCAGGATTTCCTTGACGATGCGCCCGCCGATAAACTGTTGGCGCTCGGTGAGCTCCAGGCCCTCAAAAAACTCGAGCGACTCACGGCACGACAGGCAACAAACCTCGTAAATGGACTTGCCGCCCACGGTGACGGCGAGCATCTCAGGGCGCAAACGAGCGCCGTGGCAGCTCGAGCACGGTTCCTCGCGAATGTACTTCTCCAAGCGCGCCTTGGTGTTCTCGTTCGTCGTCTCGGTATAGCGTTCGTACAGGATGTTGCGAACGCCCGAAAACTTGGTATCCCACTGGCTGCGACGTCCGTCGAGCTTTTGGTAGTCGACCGAGATCTTCGTATCGCCCAGGCCATCCAAGAATGCACGACGCACGCGAGGGGGCAAGTCCTCCCACGGCGTATCGGTGCTCACCTTAAAGTGTTTGCAGACCGCAGCAAAAATCTGCGGATAGTAGTTCGAATTGCCAAACAGGCTACCAAAGACTCCGTCGGCAATGGACTTCGAGGGGTCCTCGATCAGCGCCTCGGCATCAACGGTTTTCTTAAAGCCCAGGCCGTCGCACTCAGGACATGCGCCATAGGGAGCGTTGAACGAAAAATCACGCGGCTGAAGATCGTCAATGGAGTGACCATGCTCCGGGCACGCCAAGGCCAACGAATACTCCAGCAGCTCGCCCTCGGTCCCCTCGGGAGCATCACGATTGGGCAGCATGTACACGTTTACATTGCCGTGAGCCAGCGCGGTCGCCTGCTCAACAGACTCGGCGATACGGCCCAGAGAGTTCTCACGGATCACGATGCGATCGACCACGACCTCGATATCGTGCTTGAACTTCTTGTCCAGATCGATCGGATCGTCGAGCGAGCGCACTTCACCGTCGACACGCACGCGGCTAAAGCCCTCGGCGCGAAGGTCCTCAAACAGTTTGGTGTACTCGCCTTTTCGCCCGCGCACCACCGGTGCCAGCACAAACGCGCGGCGGCCCTCCCCCGCCGCCAAGACCTTGTCGGCAACCTGGTCGGTCGTCTGACGCTCAATGACGCGGCCGCATTCGGGGCAGTGCGGGGTGCCCACACGGGCGAACAGCAGGCGCAGATAGTCATAAATCTCGGTTACGGTGCCAACCGTCGAGCGAGGGTTTTTAGACGTCGTCTTTTGGTCAATCGACACCGCCGGCGAAAGGCCGTCGATTGAATCCAAGTCGGGTTTGTCCATCTGGCCCAAGAACTGGCGCGCATAGCTCGAAAGGCTCTCGACGTATCGACGCTGGCCCTCGGCATAGATAGTGTCAAATGCCAGCGAACTCTTGCCCGAGCCAGAAAGACCGGTAATGACCACGAGTTGGTCACGCGGAATGGAAACATCGATATCGCGGAGGTTGTGCTCACGAGCGCCGCGAATAACGATAGAAGAATCAGACATGGAAGCTCCTTGCCTCCTATTGCATCGAATCATACTGCCGTTGAGTTTAGCGCACTCGACGCGCACAGATGTTCGTAATACAAGATTCGCAGACCTTTAGCTTTGCGTATCGGGTGCTTTGTTTCTCGAAATACCGTGGAGAGGTTACAGTAATCTAATACTGAACTTAATTTGCTGTAACAGAGGAACGTCCATGACCGAAGATATCCCCCTTGAAATCACTTCGAGCGACATGGCCAATCTGCCCATATTCATCGCCGTCCTTATCGTGGCCACCGTCGTCGTGCGCGTGTATTTTTCAATCAAACACAATGAAAAGCCGCCCATTGCCCGCGTCTTTTGGTGCGCGACGCTCCTCATCCCGCTCGGCATGGTAGCTGCATGGATTACGAATCAATTGCTCGTAAATGAGGACAGTTCCCTATGGGTCCTTTCTTATTCGGCGCTCGGTGCTGCCGCCGTCATACTTCTTGTCGAGCCCTTGGTTTCGGGACTTATCGACCAAACCGATCTTGCGACGGGAACAGTTGCCTGTATTTGCCGTGACATCCTTGTCATCGCCGCCGTTTCAGCGCTCTCGTTCGTTTCACTCGAAATTGCCTGCAACGAAACGTTCTATCGCATTCCCGCCAACTCATTTGGGTTTTCCGTCGGGTTGCTCGCGACGGTTCTGCTCTCCCTTTATTTGCTGGGACAACGTCATGGAGGCGTCATGGCCCTCGTGCCCGTCGTCTGTTGCATCCTTGGCATTGCCGAGCACTTCGTCATAACGTTTAAAGGCGAGGCCATCCTGCCAAGCGATATCTTGGCCCTTGGCACCGCAATGGAAGTGAGCGAGGGATACGAGTTTACCTTTACCGCCGGAATCGTAACCTCTCTAGCCCTGCTGGAGATTTCCCTGGGGCTTCTTTCGCTTATCCGACCGAGAAAGCTCCGTACACCCACCCATGTCTTCCCCGCAATCGCCGCCAACCTCTGCGCTTTTCTGCTAGTGACCGTTGTGGGGCTCTCGGGCTTTTCCAGCATCGACTTGGAGCAGGCGCTGAATTTTGGATTTGACCGTTGGCAGCCCATCACCACGTATGCGTCTCAGGGTTTTATCACTTCGTTCACCGAAATGGTCAACGAGTTGCCCATTGAGAAGCCCGAAGACTATACGCCCGATGAGGCGCAGAGCATCGAGCAGGAGCTCGCCGCCACCTACGACAGCACGTATGGCTCGAGCGAGCAGCGCGCGGCGGCCGTTGCCCAGTTCAATGAAATCAAGCCGACGATTGTTGCCGTCATGAACGAGAGTTTTAGCGACCTTTCGTGCTTTGAGCAGCTCCAGGCGGCCGGGTACACCGGCCCCGCATTCTACAACTCGCTTCCCGACACACTTGTTCGCGGCACCATGCTCGCTTCGGTCGCCGGTGGCGGAACGGCGAACTCCGAATTCGAATTTTTGACCGGAGCGACAACGGCCTTTGTCGGATTAGGCAAAATCCCCTATCAGCTGTATCAGATGAATGGTGTCAACAGCCTGGCAAAGGACCTTAAGGAGCTTGGGTATACCGCTACCGCTATGCACCCGCAAAACCCCGTCAACTACCATCGAGATAAAATCTATCAGCAGCTGGGCTTTGGAGACTTTCTTTCAATCGGCGATTTCGAAGGTGCGCCCTGTTACCATGCCGGCGTATGCGACTACGCCACCTACGACAAGATACTCGACCTGCTTAGAACCGACGAAGCCCCGCAGTTCATCTTTGACGTCACGATGCAAAATCACGGCGGCTACGACTATGGCACCGTTCCCGCCGAGGAGCTGACAAACTATTGGGTCGAGGGAGCCAGCGAGGGTGCCAATAGCGCGCTCAACACCTATCTTACCTGCATCAACGCATCCGACCGGGACCTCGAGTACTTTATCAACGAGCTCCGCAATATCGGCAGACCGGTTGTCCTTGTCTTTTTTGGCGACCATCAGCCGAGCGCCGCAACGACTCTCAACGACGAGCTGTACCCTCAGGAAGATACGGCAAGCCACGCTTTCCGTATCTATCAGTCGACATATTTCGTCTGGGCTAACTATGAAATCGCCGGCAATACCGAGCTCAACGTCTACGACACCGTCGGGGCAAACGAGATTGCAGCCATTACCCTTAATAAGATCGGCGCCCCGCTCACCGACTATCAAAAGGCTCTGCTTGCAACAAGGTCAGATGTGCCCACCATCAATGTCGCCGGCTACCTTGGTGCCGACGGGCTACGCTACGATTTGGAATCTGAAGACAGCCCATACGCCTCGACGATCGACAAGCTGCAGCGCATGCAATACCTCGAGTTCGCCAGCAAAGTTCAGTAAGCCCGCCCATTCGCTTGGGCCCATCGTATTGCAAGCACGCTCGGCCCAAATGCATCGTAAATGGCTCCCGCTCGCAAACGAGGGTACAATGACGCTCGTGTCACATCACGGGGCCCCGGCCCCAACATATACAAAGGAGTCATACATGGGTTGCGAGCACGCACAGGCCGCCGGCGGACAAACATCGCCGTCGCAATTTGAGGAGAACACGCTGTCCGAGGTCAAACGCGTCATCGCCGTACTTTCCGGCAAGGGCGGTGTCGGCAAGTCGTTTGTCACCGGTGCCATCGCCACCGAGCTTGCCCGTCACGGCCACAAGGTCGGCGTCCTCGATGCCGACATCACCGGTCCCTCCATCCCCAAGATGCTCGGTATGAGCGGACGCCACGTCCATGCCCTTGGTAACCTTATGCTGCCCGAAATCTCCGAGCACGGCGTCAAGGTCATGAGCTCCAACCTTCTGCTCCAAAACGAGACCGACCCCGTCCTTTGGCGCGGTCCGGTCATCGCGGGCGCCATTAGGCAGTTCTGGAGCGAGACCTCGTGGGGCCCCATCGACTACCTGCTGGTCGACATGCCTCCGGGAACAGGCGATGTCGCGCTCACCGTCTTCCAGTCGCTGCCCGTCGACGGCATCGTCATCGTCACGAGCCCGCAGGATCTGGTCTCGATGATCGTCGCCAAGGCGGTCAACATGGCCGAGAAGATGAACGTCCCCATTCTGGGCATTGTCGAGAACATGAGCTATATTGAGTGTCCCGACTGCGGCAAGAAGATCGAGGTCTTTGGCAAGAGCAAGCTCCCCGAGGTCGCAGAGTGCTATAACCTCGACATCTTGGGCCAGCTTCCCATTAATCCGGCACTCGCCGAGGCCTGCGATAAGGGCGAGGTCGAGACCGCACTGCCCGATGGCATGTTGCCCAAGGCAGTCTCTGCCGTCGAGGCCATTACCCCGCACGAGACCGACGAGGCCTAAGTGAACACGAGCGCCTTCTATGACGTCCTGGTAATCGGCGGCGGGGCTTCAGGCCTCGCCGCCGCCATTACGGCCGCACGCGCTGGCAAAAGCGTCTGCATCGTTGAGCGCGATGTCGCCTGCGGCCTTAAGCTCCTTGCGACCGGCAACGGCCGCTGCAACCTCTCCAACGAATCGATTGATCCACAGCGGTACAACCACCCCGCATTCGTTGAATCCGTTATGGGCCCCCGGCCCGAACAAGAGCTTATGGGTTTCTTCTCCTCGCTGGGCATCATGACAACCTCCGAGGAAGGCCGGCTGTACCCGCGCTCCCTTCGCGCCGAATCGGTGCGCGACGCGCTTCTCAACGTTTGCAACCGCCTAGGTATCACCTTAATCTGCGGAGCCAACGTTGCCTCGGCGCACAAAGTTTCCGAAGGCTGGGCACTCCAAATAGACCGTCCAGCGCGGGCGCTCAAGGCAAAAAAGCACGACGACCGAAAATCGGAGCTCCGCTCGCTTCGGAAAGCGCTCGCCGATGTCCCTCGCAAGAACGAGGCCCTGCAGGCACATGCCGTAATTATCGCCACGGGCGGCAACCCCACCGGTATCGCCGATACGTTTAGCCTCCCCCTCACTTCGCTGCGCCCCATCCTCTGCCCCGTATCGGCAACGGTCGTTGGCGATCGGGCAGCACTCAAGACGTTGGATGGTCTGCGCGTCCGCGCCCGCTTGACGCTCACCCGTAACCGTAGTGAGCTCTGGCACGAAGACGGTGAAGTACTGTTTCGAACCTTCGGTATCTCGGGCGTCGCTGTCTTCAACCTCTCCCGTCGTATCCAGCGCGGCGATACGATCCTGCTCGACGTTTTCCCCGACCTCTCTAAAGACGAGTTGCTCGATATGCTTAACCGGCGCGTTAAGCTGCTCGGCGGCTTTTCGCCCCGCGATCCCCGTTGGCTCGACGGCATGCTCGCCCCGCAACTCTCCCGCGTCGTCTGCACAGCGTTCGAGCAGTGCCATCCAGGCTCCAACGATGTCATCCACCTGGTCTCGATCCTCAAGCATTTTAAGTTGCTCGTCGAAGGAACCGCCGAGGAGCGCTCGGCGCAGGTCACGCGTGGTGGCGTATCTGTCGAGAGCATCTCAACACCCAGTCTACGCGCGCGCAGCGTTGTCGACACCCCGCTTTACGTCTGCGGCGAAGCGCTCGACATCGACGCCGATTGCGGAGGCTTTAACCTTGCGTGGGCATGGCTCTCGGGCATTCGCGCTGCAAGCAGCCTGTAGCCGCGCAGTCTATAATCAAAATCGCATTCGGGCCGTCTGGGATACCGGACGGCCTCTTTCTTGCCTCTAAGGAGACCTCGATGATTGAAATCACCCAAGTCAACGCGTCGCTCGATGAAGCCGGCGATGAAAATGCCTGCCTCATTGTTGGCAAGCGAGTCGCCAAGCGCGTCCTACGTTGCAAAGACTCCGAGATCAAGTCCATCGAGCTCCACCGCAAGTCAATCGACGCTCGCAAAAAACGAGACGTCCATTTTATCCTGAGCTTTCGTGTTGAGCTGACCAGTCCCCACCTCGAGCGAGAAGCGGTCGACAGCGTTTCCGAGCGT
Source organism: uncultured Collinsella sp. (assembly GCA_900544465.1). Classification (GTDB taxonomy): domain Bacteria; phylum Actinomycetota; class Coriobacteriia; order Coriobacteriales; family Coriobacteriaceae; genus Collinsella. The sequence goes on along the minus strand of UQVT01000002.1, from coordinate 2,340 downwards.
GACCGCTCGCGCGTACGCGCGATAAAAGACGATGGGTCTTCATTCCCCACCCCCGTCTCCGACGCACCTCAAGAACGCCCTGTCGTTGTCGGCGCCGGATGCGCTGGCCTTTTCGCCGCGCTAACGCTCGCCAAAGCAGGTCTTAAGCCCTTGCTCATCGAGCGCGGCGACCCGGCATTTCGCCGCTCGCATGCGATCGACCTCTTTCTAAAGGAGCGCATCCTCGACCCCGAGAGTAATATCCAGTTTGGTCTGGGCGGCGCGGGGACCTTCTCGGACGGCAAGCTCAATACGGGAACAAAAAATCCCGCCCATCGCCTTATCCTCGAAACCTTCGTCGAGGCGGGTGCGCCCCGCGATATTCTGTGGGATGCCAAGCCGCACATTGGCTCCGACATCCTTCCCACGGTTGTCACCGCTATATCCCAGCGCATCGAGCAGCTCGGAGGTATCGTCCGTTATCGAACAAAGCTCGTCGACATTCACATCGACGCGTCTGGCGCCATCACCGGTATTGATGTCCAATCGTCCCAAGACGCCGCTTACGAGCCAATCGAGACAAAGCACCTCATCCTCGCCTGCGGGCATTCTGCTCGCGATATTTTTGAGCTCCTTAAGGACCACAACGTGGCCCTCGCACAAAAGACCTTTGCCATGGGCGTTCGCATCGAGCATCCGCAGCGCGACATCGACCGAGCCCAATATGGAGCCTTGGCGGGACATCCTGCCCTCGGAGCAGCCCCCTACAAGCTCGTCGCCCATCTTCCCAACGGCCGCAGCGTGTTCTCGTTTTGCATGTGCCCCGGCGGGCAGGTTGTCGCCGCCTCTTCCGAGCAGGGCCACCTGTGCGTCAACGGCGCCAGCCTCAATGCCCGCGACGGACGCAACGCAAACGCCGCCCTGCTCGTTAACGTCACGCCTGAGGACCTTCCCAACGATGACCCGCTCGCCGGCATCGAGCTCCAACGTGCCTGCGAGGCGGCCGCCTATCGCCTGGGCGGTTCCAACTGGAACGCACCGGCACAACTCGTCGGAGATTTCCTCGCAGAACGCGCCAGCAAGGCGCCCGGAAAGGTAAAGCCCACCTATCCGCTCGGTGTGACCTGGACGGCAATTGACGAAGCCCTGCCGCAGCATATCGTCGAGTCGCTCCGCCTGGGACTTCCCCTACTCGGAAAAAAGCTACGAGGTTACGACCGTCCCGATGCCGTTCTTACCGGCGTGGAGACTCGTTCGAGCTCACCGGTCACTGTCACCCGAGACCGAACGTGCCATGCCGTGTCGACCCCGGGCCTCTACCCTTGTGGTGAGGGAGCTGGATATGCCGGCGGCATCATGAGCGCGGCCACCGACGGCATTCGTTGTGCCGAAGCCCTGATTGCAGACCTCTAACGCACGAATTCCAGCGCGCAAAAGACATAGGCCCCGAGCTCCACAGGGAACTCGGGGCCTGTTCGCTATTTCTTAAACCGTGCACCCTGGCGTTTTCTGCCCGATGCGAACGTGGAACCCTTGCGGGCCTGCAAGCGCAAGCGCTCGATCGTCTCGTCCTCAGACGCACCCTCGAGCATCGCCCGAATCTGAACGACGGCATCGCGCAGGCGCGCCGCCTCCTCAAAGTCCATGGCGGCAGAAGCGTTACGCATATCCTCCTCCATGGTTTCGACGATCCGCACAAGCTCGTCATGCGGCAGTTCTTCCAACTGCTCCGCAAGTGTCTGCTCGGGCGCCACCGTTTCCGGCACACCGCCCTCGCCCGACTCATCGGGCGTATAGAATGCGCCATGGCCAAGAGAGTCGCCCTTCGAGCGTCCTTTGGAGCCCACAGTTTTTTCGGCCTCGGCAATAAAACTTGAGATGTCGTTGATGGCCTTGCGCACTGTCTTGGGCACAATGCCATGTTCTTCGTTATATGCCATCTGAATCTCGCGACGGCGCTGCGTCTCCTCGATGGCCTCTTTCATCGAATCGGTCACAACGTCTGCATACATGATGACTTCACCATCGGCGTTACGGGCCGCACGGCCAATCGTCTGAATCAGCGAACGGCGGTTGCGCAAGAAGCCTTCCTTATCGGCATCGAGAATTGCCACCAGTGAGACCTCGGGGAGATCCAAGCCCTCGCGAAGCAGGTTGATGCCAACGAGAACATCGATCTTGCCCTCGCGCAGCGTTCGCAGGATCTCGACACGGTCCATTGTCGCCGTATCAGAGTGCATGTAATTGACCTTAATGCCCGCGTCGAGCAGATGGTCGGTCAGGTCCTCGGCCATGCGCTTGGTCAACGTGGTCACCAGCACGCGCTCCTTGCGGGCAACGCGCTCGCGAATCTCGTCCTCA
>UQVT01000001.1 GCA_900544465.1 uncultured Collinsella sp. | reverse complement strand
GGCCCACCACACGCCATCGACGTCGTCACGGTCGCTGGCATCGCATCGCAAAGCCCTTTGCGGTCGGGCTGATGGTGATATCACCGTGTTCGATGGTGCATGCGAACGCACCGCCCGCTTCCTGAACGGCATCGATGCAGGCATCCGACGGATGACCGTATCGATTCCCCTTGCCGGCGCTCGCGAGGGAAAGCTCGGGTCTCAGGACATCCAGCAACTCACCATCGACTGAAACCTTGGAGCCGTGATGCCCAAGTTTAAGGACATCGATATCCCCCACCTCCTGCACGAATTCCCGTTCTTGGTCGAGCTCGGCATCACCAGTGAGGAGCATACGCAGGCTCTTGCCTTCCTGAACATAAGAGAGTAGCAGGACAAGCGAGTCCTCATTTCCCTCGCCATCTACGGACTCGAACGGCCACATCACGCGGGCACAAAATGAGCCGATGTCGACCGTATCCCCACGGCGCACCTGCCGATACTCAACGCCAGGTCGATTCAATACCTCGGCAGGAGCATCCTCCAACGCATCCGCCGCCACGGCAATCGTTCCGACCGAAAACTGTTCGAGCACGGCAGGTAGACCACCCCAGTGATCCTCATCCCAATGCGTCACAAAGACGGCATCGATATGGTGCACGTTATTGCGAACCAACGCCGCTACCACGCGCTCATCGAGCCCGCAGTCGACGAGTGCTAATGCGTCGCCCTGGCGGATAAGAATCGCATCCGCCTGGCCCACATCGAGCACCGTCACCGAAGGCGGAGCGAATCGATCCCAGTAGACGTACGGAATCGCAGCCAAGAGCACCAGGCATGAAAGCCCCACCGCCATAGGACGTGCACGGGGACGCGGCCACCAGACCAACAGAACCGCCAGCAAACACGGCACTAGGTAAATCCACATGCTATCGGGCGGCACACTCACAGATGCACCAGGCACGGCGGCAAACAGCTGCTCGAAGAACAGTGCGCAACGGGCGGCAACCATGGGCACAACGAGCGCCCAAATCCGCAACGGTTCCACGAGCGAAAAGGGAACCAGCACGATCGACACAGCAAGCAGTACGCTCACCACCGGACCGATGACTGCATTTGCCAGCGGAGCAATGAGCGAGAACGTACCGAAGGCAGGAATGGTAATGGGAAGTGTTGCCAGTTGCGAGCACAGCGTGACGGAAAGTATGTTGGCAACGCCCGATGGCACACCCAGCTCGCCCAAAGCGTAGGTCGCATAGGGGCAAAAGCACAGAATGGCTAAGACGCTGGCACACGAGAGCTGAAAGCCCATCTCGAACAGCACCGTCGGCCGCAGTAGCACAAAGATGGACATGGTTACGAAGAGCGCCGATGCGCCGTGCCGGCGACGCCCCGCGCCGTTTACGACAAGCGTCGCGAACACCATGCAGCACGCGCGCACGGCCGAGGGAGACGCGCCCGTAAAGGCAGTGTAGCCCACAAGTGCCATCGCCAATATCGCCCGCTGAACACCACGTGAGCAGCGAGTCTTTTGCAATACACCCTCGATTACAAATCCCACGATAGCCAAATGGCTGCCGGAGACGGCTATAAGATGCGCCGTTCCCGTCACCGAAAACCAGTCGCCCGCCGGCTGGGCGCGCAGTTCGGCCGAACGACCGCAGACGACACCGGCTATGAGTGCACGCGCCGGGTCGGTCGCAGGCGCGATGGACGCAAGCAGCCCATTTCGCAGCCGAAGCAGCGGCCCCGGAGAGTCTTCATCGACCGACAAAATCCGAACGACTTTAACCTTGCGCACCTCGCCTCGGAGCACGCGCGATCGTCCATACGCATCGTTCTCAAAACGTGAAACGCGACCGATAACACGCACGTGCGCCCCGACCTTGAGCTCGAGGTCGCACGATAGGCGAACCATTGCCAAGTTCTTACCGTCCGTGCGTGCCTCGCAGGTATAGGAATACACGTCGTCGTTTATGGATGGGTCACCCTGCACGACAAACTCAAGGCTGCTTGCCGCTCGACCGTCGAGCGCCTTCGAGGCGCTTAGCACGCCCACAGCCCACCACGCCGAGACGACCGCTCCCGCCACGAGACCGACGGACGCGGCATACAGCCACCGCTTCCAAGGGGCAAGCCGCGCACAAGATTGAGCCAGCACAACGAATACCGCCGCCGTAACGGGAATGGCCCATAGCGGCCCGACCGCCGAAGCCCGCTCCCACAGCAGCGCATCGGCGGCCACGTTGAGCACCAAGGCGCAGCTCATGCACATGCCGGCACACAGGGCCATCGTCCACGGCATCAGAGGCCGCGGAGGCATCACATGCTCGCGCTCGGTCGCACTCATACGCAGATGGAATCTTTGATTTTGGCAAGCTTCTTCTCGCCGATTCCCGACACACGCATCAGATCGTCAACCGAGGCAAAACCACCGTTCTTTGTCCGCTCATCGATAATCGACTGGGCCATGGAGGGACCGATGCCCGAGAGCGTCTGCAGCTCTGCCGCGCTTGCCGTATTGATATTTACTAGGCCTGTTACGCCACTCACGCCCGATGATGCGGAAGCCCCACCATCAACACCAGCTTCCGCAATGGACGCCTGCTGCTCCCCTACCGTTGGAACGTGAATCTTCTGTCCATCGACGACCTTAGATGCCCGATTGAGCCCCGTAACGTCTGCCTCGGGCGCCAGCCCGCCGGCGGCATCAATCGCCTGAGCCACCCGCGCGCCGTCCTTGAGACGATATACACCGGGCGACACAACGGCGCCATCAACATCGACATAAACCTCTGCCGCGGCAGACGCCTTAGGCGAAGAGCCTTCGGATGTCTTTCCGCTCGAGGCATCGCCGGATCCCGGCTCCACTAACGAACCCGAACCATCAGTGTGCTCAAACGACACACTGCCGGCACCGCCGCCAAGGTTCGCCATCGCCAGTCCACTCGCCATCGCAATGACGACCAGTATCGCCATCACCACTGCCTTATGACCGAGCAGCTTGTCCGCCAAGCGGTCCATCCGTTTGACCCGTTCGTGTTGTTCGCGCTGCGCCATAGCAAAACCTCCCAACAACATCGTGTCAGGAAAAGAGTCCTGCAACAGCCATTCTCCAAAACCGGTTTTCGCGGTCAAACCAAAAGCCGACCAAAACCTTGCGAAATACTGTCCATTTATTCAGGCACACGTCAGCAAATGAACACTTAGCCGCAAAATGCCCAGATAGCAAAAGACCGACGATGCAGACGCATCGTCGGTCTATGCACAAAATTACTCGTGATCTTGGTAAATCTCACGCGGAGCAAGCTCCGAATGTTTGCGTTTTAAGGTCTTAGGGGCCTTATACGTGTTGCTCTCGAAGTCGATGTACTCGGTCTGCTTGAGCAGGCGCTCGATCATCTCCTCGTGATCGAACAACTCCCAGGCCTCATGCACGGCATCGAGTTTAGCGTGCGTCTCGGGACGGCGCGGCATAAACAGCGTGCAGCAGTCGGGAGCGGCCTCAGTCGAGATATCGAACGTACCGATCTCCTCGGCGCGCGCGATGATCTCCTGCTTGTCCGAACCGATGAGAGGACGGAACACGGGGATCTTCACGGCCTCGTTGACAGCCATGATGTTCTCAAGCGTTTGGGAGGCAACCTGCCCAAGCGATTCGCCCGTAACGATGGCCTTAGCGCCCTCGATATGCGCGATGCGCTCGGCAACCGAATACATAATGCGGCGATACATGATCACGCGAAGGTTACTGGGACAGGTGACCGAAATCTCACGCTGGCAGTCGCCAAACGGCACCACGTACAGGCGGCCGATCTGGACACCCGGCTCAAGCGCACGGATGATATCCTGCACCAAATACTCGCTCGTATCGGGCGTCTGCGGACGACCGGAGAAATGTACCGGCACGCACACCGCGCCGCGACGCGCGAGCATCCAGGTCGCCACCGGAGAATCGATACCTGACGACAGCAGCGTCACGACCTTGCCGGCAGAACCCACCGGCAGACCGCCCACGCCGCGCTCGGAGCGCGCGTACACATAAACGCTACCCTGGACCACCAGTACGTGCACCATCGCATCGGGGTCGTGCATTTGAACCTTTTTATCGGGGAAGGCCTCACACAACACCTCGCCCACCTGACGATTGATGTCAATCGAGGTGAGCTCATAGTCGGTATTGGAGCGCTTAGCGTGCACCTTAAACGAATCGAAGGAACCAAACTCGCGCAGCGCCTTGACGGCGGCGGCGCAGTACTCCTGCGGGTCGCGGTTGGTGTGATACGCCAAAGACACACGAGCAACGCCGGGAACGGTGCGAATAACACGCGCCGCATCATCGGCCTGATGCTCGTTAAAGGTCACGAGGATATAACCGGAAATTCGAGACACGGCGTTCACGGAAAAGGCGGCCAAAGCCGCCTTAATGTTATCCATGAGGATATGCTCAAAATGTGCGCGGTTCTTACCCTTCAGTCCAACCTCGTGATAGTGGACCAGGCAGACGCGAGCCGCCATTTAGGCTTCAGCAACCTTGTGGCCGAGCGCCTTCTCGTAACGGGCCTCGTCGTAAGAGATGTCGCCGTCGACAATCTCGTCCATAGCCATCGAGATGGTATCGGCACCGGAAAGCCCGATGGTGATGTCATCGACATCCTGGACGGCAAGCACGCGGTTGTGCTGGCCACGCAGCATGCTATTGATGTCGCAGGCGCGCTTGGAGGCAAGCGAAGCGAGCAGGAAGCGGTTGTGATCGGTCTTCTCCAGAAGATCGTCAATGCAAGGCTTTACAACGGACACGGACCTCAGATCCTTTCATGCATATCGAGAACGCGAACGAGCTCATCGGTCGCGCGGTCGAGATCGTCATTAACCACGACGTCGTCGTAGCGGTCGGCAAGGGCAAGCTCATCGGCGGCGTTTGCCATACGCAGCTCAATCGTCTCGGGCGTCTCGGTACCGCGACCGACTAGACGCTCGCGGAGCACCTCAAGCGAAGGCGGCTTGATAAAGATCAGCACGGCCTCGGGGAAACGCTCCTTCACCTGCAGGGCGCCCTGGACATCGATCTCCAAAATCAGAGACGAACCAGAGGCGAGCTTGGACTGGACCTCGCTCACCAACGTGCCGTAGCAGTTACCGTGGACCTCGGCCCACTCAACAAACTCACCGTTTGCCACGCGGCGGTCGAACTCCTCGCGCGTCAGAAAAAAGTAGTTGACGCCGTCGACCTCACCTTTGCGTGGTGCTCGCGTGGTAGCCGAAACCGTCAGGCCCAGGTTCGAGCGGCGCTCGCGCACACGAGTGACGAGCGTACCCTTGCCTGCGCCTGACGGTCCAGAAATCACAAAGAGCTTGGAATCCTGAGCGCTCACTTATTTGGTCAGCTGCTCGAGGAGCTGCTCGCGCTGACGGACGCCGAGGCCCTGGACGCGACGGGTAGCGGAGATACCGAGCTCCTCCATGATCTTGGCGGCCTTGGCCTTGCCATAACCAGGAAGAGACTCGATGAGGGTGGAAACCTTCATGCGGGAAGCGATGGGGTCATCGGAGTTGAGCACGGACTCGAGGGACTTCTCGCCCTTCTTGATCTGCTCGCGAAGCTCAGCGCGGGCGTGACGTGCGGCAGCAGCCTTCTCAAGAGCCTGCTTGCGCTGCTCATCGGTAAGCTGAGGGAGTGCCATTCGTACCTCCAAGTAGTTGGGTTATATCTGATTCAATAATTGGCATTTTAGCACGTAGAACGTACAAAATGCCCAATCGCGGCTCCATAGGTTAGACGATACCCGCAAAAAGTGCAATATACTGCGCCCAAAGTTAAGCCCCTGACCTGCGATTCCACACAAAGGATGGGAAAGTTTACGCAGGCACAGGGGCTATTTTGTGCTAATGAGACCCAAAAGTGGTGACTTAGGGGAATCTTTTACGCGACGTTTTCGACCAGCTCGGCGACGATGGCGTCAAAGGCGGCAACCGGATCGTCGGCGCCGGTGATGGGACGGCCCACCACAATATGACTTGCGCCGCGCTCGATAGCCTGGGAAGGCGTCGCCACGCGGGACTGGTCACCAAGGGCGGCACCCACCGGACGCACGCCCGGAGTCACGATCAGGGCATCAGAACCCAGCAGCTCACGCATGTCGTGAGCCTCCATCGGCGAGCACACGATGCCATCGATGCCGTTGGCCTGAGCGAGCTTTGCCAGGCGGGCGGCCTCCTCGGACACGGGCGACTCGACGCCGATCTCGCTCAAGGCATCCTGATTCATGCTCGTGAGAACGGTGATGGCGACGAGCTTGGCGCGGTCCTCGCGCGCCTCCTCGGCACCCTCGCGGCAGGCAGCGAGCATGGCGCCCGAACCCAAGCCGTGAACCGAGAGCAGGTCGGCACCAGCAAGCGAGGCCGAACGGGCGGCGCCGCGAACCTGATGCGGAATATCATGGAACTTAAGGTCGAGGAAAACCTTAAAGCCCAAATCCTTGAACGTCTTGACGATCTCAGGACCCTCGGCGTAATAGAGCGTCATGCCAACCTTGAGCCAGGCGGCATGGCCCGAAAGCTCGTGGGCAAGCTCGAGCGCACGCTCACGGTCGCAGTCGAGAGCGACGATAACACGGTCGCGGGCATCGGTCTCTAGCATTCGAACGCACCTACCAGTTCGTTGATGTCCTTCACGCCCTGGGACTCGGCCCAGGCCTCGAGCTCATGCGCGATCTTGAGCGAAGCGCACGGATCGACGAAGTTGGCCATACCGACCGACACGCAGGTGGCGCCGGCCAGGATAAACTCGGCCGCATCCTCACCGGTCATGACACCGCCGACACCGTTGATGGGGATATCGACGGCCTGGGCAACCTCCCAGACCATGCGCACGGCGATGTGATGACACAGCGGGCCCGAAAGGCCGCCCTTGGGCTTGGCCACGCGGGACTTGCGGGTATGGACGTCGATGGCCATGCCCTGGATGGAGTTGATGACCGAAAGGCCGTCGGCGCCGGCAGCCTCGAGGGCCTTGGCGATCTCGGCGACGTTGACCGGCGCCATCTTCACGAACAGAGGCTTATCGGTCACCTTGCGGCAGGCAGCCATAACGGAAGAGGCGCCCTCGGGCGTGGAGCCCATGGCGGCACCGCCGGCGGCGATATTGGGGCAGCTCACGTTGATCTCGTAGCCGGCAGCCCAGGGGCACAGCTCGACATACATCTCGAGTGCGCGGACAAACTCGTCAACGGAGTGGCCGGCAACCTGACAGATGACCTGGCAGCCGTCCTTGGAAAGCTGCTCGAGCCACGGACCGGACTCGCGGGCAAAGGCGGCCACGCCGGGGTTCTGAAGGCCCACGGAGTTGATCATACCGCCGGGGATCTCGGCCATGCGGGGCGCGGGGTTGCCGGGCCAGGGCTCGGCAGCGCAACCCTTGGTGGTGATGGCGCCCAGCTGGGAAACATCAAAGAAGTTCTGGAACTGCCAACCGTAGCCAAAGGTACCGGCTGCGGTGTTGATGGGGTTCTGCATCTTGACGCCGCCGAAATCGACGGCCATGTTCACGGTACCCACTAGAAGACCACCACCTTGGAAGCATCGAACACGGGGCCGCACATGCAAGCACCCTTCATACCGTCGACCGTCTCGACATTGCAGGTGTTGCAGGCGCCAAAGCCGCAGCTCATCATGCGCTCGAGCGACACCTCGCAGTACGCACCGGCCTCGGCGGCAGCGGCGGCGACCTTCTTCATCATGACGGCGGGGCCGCAGCTGGCGACGTAGTCGTAGCCGCCCTCGCCGAGCAGCTCGGCGGCAGGATCGGTGCAAAAACCGTGCATGCCGAGCGTGCCATCATCGGTGCACACGTTAACCGTGGCGCCCAGCGCGCGGAACTCATCGACACCCACGGCCTTGGAAGCGGTGCCAAAGCCCAGGCAAACGTCGACATCCACGCCCTGCTCGGCAAGCATGCCGGCGAGGCACAGCACGGGCGGAACGCCGATGCCGCCCGCCACGAGCAGCGCCTTCCTGGTGCCCTCGGGAACAAGCCAGCCGCGGCCGCCAGGGCCCAACAGGTTGGACTTGGAGCCGGGGGCCATCTGCGACAGACGACGGGTGTCGTCGCCCACGACGGCGTACCACAGCTCGACGGTGCCGGCCTGGGCGTCGGCGCGATAGAAGCTCAGAGGCACGCGAAGCAGCGAGGACGCATCGCCGGGCACGGCGATGTTCACAAACTGACCGGGCTTGAGCGCACTTGCAAGCTTGGGGGCCGAGATGACGAGCGAGAAGATGCCGTCGGCGATCTCCTGGTTCGAGACGACCTCGAAGTCGTGCATGCGTGCAGTGGAAGGTGTGGGCATAGACGCTCCAATCCCCCATGCGGTTGCATGGTCCAAACGAACAGAAAGCGCGGCACCGCAAGGGCGCCGCGCACAAAAGCGATAAGGCTATGCTAGCAGATGCAGCCGTCGGCGAGCGTCTGCTTACCGCCGACAAACACATCGGTGGCACGACCGGTAAGCGTGCGGCCGGCGAAACCGGAGTTCTCGGCGCGCGACTCGTAGCCGTCCTCGCCGACCGTCCAGGTGGCGGACGCGTCGAAGACAGTCAGGTCGGCAACGGAGCCCGCCTTGACCTGAACCTGGTCGAGGCCCAGGATCTCACGCGGCTTGATGGCCATGAGCTCGACCATGCGGCCCATGCTCATCTTGCCCGTGTTGACCAGCTCGGTGAGCACGAGCGACAGCGAGGTCTCGAGACCGATCATGCCAAAGGGCGCAAGCTCGAACTCGCGGGCCTTCTCCCACGGGGTGTGGGGAGCGTGATCGGTGACGATAACGTCGACGGTACCGTCGATGACGCCCTGACGGATGGCCTCGGCGTCCTCGTCGGTGCGCAGCGGCGGATTGACCTTGAGCGAGGTGTTGTAGGTCTCGTCCAGGTCGTTCTCGGTCAGGAACATGTGGTGCGGGGTGGCCTCGCAGGTCACCTGAACGCCAGCGGCCTTACCGGCACGCACGAGCTCGAGACCGTGAGCGGTGGAGATGTGCTGGATGTGCAGCTTGGCACCGGTCAGCTTGGCGATCTCGATGTCGCGGGCGATCTGGAGCTCCTCGCCGGCAGCCGGCCAACCCTCGAGGGCCAGACGGGTCGAGACCTTGCCCTCGTTGATCTGGCCGTGGCCGACCAGGTCCTCGTCCTGGCAGTGGCTCATGAAGACCTTGCCGAACATCTTGCCGTAGTCCATGCAGCGACGGAGCATGCCCGCGCCCTGCACGCCGCGACCGTCATCGGTGAAGGCGACGGCGCCGTGGGCGACCATATCGCCCATCTCGGACATGGCCTCGCCCTTAAGACCGCGGGTCATGGCGCCCGACGGATAGACGCGGCAGTGGCCGACCTCGGCAGCACGGGACTTGACGAACTCCACGACGGTGCCGTTATCGGTGACGGGATCGGTGTTGGGCATGGAGCACACGCCGGTAAAGCCGCCCTTGGCAGCTGCGCGGGTACCGCTCTCGATGTCCTCTTTGACCTCGTAGCCGGGCTCGCGCAGATGCACGTGCATATCCACCAGACCGGGGACGAGGTACTTGCCGGAAAGGTCGCGGACCTCGGCTCCCTCGACGGCGAGATTCTCGCCGACCTCGGCGATCTTGTCGCCGTCAATCAGGACGTCAACGACACCGTCAAGCTCGACGGACGGGTCGACGACGTGGGCATTCTTAAGAAGCAAGGCCATTATCGGCACCTCCAAGCAGCAGATACAGGATAGCCATACGCACGCAGATACCGGCGTAGACCTGCTCCAGGATGACGGAGCGTTGCGGGTGGTCGGCCATATAGGAGTCGAACTCGACGCCGCGGTTGATGGGGCCCGGGTGGCAGATGATCGCATCGGGCTTCATGAGCTTCTCGCGGTCCTTGGTCAGGCCGAAGAGCCTGTGGTACTCGCGAATGGTCGGGAACGGGGCACCCTCGAGGCGCTCCTGCTGCACGCGCAGCATGTAGACGACGTCCAGCTCGGGCAGGACGGAATCGAGGTCGCTCGTCACGTGGTCGCAGCCAAGGACCTCGGGTGCCGGCGGCAGCAGCGTGCCGGGGGCGACGGCGTAGGTCTCGCAGCCCATGATCTTAAGGGCGGGGATCAGCGAGCCGCAGACACGGGAGTGGGAGATGTCGCCGACGACGGCGACCTTCAGACCGTGGAAGTCACCCTTGTGCTCCCAGATGGTGTACAGGTCGAGCAGGGCCTGCGTGGGGTGGTTATGCTTGCCATCGCCGGCGCAGATAACGCTCGCGGGCGAGTTCTGCGTGACGATGTAGGGCGCGCCGGCGTGCTTGTCGCGCACGACGATGCAGTCGATCTTGTAGGCGTTGAGGGTCTCGACGGTATCGACGAGGCTCTCGCCCTTGACCGTGGAGGTCGAGGAGCCGCCAAAGTTGAGGCTGTCGGCCGAAAGACGCTTCTCGGCGAGCTCGAAGGAGCTGCGGGTACGCGTCGAGGGCTCGTTGAACATGTTGACGATGGTCTTGCCCTTGAGCGTGGGGACCTTCTTGATCGCACGCTCGTTGACCTCGGAGAACGCCTTGGCGGTCTCGAGGATGAGCTTGATATCCTCTTCGGAGTACTCGGTAATGTCGATCAGGTGCTTATGGTTGAACGCCACGGTACTACTCACCTCCCAGCGGCGCGGAGCCCACGTGGGAACCCGGCGCGACGTCGTTAATCTCGACAGCGGTGTGGCCGTCGACTTCCTTCATATATAGGTGCACGTTCTCCTCATGCGACGAGGGAACGTTCTTGCCGACAAAGTCCGGCGAGATGGGGAGCTCGCGGTGGCCGCGGTCAACGAGGACTGCCAGCTCAATGCGGCTCGGACGGCCCAGGTCCATAACGGCGTCGAGAGCGGCGCGGATGGTACGACCCGTATACAGGATGTCGTCCACCAGCACGACGCGCTTGCCGTCGACGCTGAAGGGAATGTTGGTAGCGTGGATCGCGGGAGCGAAATTGGTCGCATAGTCATCGCGGTAGAAGCTGATGTCCAGGCTGCCGAGCGGAACGTCGACGCCCTCGATCTCCTTGATCTCCTCGACGAGCTTCTTTGCCAGAAGGTCGCCGCGCGTGACGATGCCGACCAGAGCGAGGTCTTCACAGCCCTCGTTGCGCTCGAGAATCTCGTGCGCGATGCGGGTCATCGCTCGGTTGACGGCGGTCTCGTCCATGATGACCGCCTTGGGGGAAGTCGTGCCCATCGATCTCCTTCCTCACATGTCTTGACTGCTGACACAGTCAAAAAAATAGATGCCCGACCGCTCAAAGCGGACCAGACACCCACAGGAAGGGCTGCTCTTTGGCAGCAATGTAATTCCATGTGGGTATCTCGTACCCCTTTAATGGTCAAGGGATAGTGTAGCCAACCTCGAGCTTAATTGCGAGCATAAATACAGAGCAATCCGTAAACGGAGCCCAATGCTCCATAAACCTATATATATTTGTGGGACGAGCTTGAAAACGCACGCACGAGCTGGCATAATCCCCTCTGCTGCACGCAAATCGGATCTACGTCCAGGGCCGTGGCGTGAGCACTATCGCCAAAAGAGGAATATCTCTGTGTAGATTACGCACAGGGAGCTGCTTCTGTGCTATAGTTCAGGCTTGTTTGTTAACGCGACATGTTCGTTTGTCGCCCAAGGAGGGTCAGTTATGTCCAAAGTTTGCGAAGTTTGCGGTAAGCACCCCGTTGCCGGTCGCTCCATCAGCCACTCTCACCGCGTCACCAACCGTAAGTTCCGCCCCAACATCCAGCGCGTCTACGTCGTCGTCGATGGTCACCGTCGCAAGATGAACGTTTGCTCCACCTGCCTCAAGTCTGGCAAGGTTGCGCGCTCCTAAATAAGGTCTTACCAACAAGTACCTCGGACTCTCCGGGTCAAAGACCTCGCGTTCATATAGAACTTACCAAAGGCGCCCTCCCCTACGGAGGGCGCCTTTTTGCACTCATTGGGGACAGACTTACATGAGTGTTTTCACGCATTGGGGACAGACGTAACGCATGCCAGCAGCGGTTCGGCCCCTGCCTCACGCCGCCTCGTTCCAGCCCGCGGTGGCCTTGGTTACGCTTGTAGCGCCGATGCCGGTGATACGGGCAATTTGCTTGACCGTGAGATGTGCCCGCCTAAGCCTCAGCAGACACGCATCACGATCGGGGCGTGGCAGGGCCTTGAGCAGCGCAGGATCTATGCTCGGAAGGACTTCGCGCGCAACGGAAAGAGCATCCTCATCGAGGATCCGTCGGCGTGGAAGAATCTCAACTGACCAGATCCGCCCGGCAACTTCCTTAAGATGCTCACAATAGCGACGAGACCCCCCGACAATATCGAGCATAGGGGCCGCGTCACAGATGTCAAAGGGATCGTAGCCCAGCTGGTATGCCCTAAAGCTTGACCAGCGGTATGCTTCGAGCGAGTCAAGCGCACCCTTCACGGGATTGAGATGAATATAGTCGAGCAGCTGCACCGCCTGCGTGTCCGACTCAACCGCAACACGCGAATAGCGATTGTCAAACAGATGGCCCGTTCTTCCCGTTTTCCCATTGAAATACTTAGCATACGCCGTCAGTGCGCACTGCATTGCCTTTGAAAGGTTGTCATATGGGTCATCAACCATCAAATGGAAGTGGTTGTCCATAAGGCACCAAGCCAACACTGCCACTTTATGGCGTGCAAACCTGTCCGAGATGTCCGATAAGAAACGATATCGGTCAGAGTCATCTTCAAAAATAATCTGTTTGGAGTTGCCACGGTCAAAGACGTGGTAATAGCCGGTGAGCGAAACGGCGCGGGCGCATCGGGGCATAATCTCTCCTTTCAAAAACTGAACAGGCAACACCTAAAAGGAGAGAAGGAACGCGAAATGCTGAGCCTGTGATCTATTTATATCCAATGAGCGGCAAAAAGGCCCAGAACGGCAAAATGGCAAAACGATGTCTGTCCCAAATGAGTGAAAGCACTCATGTAAGCCTGTCCCCAATGAGCGGGGCGGTGGAGCAGGCAAGTAGTTTTAGTTAAAACGTTTCAGTTTATTGAAGCGTTTTAGTTTGTCTTTTACGGGAATCTGACCGTTCACCGATTTATTTCTTGCTATCATGCATCTTGTAGGGTAAATCTCCGATCGCAAGGAGACACAAATGGTGAAAAAGTCACCGGAAAACACTACTCCCGCAATTGTGGACAACGTAGAGGCGCTTGAGGCTAAGCTCGCTCAGATGCGAGAGGCCCAGGCGCTTTTTGCTACGTACACGCAGGAGCAGGTCGACAAGATCTTCTATGAGGCCGCCATGGCCGCCAACAAGGCTCGTATCCCGTTGGCGAAGATGGCCATCGAGGAGACCGGCCGCGGCGTTCTTGAGGACAAGGTCATCAAGAACCACTACGCCGCAGAGTACATCTACAACGCTTACAAGAACACCAAGACCTGTGGTGTCCTGGAGCGCGACGAGGCTTACGGCATCACCAAGATCGCCGAGCCCATCGGCATCGTGGGCGCCGTCATCCCGACGACCAACCCCACCTCCACCGCGATCTTCAAGACGCTGATCAGCCTGAAGACCCGCAACGCCATCATCATCTCCCCGCACCCGGCTGCCGCCAAGTGCACCATCGCCGCCGCCAAGCTCGTGCTTGACGCCGCCGTCAAGGCCGGCGCCCCCGAGGGCATCATCGGCTGGGTCGATGTCCCCTCCATCGAGCTGACCAACATGGTCATGCGCGACGTCGACATCATCCTCGCCACCGGTGGCCCGGGCATGGTCAAGGCCGCCTACTCCTCGGGCAAGCCCGCCCTGGGCGTTGGCGCCGGTAACACCCCGGTCGTCATCGACGACACCGCTGACGTGCTGCTCGCCGTCAACTCCATCATCCACTCCAAGACCTTCGACAACGGCATGATCTGCGCTTCCGAGCAGTCCGTGACCGTCATCGACACCATCTATGACCAGGTTAAGGCCGAGTTCCAGAAGCGCGGCTGCTACTTCGTCAAGCAGGGTGCCGAGATGGAGGCCCTGCGTGCCGCCATGTTCAAGAACGGCGCCCTCGATCACCGCATCCCCGGCATGGCTGCCGCCAAGATCGCCGAGCTCGCCGGCATCGAGGTTCCTGCCAAGACCAAGATCCTGATCGCCGAGGTCACCTCCACCGACCCCGCCAAGGAGGAGTTCTCCCACGAGAAGCTCTCCCCGGTCCTGGCCATGTATCACGCCAAGGACTTCCAGGAGGCCGTCGACAAGGCCGAGCACCTGGTGCTCGCCGGTGGCCCGGGCCACACCGCCTCTCTGTACGTGCACCCTGCCCAGGCCGAGAAGATCAGCCTGTTCGAGCACGTCATGAAGGCCTGCCGTATCGTCATCAACACCCCGTCCTCGCACGGCGGCATCGGTGACCTGTACAACTTTGGCATGAAGCCGTCTCTGACCCTGGGCTGCGGCTCCTGGGGCGGCAACTCCGTCTCCGAGAACGTTGGGGTGAAGCACTTGATCAACGTTAAGACTGTGGCCGAGCGCCGTGAGAACATGCTGTGGTTCCGCGCTCCCGAGAAGGTCTACTTCAAGAAGGGTTCCACGCCCGTCGCCCTCGACGAGCTTGGCAACGTCATGGGCAAGAAGCGCGCCTTCATCGTCACCGACCAGTTCCTCTTCAAGAATGGCAACACCCGCGCCATCGAGGCCAAGCTCGACGAGATGGGCATCGCCCACGACTGCTTCTACGACGTCGAGCCCGATCCGTCGCTGCAGTGCGCACGTCGCGGCGCCAAGCAGATGGCTCTCTTTGAGCCGGACGTCATCATCGCCGTCGGCGGTGGCTCCGCTATGGACGCCGGCAAGATCATGTGGATGATGTACGAGCACCCCGAGTGCAAGTTTGAGGACATGGCCATGGACTTCATGGACATCCGCAAGCGTATCTTCACCTTCCCCGAGATGGGCAAGAAGGCCTACTTCGTCGCCGTCCCGACCTCTTCGGGTACCGGCTCCGAGTGCACGCCGTTCGCCATCATCACCGACAAGGAGACCGGCATCAAGTGGCCGCTCGCCGACTACGCGCTGCTCCCCAACATGGCTATCGTCGACGCCGACAACTGCATGACCGCCCCGCGCGGCCTGACCGCTGCCTCCGGCATCGACGTCATGACCCACGCCATCGAGTCCTACGTCTCCATCATGGCTTCCGACTACACCAAGGGCCTCTCCGAGCGCGCTGCCAAGCTCGTCTTTGAGAACCTGCCCTCCAGCTTCACGAACGGCGCCAAGGACCCGCACGCCCGCGAGGAGATGCACAACGCCTCCTGCATGGCCGGTATGGCCTTCGCCAACGCCTTCCTGGGCCTCAACCACTCCATGGCTCACAAGCTCGGCGCTTTCCATCACCTGCCCCACGGCATCGCTAACGCCGTCATCCTGACCCGCGTCATGCGCTACAACGCCGCCGAGGCTCCCGTCAAGATGGGTACCTTCTCCCAGTATCCTTACCCCAACGCGCTGCACAACTACGCCGAGATGGCCAAGTACTGCGGCATCGAGGGCAAGGACGACAAGGAGGTCTTCGAGAACTTCATCACGAAGCTCGAGGAGCTCAAGGACTTCATCGGTGTCAAGAAGACCATCGCCGACTACGGTGTTGACGAGCAGTACTTCCTCGACACCCTCGACGAGATGACCGAGCAGGCATTCAACGACCAGTGCACCGGCGCTAACCCGCGCTACCCGCTCATGAGCGAGATCAAGGAGCTCTACCTGGACGCCTACTACGGCCGCGAGCCCCAGGACTACGCCGTCTGCTAGTTTTTAGCACGGTTTTTTGCGGCGGGGGTGCACGGGTGTTTCACACACCCCCGCCGTCGCTTCTATCGCATCGTTGAAAGGATGCAACCATGCTGCTACCCGATTCCAAGACCGAGCTCGTCCGCCGTGGCAACAAGGTCGTTTACGACCTGGGCGACAAGATCGTCAAGGTCTTTAACGAGACCAAGCCTGTCTCCGACGTGTTCAACGAGGCTTTGAATCTTGCCCGCATCAATGAGTGCGGCATCCGCAGCCCCAAGGCTCTCGAGGTTTCCCAGCTCGAGAACGCCAACGGCTGGGCGCTCGTGACCGAGAAGGTTCCGGGCACCACCCTTGCCGAGAAGATGACTGCCGAGCCCCAGCGCTTTGGTGAGTACCTCGAGATGTTCGTCGACCTCCAGATCGAGATCCACGGCTACACCTCCCCGCTGCTCAACCGTCAGCGCGACAAGTTCGCCCGCATGATCGACAGCCTTGATCAGCTCAATGCCACCACGCGCTACAACCTTCAGGAGCGTCTGGACGGCATGACCAAGGAGTTCAAGGTCTGCCACGGCGACTTCAACCCCTCCAACGTCATCGTCGGCGACGACGGCCAGCTCTATGTGTGCGACTGGGCACACGCCACCCAGGGCTCCCCTGCTGCCGACGTTGCCACCACCTACCTGCTCTTTGCCCTCAGCAGCAAGGACCAGGCCGAGGCCTACCTGGAGCTCTACTGCGACCGTGCCGACATGCCCATGCAGGTCGTGCGTCAGTGGACGAGCATCGTCGCCGCTTCCGAGCTCGCTCGTAAGCGCAACGTGAACGATGAGTTCCTGAAGAACTGGATCGACGTCGTCGATTATCAGTAATATCTGAGCGATTTATTTCGCATCGGAGGCACAATGGAAAACCCCGCAGCTCGCATGGGCTGTGGGGTTTTCCTTTTAGATATCGAGGATGCTACAAGATAATAGGACGGCCCCGCATCTCCCCGATTGGAGATATGCGGGGCCGTCCCACATATCGAACTACAAGCGAAATCGTCGATTAACGGCGGGCTGCCTTAACAAGCTCGGCAACCTTGGCAACGACCTCGTCGATCGCCACGTCCTCGCGCTCGCCCGTAGCACGGTCCTTGAGCTCAACGGTGCCATTCTTAAGGCCGCGCTTGCCCAGAACCACCTGATACGGGAAGCCCATGAGGTCGTTATCGGCAAACTTAAAGCCCGGACGCTCATCGCGATCGTCGACGACGACCTCGATACCCTCGGCACACAGGCCATCAACAATCTGCTCGCAGACGGTAGCGCACTCTTCCTTCTTGGGATCAAGCGGAATCACCGCGACCTCGTACGGGGCAACGGAGACCGGCCAGACGATACCGTGCTCGTCGTTGTGCTGCTCCACGACGGCAGCAAGCGAGCGGGACACGCCCACGCCGTAGCAACCCATGATGAGCGGCTTCTCCTTGCCGTCCTCATCCATAAAGGTGGCACCCATGGCCTCGGAGTACTTGGTGCCCAGCTGGAAGACCTGAGAGACCTCGATGCCGCGGGCAGCGGAGAGCGGCTTGCCGCAGTGCGGGCAGGGGTCGCCGGCGACAACGGTGACCAGATCGGCCCACTCATCGACGGTAAAGTCGCGCTCGGGGCAGGCACCGGTAAAGTGATAATCGACCTCGTTGGCACCGCAGGCCCACTGTTTGGACTCGCGCAGGCTCTCGTCGCAGACCAGACGAATGCCATCGGGCAGGTTAACCGGTCCGATAAAGCCCTTGTGCAGGCCGTTCGCCTGAAGCTCCTCGTCGGTCATCATGCGATAACCCTTGCCAAAGACGTGCTCGGCCTTGCAATCGTTGAGCTCGTGATCGCCCGGAACAATGGCCACGACCGGCTTGCCCTCGGCGTCGATGAGTGCCAGCGACTTGCGCGTGCCGTTCTCGGGGAAACCGAAGAACTTGGCGACGGCCTCGATGGTGCCCATGCCCGGAGTCTCGACCTTGGTGAGTGTACCGTCGCCAGGACCCTCGGTCACAACAACCTTGGTGCTTGCGGCCTCGTCATCGGCAGCGAAGCCGCAATCGTCGCAGTAGACGAGCGAAGCCTCGCCAGCCTCGGCCAAAGCCATGTACTCGACGGAAGTATCGCCACCGATCTCACCGGAGTCGGCAACAACGGGCAGGGCCTTGATATAGCAGCGCTCGCAGATGTTAGCGTAGGCCTGCTTCATCTTGTCGTACTCCTCCTGCAGACTCTCCTGAGTGGCAGAGAAGCTGTAAGCGTCCTTCATGATGAACTCACGGCCGCGCATCAGGCCAAAGCGGGGACGGAACTCATCGCGGAACTTATCCTGAATGTGGTACAGGTTGACGGGCAGCTGCTTATAGGAGCGCAGCTCGTTGCGCACCAGGGCCGTGACGGTCTCCTCATGCGTGGGGCCCAGCACAAACTCGCGACCATGACGGTCGTCAAAGCGCACGAGCTCCTTGCCATAGGCATCGATACGGCCGGACTCACGCCACAGCTCAGCATCGACCATAATGGGCATCATGAGCTCCTGGGCGCCGGCGGCGTCCATCTCGTCGCGCACGATGTTCTCGATCTTGCGAATCGAGCGCCAAGCGAGCGGTAGATAGGAATACAGGCCGGCGGCCTCCTTGCGAATCATGCCGGCACGGAGCAGCAGGCGATGGCTCGCAAGCTCGGCGTCGGCCGGATCCTCTTTGAGCGTCGGCGCATAGAGCTTAGACATATACATTGCTCGGGTCATTTATTTCTCCTCAATAAGCTTGTCGACCTCGGCCATAAGCGCGTCGACAATTTGATCCTCAGCTACTTTACCAATGATCTGGCCATGCGAAAAGAGCAGGGCCTGACCACGTCCGCAGGCAACGCCCAGGTCGGCATCAGAAGCCTCACCGGGGCCATTAACGGCACATCCCATGACGGCAATCGAAAGCGGCGCGGCATAGTTCTTAAGCCGCTCGGTTACTTCCTCGGCAATGGGAATAAGGTTAACCTGGCAGCGGGCGCACGTGGGGCACGAGACAATCTCGGGGCCACGGCGACGCAGGCCCAACGACTGCAGAATACCCCAGGCAACCGGCGGCTCCTCAACCGGATCGGCTGTGAGCGACACACGCATGGTGTCGCCAATGCCTTCGGAAAGCAAGATACCCAAGCCTACAGAGCTCTTGATGGTGCCCTGGAGCTTGGTCCCCGCCTCCGTCACGCCCAGGTGAAGCGGAACGTGGGGAATCTCACGCGACAGGGCTCGATAGGTATCGAGCGTCGTTTGCACGCTATGGGCCTTGGCCGAAAGCACAATGTTCGTAAAGCCGCGGTCCTCAAAGTGCTTGACGAAGCGCTCGCTCGACATCACGAGCTTTTCGGGCTGCGTGAGGTCGTCGCGCTCGGCGATATCCTGCTCAAGCGAACCAGCGTTGACACCGATACGAATCGCGCACCCAGCGGCGCCCGCGGCATCGATCACGGCATCGACCTTAGCCCAATCGCCGATATTGCCGGGATTGATGCGAAGCTTGGCGGCACCAGCCTCGACGGCGCCGATGGCGAGCTTATGGTTAAAGTGAATATCGGCGACGATCGGCACCGGAGACTCGGCACAGATGGTGCGGAAACCCTCAAGCGCGGCCTCGGTGGGCACGCTCACACGCACGATATCGCAGCCAGCCTGCGCCAACGTGCACACTTGCGCAAGCGTTGCCTGGGCGTCAGCGGTATCGGTGCAGGTCATGGATTGGACCACCACCGGCGCGCCGCCACCGATCTGCACACCGCCCACATGCACGGGGCGCGTCAACTCGCGAGGCAAAGGATGGGATAAAGACAATCCAAACACTCCCCTACAGGATAAATCGAAGGACGTCGGAACGAAGCATATAGACAAACAGCAGCGCAAAGAGCGCGATGCCCACATAGCTCACGATCGTCTGGACCTTGAGCGGAAGCTCGCGGCCAGCAATCTTTTGAATGATCTCGATGACCAGCTTGCCGCCATCGAGTGGTGGGATGGGCAGCAGGTTCATAAAGCCAAGCGAGAACGAAATGAGGGCGGCAAACGAAAGGAACGTGGCAGGGCCGGCAGCAGCAGCCTGTGAGGACATAACGCTAATGCCCACGATCGAAGAAGACTGATCGAGAATCTCCATCGTATGCTGCGGCTGGAGCAGGCGCATCACGCCCTCCGCTGTCTGCACGACATAGGAGAACGAAAGGCGAGCCGACGTGATGGGGTCTAAACGAACCACCTGCGTAGAGGCATACACACCTAGGCGCTCGTCCTCTTTGAGCGCAACCGAGGTCGAATGCTGCTTGCCGTCGCGCTCATACTCAATGGCGATATCGTCCTTACCGGCGGTCTTGCCGATGGCATCGTAAACGTCCATCCAGGTAGAGCACGATACTCCGTCAACCGAAAGGATCGCGTCGCCGCCCTCGATACCCGCCTTGGCGGCAATAGACCCCTCGTCAACCTGACCGATCACGTTGGTATCCATCGGCACGGTGACACCCGCAATAGAGTAGATGCTCATAAGCAGCAAAAAGCCCGTCAGGATATTGACGAGAATGCCCGCGAGCAGCATAAAGGCGCGCTTGAGAAAGCCCTGGCCAAGATAGGTGTGCGAACGCTCTTGTGCAAGGAACTCGGCCTCGCCGCACGGCAGCTCCCACACATCGCCCTCGGTAGTCGCATGCTCTCGATCGAAACGGCGGCCGTCAAAGGTGGTGTAACCCGCCGCATCTCGTGGCAGCGTCTGATACTTGGTGGGATAGTAGCTCGGCGAGGGCTTCTCCCCTTCCTCATACCAAGGCGCGATAGAGCCCCAACCCAAGAGCAAGGCGCATGCCTCGAGCACAACCTCCTCGGATAGCTCGAGCTCGACAGCAAGGTCGGCCACGGTCACGCGACCATGACGATAGATAGCCGCGAGCACGCGATCGGCGCACGAGACGTCGGTCGGATCCATACCGCAGATGGCAGCGTAGCCACCCAGCAGCAGCGGGGTCACGCCAAACTTGGTTCCAATGCGACGTGACGTGTAATGGATGTCAAAGCGACACGGCAGGCCCAAAAAGAACTCGGTCACACGGACGCCGCAGGCACGCGCCGCCAAAAAGTGGCCGCCCTCGTGCAAAAACACAAGGACGGAAAGCATCAGCAGGCCCCAAAAGACCGATGAGAGAACGCTCAGAACAGTATCCATAAAACGAAAAAGCAATCCTTATGGGTTAGGAACGGGTTGCGGCGAGCACCTGCGCAGCCTTTTCACGCGCCCATGCATCGATGTCGCGAAGCTGCTCAAACGAATCGACCGCCTGCATATCGTGGGCATCCATGCAGGATTCCACAATGCGATCGATATCGGTAAAGCTGCAGCCATCGTGCAGGAAGGCATCGACGGCGACCTCGTTGGCGGCATTGAGCACGCACGGCATGGTGCCACCCGTCTTGCCGGCACGTTCGGCCAGTGCCAGACAGCGGAAGGTATCCATGTCGGCAGCATCAAACGTGAGCTGCCCCAGCTCGCGGAAATCGATACGAGGCGCCGGGGTATCCCAACGCTCGGGATACGAGAACGCGAACTGGATGGGAATACGCATGTCGGAAGCACCGAGATGCGCCATCACGGAGCCGTCGGCGAACTCGACCATAGAGTGAATCTTGGACTGACGCTGCACGACCACGTTAATGAAATCGAGGTCGCAGTTAAACAGATGCATGGCCTCAATGCGCTCCAGGCCCTTGTTCATGAGGGTGGCGGAGTCGATGGTGATCTTGGCACCCATGGCCCACGTGGGATGTGCGAGGGCATCGGCACGCGTCACGCGATTGAGCTCGTCGCGGGTGCGGCCAAAGAACGGACCGCCCGAGCAGGTGAGCCAAATACAATGAGCCTCGCGTGGGTTCTCCCCCAGATAGCACTGGTAGATGGCGGAGTGCTCAGAGTCGACTGGAATAAGCTGGCCCGGTTGCGCCAACGGCATAAGCAAGTCGCCGCCGACGACGAGGGACTCCTTGTTGGCAAGGGCAAGACGCTTATTCGAGGTCAAGGCCACATGGCTCGCCTCGAGACCGGCGGCGCCCACAATAGCGACGAGCACGCAGTCGACATCGTCGCGACGCGCGAGCTCGCAAACCGCCTGCGCGCCAACGCCGAGCTTCGTTCCCTCGGGCAACTCCTGCAGCACGGCGTCATCGCCATGAGCGACATCGGCCACGGCAACCGCCGGAACCGAGAACTCGCGGGCAGCGGCAACGAGCTCGGAGGTACTGGAGTTAACGGACAGCGCCGTCACCTGCAGGCGATCGGCATGCTGACGGCACACATCGAGTGCCTGGGTGCCGATAGAGCCCGTACAACCCAGGATGGCAACACGGAGGCGTCCATCGGGGCCATACGTCGTCTGGAAGGACATTACAGCACGCCTCCGATCATCAGCATCAGCTGCGCGGTGATGCAACCGAAGATAAGCGAATCGCTACGGTCGAGCATGCCGCCATGGCCCGGGATAAGGTTGCCGGAATCCTTGACGCCCACGCCACGCTTGATACGCGACTCGATGAGGTCGCCGATAACGCCCAGGACGGACACGACCACGCCGCACAGCAGCGCATAGGGCAGGCTGAGCTTGTAGAAGTGCGTCGCCCACAGGATGAGCCAAATCAAAACCGAGCCCAGGATGCCGCCGACAAACCCCTCCCAGCTCTTTTTGGGAGAGATCTTGGGAACCATCTTGTGCTTACCGATACGGCTGCCCACGATGTAGGCAAACGAATCGGAGACCCAAAGGGACGCGCAAACGCCCACCGAAAGCAAGGCACCGGCAAAACCGGGCACGGCATCGCGCAGCAGCACGATAGCCGACAGCATAAAGCCAGTGTAGATGGGACCCATGAGCGTCACGGCCACATCAGAGATGCGGGTACGCGGCGACCAGACATACCAAATGCCCACAGCGAGCATCAGGGCAAAAAGCAGGGCATTCAGCAGCATCGAATCGCCCAGCGCCGACAGCGGAAAGAGCACGGCGGCAGCGATGCCCATGCGCTCGTTAGCCATCTTGCCATCGAGCCTTGTCATACGGAAAAACTCATAGCAGCACAGACCGCTCATGACGGAAACAAAGATGGCAGTGGGCACGATACCCAAAACCAGACACAGGATAAAGACAACGGCGTAGACGATACCCGCGGCGGCACGGGTAATAAAGCCCGCCAGCCACGAACCGGTGCCGCTCTTCGCTGTAGGCGCTCCCGCAGCGGTAGCTTTGCGCGCAGGCGTCTTGGGAGCAGATGCCTTGGGACGATCGGACACGATTAAGCCTCCTCGGTCTTGCTCAGTCCACCAAACCTACGGTCACGGCCCTGATAGGCCAAAATGGCGTCGACAAGGCCCCAACGATCAAAGTCGGGCCAATAGGTATCGGTGACATAGAACTCGGAATAAGCCACCTGCCACAGCAGATAGTTCGAAAGGCGCAGCTCACCAGAGGTGCGAATCACAAGCTCAGGATCGGGAAGGCCGGCGGTATAGAGGTGGGAAGCCACCATGTCGTCATCAATTGCGGCAGGATCAATCTTACCGGCGGCAACGTCGAGCGCGATCTGACGGACAGCGCGGGTAATCTCGGCACGCGCGCCGTAGTTGACGGCAAGCGCCAGCGTCATACCGGTGTGATCGGCGCACTCGGCAAGACCGCGTTCAAAAACGTCGCGGGTCTTCTTGGGCAGCGCGGAAATATCACCCAAAAAGACAACGCGCACGTTTTCGCGCTTCAGAAGCGGCAACTCGTCGATGAACGTCTTGGCAAACAAGTGCATCAAGACGTTGACCTCATGCTGCGGGCGGTTCCAGTTTTCGGTAGAAAACGCATAGGCAGAAAGCACGTCGACGCCCAGGCGCACGCAGGCGGTAATGATCTCGCGCAGCGAGACGATACCCGCCTTGTGGCCCTCAGTGCGCGCAAGACCGCGCGACGTGGCCCAACGACCGTTGCCGTCCATGATGCACGAGATATGGTGCGGAATGTTATTGAGGTCAAGGTCGGAAAAACCGACGCCCGCAGGGGCGTCGGCAAAGTACTCGACCAGTTTATGCTCGTCGTATTGCACCTTAGATCTCCATGACCTCGGCTTCTTTTTCCTTCAAAAGCTCCTCGACCTTGGCGACATACTCATCGGTGTGCTTCTGGACCTTGGCCTGCTCGCGACGGACATCGTCCTCGGTGAGCTCCTCATCGCGCTCGAGCTTGTTGTTGAAGTCGCGACGGATGTTACGGATAGACACCTTGGCCTGCTCGGCGTACTCGCGGCACTCCTTGACGAGCTCGCGACGGCGCTCCTCAGTGGGAGCCGGGAACGGAAGACGAACGACGGTGCCATCGGAGTTGGGGGTAATACCCAGATCGGAAGCGCCGATAGCCTTGACGATAGCATTGATGAGTGCCTTGTCCCACGGCTCGATGAGCAGCATGTGGGCCTCGGGGGTCTTGACGGCGGCAACCTGCGTGACCGGCGTGGGAACACCGTAATAATCGACGGTGATGTCGGACAGAATGTTGGCATTGGCGCGGCCGGTACGAACCTTGGAGAAGTTATGCTTGAGGGACTCGAGCGACTTGTCCATATGGGCGGTGATGTTCTCTGCCATGCTTAATCCTCCTGATAGACGAGCGTGCCGACGGGCTCACCCGAAAGCGCGCGCTTGACGGTGTCCTCGCCATCGATGTTGAGGACCAAAATCGGCATACGGTTGTCCTGGCACAGTGCCGTAGCCGTGGAATCCATAACCTGCAGACCGCGGACGAGAACCTCGTGATAGGTAATCTTGTCAAAACGGACGGCGTCGGCGCACTTGACGGGATCTTTGTCGTAGATGCCGTCAACCTTGGTGGCTTTAATCAGAATCTCGGCGCCGATCTCGCACGCACGAAGAGCCGCGGCGGTGTCGGTCGTAAAGTACGGATTGCCCGAACCGGCGGCAAAAATAACGACGTTGCCCTTGGAAAGGTGGTTGATGGCGCGACGGCGAATATAGGGCTCGCAGATCTCGTTCATCTGGATAGCGCTCATCACGCGGCAGGGAACATCGTTATGCTCGAAGGCATCCTGCAGGGCGAGCGCGTTCATAACGGTAGCCAGCATGCCCATGTAGTCGGCCTGAGCACGCTCCATGCCACCGGCAGCGCCGGCCATGCCGCGGAAAATATTGCCGCCGCCGACAACGACGCCGACCTCATGGCCAACGGCTAGCAGCTCCTTGACCTGCTTGGCAAGATGGTCGGTAACCTTGGGGTCGATGCCATATTGGCCGTCGCCCATCAGTGCTTCGCCGGAAAGCTTAAGAAGCACGCGTTTATATCGGATGTCGGACAAAGCGATCCTCCTTTAATTAGACTCTCAATATGATATCAAAGGCTCTGATAAGAGCCATGAAAAAGCAGGCTGTGAGTAAAACCCACAGCCTGCTCATTACCAGCTACAAAAGCTTATTTACTCGCCACGGACCAGACGGTCAAAGGCAACGACGGTAATGGTGTCGCTGAGCTCCTTGGAGACCTGCTCAGCGTACTTCTTGATGGTGAGGGAGCTGTCCTTGATGAACTCCTGCTCGGTGAGCACGGACTGCTTGTAGAACTTCTCCAGACGGCCGACAGCCATCTTCTCCTGAATAGCCTCGGGCTTGCCGGACTCGGCAGCCTGAGCCATGTAGATCTGCTTCTCGTGCTCGACGGTCTCGGCCGGAACCTGATCGCGGGTAGCGCAGATCGGGGCGACGGCGGCAACCTGAAGGGCAACGTCGTGAGCGAAGGTCTTGAAGGATTCAGCCTGAGCGGTCTCAGCCTTCTCGAAGGCGAACTCGACGAGGACGCCGATCTTACCACCCATGTGGATGTAAGAAGCGAGCGCGCCGTTCTCAGCCTTGCGGGCAGCGAAGCGGGAGATCTTCATGTTCTCGCCCATGATGTGAATCATCTCGGTGAGCTCGGAGGAAACGGTCTCCTCGCCCATCGGCTTCTCGAGCAGAGCGTCGACGTCAGCAGGCTCGGTGGTAGCGACAACCTCAGCGACCTTGGAAGCAAAGCCGGTGAACTTGGCGTTAGAGCCAACGAAGTCGGTCTCGCAGGAGAGCTCGAGCAGAGCGCCGGTCTTGCCATCCTCGGAGACGAACGCGGCGACAGCGCCCTCGTTGGTCTCACGGCCAGCCTTCTTGGCAGCCTTGGCAAGGCCGTTCTTACGCAGAACGTCGACAGCGGCGTCCATGTCGCCGTCAGCCTCGACGAGAGCCTTCTTGCACTCCATCATCGGGGAGTCGGTCATCTCGCGGAGCTGCTTGACCATAGCGGCGGTAATCTGGGCCATTGTGGTTCCTTTCAAAGAGATGAAAAAGAATTAACTAAGACTGATTTACTCGGCCTTGGGCTCAGCGGCCATCTCGGCCTCGGAGACCTGCTCCTTGCCGGAGCCAGCGAGGCAGGCGTCAGCCATGAGCTCGCACATAAGGGTGACAGCGGAGATAGCGTCATCGTTGCAGGGGATGCCGTACTCGACCTCGTCGGGATCGGAGTTGGTGTCGATCAGAGCGACGACGGGGATGTTCAGGCGCTGAGCCTCCTTGATGGCGTTCTCCTCGCGCTTGGTGTCGATGACGAAGAGAGCCTGGGGCAGACCCTTCATGTCGCGGGCGCCACCGAGGTTGGTCTGGAGCTTGGTGAGCTCCTTGCCGAGAACAGCCTGCTCCTTCTTGGGCAGAACAGCCATGCGGCCGTCCTCGACCATGGCCTCGAGCTCCTCCATGCGGTTGATGCGGGAGCGGATGGTGACGAAGTTGGTCAGCATACCGCCGAGCCAACGCTGGTTGATGTAAGGCATGTTGGCGCGCTCAGCAGCGTTCTTGACGGCCTCCTGAGCCTGCTTCTTGGTGCCGACGAACAGCACGTTGCCACCCTTGGCGACGTTCTTGACGAAGGTGTAGGCCTGGTCGGCGTCGAGGATGGTCTGCTTGAGGTCGAGGATGTAGATGCCGTTGCGCTCACCGAAGATGAACGGCTTCATCTTGGGGTTCCAACGACGGGTCTGGTGACCGAAGTGGCAGCCGGCCTCGAGCAGGGTGCGGATATTAATCTTGGTAGCCATGTTAAACCTCCTGTGGTTTGCCTCCGCGCGGGGTCATCCTCCAAAACCAACCCGGACATGTGCTACCAAAGCCCGGGCACCACGGTATGAAGTAGCCGCGCGTGCGTGATAAAAACATGTTGCCGTGAAGCAACCCGATGAATGATAGCAGGAATGCCTCTTCCTGCCAACCCGCAATCAAAACCACACACCTGAGTGCGGCGCGGGACGTCCCAGCCACTATTCGCCGCGGGGATGGGCTTGAGCCACAGCCCGCTTAAGCCGATCGGGTGTGAGATGCGTGTAGATCTGCGTCGTGGACAGGCTCGCATGACCTAGCAGCTCTTGAACCGAGCGCAGGTCCGCACCGCCCTCGAGCAAGTCGGTCGCAAAGGTATGGCGCATCGCATGCGGGGCGATGTCAGCCGGAATGCCGGCGAGCGTCGCCAGCGTATGGAACCGCCGCCGGAGCATCGCGGCGCTCATGCGATTGCCGCGCGCCGATATAAGCAGCGGATGCGGCCCGGTAGCGAGGTCGCGGCGCTTTGCCCGAGCGAGCAACTCCGGCCTCCCCTCTTCAATATAGAGACGCGTCACATCGAGCGCACGACGATACAGAGGAACGATGCGCTCCTTGCTTCCCTTGCCCCACAGGCGCAGCGTGCGCTCGGACCATGAGATGGATTCCACATTGAGCGCCGCAAGCTCTGAGATGCGGGCACCCGAGGCATAAAGCAACTCGAGCATCGCCGCATCGCGCAGTCCCGCGGGTGTTGAGGTATCAGACGTCTTGAGCAGCGCCTCGACCTGCTGGGTCGTAAGGACGCCCGGCAGGTCACGCGGCAGCTTGGGCGACGCGATCGCCGAGACCGCATCGCCCTCGACAATCCCCTCGGCAGCCATCCAGCGATAGAGAGATCGGATAGCCGACAGGTGCGCCGCAAGCGTTCGGGGAGCCACCTGCTCACGCGAAAGCTCAGCAAGATAGCGACGAATGGTGCGCACGTCGGCAGCGAAAGCATCAATATCCTCGCGCTCGCACCAGGCAGCAAAGCGCTCCAGTCTCGAGCCATAGGCCGTCACCGTGTTGGGAGAAAGCCCCTCAACGCGTGCGATATAGGCGATAAAAGAGTCGACGGTGTCGTACAGGTCAAAGGCTATGACCGGTCGCCTCCAAACAAGTCGGAACGCGTGGCCAAGTAGGCATCGAGGGCCTCGAGCGCACGGTCCGCATAGACCTGATAGCGGTCGCGCTTGCTGCGGCGCTTACCGTCCTCGAGCGGCGGCACCAGGCCAAAATTAACATGCATGGGCTGATAGCCCACGGTGGCAGGATCGGTCGCATAGCCCACGAGCGCACCCAGGGCGCCCACGCGGGGCAACTCGACGGAATCGGCGCCGATAGCCTCTGCATAGGTGTTGAGCGCCGCGAGCAGACCTGTCGCCACGGCTTCCATGTACCCCTCGGTGCCGGTGATCTGACCGGCCAGGCGCACACCGGTACCGGGCACGGCAAAGGTGCCATCGAGCACATGCGGGGCGTCGACAAAGGTATTGCGGTGCATGACACCGTAGCGGAAGAACTCAGCGTTCTCCAGGCCCGGCACCATATGGAAGACGCGCTTCTGCTCGCCAAAGGTCAAGTTGGTCTGGAAGCCCACCAGGTTATAGGCGGTCTTCTCCTTGTTCTCGGCACGCAGCTGAATCGCCGCCCAGGGGCGACGTCCGGTACGCGGGTCGGTGAGGCCGACGGGCTTCATGGCGCCAAAGCGAATGGCGTCCTTGCCGGTGCGCGCAACTTCCTCGGCAGGCTGGCAGGCCTGGAACAGATCGCCGCCCTCAAAGTCTTTGAGCACCACGCGGTCGGCCGTGGTAAGCGCCTCGATAAAGGCCTCGTACTCCTCCTTATTGAGCGGAGCGTTGAGATAGTCGCCGCTCCCCTGCTCCTCGTAGCGCGACTGCGAGAACAGCACGTCCATATCGAGCGTGGAGGCATCGACGATCGGCGCCGCGGCATCGAAAAACGCAAGGGCATCGCCGCCGACGAGCTTCATGACCTCTTCGCTCAGCGCCGGTGAACACAGCGGGCCCGCGGCAATGACCACGTGGCCCTCGGGAATCTGCGTGACCTCGCCGTGCACGACCTCGATATTGGGACGAGCGGCAACCTCGGCCTCGACAAGCTCGGAAAACTTGACGCGGTCGACCGCCAAGGCGCCACCGGCGGGAACAGCCGCGCGATGGGCGCAATCGAGCAGGACTGAACCCATGCGCTCAAGCTCGGCCTTCAGCAAACCAGCCGCGGAATCCGGACGGGTCGACTTAAACGAATTGGAGCAGACGAGCTCTGCCAGGTGATCGGTATGGTGGGCCGGGGAGCTCACCTGGGGGCGCATCTCGCACAGCTTTACGGCAAACCCGCGATCTGCCAGCTGGATCGCGCACTCCGAACCCGCCAGACCGCCACCGATAACTGTCACCTGATCGAACTGCATCTGCAAACACCTTTCTAATTGACACGTTTTCCATTGTGACCGAAGGGTGTCTGGGCGTGAAGGGCAAACTTGGAGGGCGCATACCTTCCATCCATCATGCGCTCGATAAGGCCCTCGAGTTCAAGCGAACCCAAGAGTTTGAGTACGCCGACAGCATCGAGCGAGACGAGCGCCGCGATGTCGTCGACCTTGAGCGGAGAGGCGATGAGCGCATGCATCACGGTCTGCTGCGTTGGATCCAAGTCGGCAATGCCGGGAGCATCGGGGCGCGAGTAGCGCAGGGTTCCGTAGATGCGTGAGATAGCCATCTCGATAGATTCCTCGTCGACGATGCAGCAGGCACCGTTCGCAATGAGGTAATTCGTGCCACGCGACTCGGGCGATAGGATCGACCCCGGCACGGCAAGAAGTTCGCGCCCCAAATCCATAGCAGCCTCGGCTGTAGAAAACGTCCCAGAAGGCATACCCGCCTCGGATACAAAGAGGGCTTGCGACAGGGCCGCGATTACGCGATTGCGGCGCGGAAAGGCGAACTTGCGCGGACCCATGCCCCACGGAGAGATCGACACGACCGCGCCACCCGTATCGAGCGTGCGCGTAATAAGCCCCGCGCTCGAACGCGGGTAGACCACGTCGGCACCCGTCCCCATTACCACGACGTGTTTGCCGCCGGCGTTGACCGCAGCCCAACCCGAGGCCTGGTCACAACCGACCGCGCCGCCCGAAACTACCGTCACTCCCGCCTCGACCGCCACCTTTGCCGCAAGCTCTGCAACGGCAAGACCATACGGCGAGGCCTTTCGCGCGCCGATGATGGAGAGCGCGGGCGTCGAAAGCGCCTCGGGGTTGCCGCGCACATAGAGCGTCTGGAGTACATCAGAAAGCTCCAAAACGGTCTCGGGATACAACGCGTCACCTGGATGCAGCTCGAAGGTCCCCTCGGCCATCATTGGTCCCTCCTTCCCTGGTACATCGCCGCCTCGAGCACGTGGTCCTGCGTCACTTGCTCGCTCTCGGCGACATCTGCGATCGTGCGCGCAATGCGAACCAGGCGCACGATGCCGCGCCCTGTGAGATGTGTGCGTTTGGACAGACCGAGCACACACTTCTCCGCCGCATCATCGAGCTCAAAGGTCGAAACGACGCCGTCAATGGACCGCGTCTCGTCATCCTCGGCCTCGGCATCCGCATCGTCCATACGGGATTCGCGCCAGGCGCGAAAAGCGCGACCGCGCACAACGTAGTCACGTAACTCGGCCGACGACATACCCTCCGCACCCTCGATAATCACTTGGGGGTCGGGACGGGTCACATCGATCATCATGTCGATACGGTCGGCCAAAGGACCGCGCAGTTTAGACCGATAGCGCTCGACCATCGATGCCGAGCAGCGGCATGGCACCTCACGGTCGCCCAAAAAGCCGCAGGGGCAGGGATTGCTCGCAGCCAGCAGCTGAAAGCGCGACGGGAAGGTAAAGGCCCCGTCGACGCGTACGATCCTCACATAGCCGCGCTCGATAGGCTGTCTGAGCGTCTGCAGCACACCCGTGGGAAACTCGGCAAGCTCGTCCAAAAAGAGCACGCCGCCATGAGCAAGGCTGATTTCACCCGGGTGCACCGGGCGCCCGCCGCCGATAAGGCCTGCGGTCGAAATACTGTGATGGGGACTGCGGAAGGGCCGGTGCCCCGCCAACAAGCCATCAATGTTCTCGCCCAAAACCGAATGGATGCACAGTGCCTCCTGCTGGTCCTCGACGGAAAGCTCGGGCAGGATGCCGGTCATACGGCGTGCGAGCATCGTCTTGCCCGATCCCGGGGACCCGATCATGAGCAAGCCGAGTTCTCCTGCCGCCGCAAGCGCCATGCCGCGTTTGGCAACCTCCTGCCCCAGCACGTCTGCATAGTCGAGCTCGGGCTCAAAGGTCGCCTCGACACCCTCGGAATCCAAGTAGTGCCGTGCGGCATCGCCCATGCCGTGAGCAAGCTGAGACAGATGGTCGATAAAGCCGCAATCCACGCCCGCGAGTGGCACATGCTGGTCGGACCTGCCGGCGATAAAAGACAGCCCCATGTCGCGAGCCAATAGCTGAAACGCCACCTCGCCCTTGACGGGAAGCACCGTACCGTCCAGACCAAGCTCACCTGCGATAAGGCAGCGATCGAGGTTGTCACGGGGAATCTGCTCATCGGCCGCTAGAACCGCGATGGCGATGGGCAGGTCAAAGCCGCTACCGGTCTTGCGGATATCGCCGGGTGCCAGGTTAACGGTAATGCCCGAGCGCGGGATCTCGAACCCGGCGGAGCGCATCGCGCAGCGAATACGACCGCGTGACTCCATCACCTCCATACTCGGAATGCCGAGCATCTGGATGCCCGGAACGCCACCGGCAAGCGAGACCTCGACCGTGACGTGAATCGCCTCGACGCCGCGGATGCAGGCCGCGTGAACGGCAAACGTCTCGAACGCCATCACGACACCTGCCAATCGAACGCGTTGTACTGGTGCTCGATCTCGGCGATATGCCCGCCGCGGATGGTGACACCCACAGCATCGAAGCGAATCGCCTTGAGCGGATAATGCTCCATGAGATAGCAGCTTGCGATGCGGCGGTAGCGGCGTTGCTTTTGGGCGTCCACGGCCTCCTCGGGAAAGACCCGCGTGGTGCAATCCAGGGCGACGCGTCTCGTCTTGACCTCGGCCATCACCACGACATCGTCGAGCTCATCGAGCAGTACCAGGTCGGCCTCGCCCTCGGTGCAACGATAACCCTGCTCCAGCAAGGTGTAGCCGCGCTCGTTAAAGTAGTCGATGGTGATCAGCTCGCCCAGCATGCCCAGCTCGCGAGGACTGAGTCCCTTGATAAACTCGGGCGTCATCGCTCCGCAGTCGAGCTCGCCGTTTTCCCAACGCTCTTTGAGCTGCTGCGTCTTGCTCTTTTTGCTTGCGGCACTCATGGGGTCTCCTTTCCCGCACACTGCATTGCCCCGATGATGAGGGCACCTTTCATGCGGGTAAGTACCGGAAGCAAACCAAAAGCTGACCAAATGCTGTCAAAAAACGGGCCGTACGCAGCAATGGTGTTGCATACGGCCCGCTACCAGCTGGTTTACAAAACTCCAGAAGTCCCTGTCTCCACAATTGACCTAGAAAAGGCGCTCAGTCTGCAGAAAGTTTCCGCAAAAGCTCACGCGATGCAGCGGACAAAGTCCATGTTTGCGAATGGCCTCGATATGCTCGGGGCTTGCATAGCCCTTCGACTCGGCCAGATGGTACTCGGGGTACTCGGCGTCGTACTCGACCATCATCTCGTCACGCGTGACCTTGGCCATGATGGACGCCGCGGCGATGCAGGCGATCTTGGCATCGCCCTTCACCACATCGCGCTCGTTGGGAACGGCGCCCAGGGGGTTGCCGTCCATGAGGACGCAATCGGGCTCGAGCCCCGTATCGGCCACGGCGCCCGCGACGGCAGCGCGGATGGCGCGGGCCATACCCATCTCATCGATATCCTTCGGCGCGATATGGCAAAAACCGATCGCCGTCGCGACCTCGGCAATCTTCACCGAGAGCAGCTCGCGGCGCGCCGGCGTGAGCTTTTTGGAATCGTTGATACCCCAGACGCGCGGCTCCATGGGAAGGCACACGGCGCACACCGTCAAAGGACCCGCTACCGAGCCACGGCCCACCTCGTCGACACCAACGACCACCCCATCGCCGCCAAGCTCGTGCATAAGCTCATACATGCCGTTGACGCGCTCGCGCTCGGCAAGCTCTTTGGCATGGCGTTTGAGGGCACGCTCGCAAGCCTTGATCACCTGCTGGCGCGGATCCTCGCGATAATGCTCCACGAGGGTGGGAATCTCCTCAAACGTGGCGCTCGCCAGCTCGCCGGCAACCTGCGATGCCGAAACCGAGCTCGTCATGTTGGCCATACCAGGCCCTCCTTGCATGCAAATCAGATAAAAAGAAGGGCCACCCGAAGGTGACCCTTACGTCCAAACGAGTGGACAGACGCTGCGATCTTCTTAGCGCTTCTCGGGGATGCGAGCAGCCTTGCCCACCTTGTCGCGGAGGTAGTACAGCTTGGCGCGACGGACGCGACCATGACGGACGACCTCGAGCTTGGCGATCTTGGGGCTGTGAAGCGGGAAGGTACGCTCAACACCGACACCGAAGGACATCTTGCGGACGGTGAAGGTCTCGCGGGCACCGGCGCCGGCCATGCGGATGACGTCGCCCTGGAAGACCTGGATGCGCTCGCGGTCGCCTTCCTTAATGCGGTAGTGAACCTTGACGTTGTCGGCGACGCGGACCTGCGGGATGTCCTCGCGGATCTGCTGACGCTCGATTGCGCGGATGTAATCCATGTGCAATTCCTTACTCTTCTAGAGGTGCCGTACCACCTTGGCCGGCACGTAGTTGAACAAACGTATTCGAGTATACACGCGCGGGTTTCTGCTGCAAGAACAATTTTTCGCGCAGACAAAAAGACAAAACCCGCACATGATAACCGCCCGCCTCAAAAATGAGACGGGCGGCATGAAGGGGGCTACGTTACGCGCGGAAACGCAAGACGCTAGGCGTTACGCCTGGCCTCGAGCTTGGCCTGGGCGGCAGCAAGACGCGCGAGCGGCACGCGGTAGGGCGAGCAGGACACGTAGTCCACGTCGGCCACGTTGAACAGGCCCTTGATGGACTTGGGGTCGCCGCCGTGCTCGCCGCACACGCCAAAGTGCATGTCGGGGTTGGTGGCGCGACCCTTCGCCACGGCCATGCGCACCAGCTCAAGAACTGCAGAGTCGATCGTCTCGAAGGGGTTGTCCTTCAGAATCTTCTTGTGCAGGTACAGCGGGATGAACTTGGCCTCGGCGTCATCGCGGGAGAAGCCGAAGGTCGTCTGGGTGAGGTCGTTGGTGCCAAAGCAGAAGAAGTCAGCGTGTTGGGCGATCTCGTCGGCGACCATGCAGGCGCGCGGTAGCTCGAGCATGGTACCAACGGGAATGTCGAGCTCAACGCCCTCCTCAGCGGAAACCTCGGCGATGACACGCTCGATAACCTCACGGGTCTGGACATGCTCGGCCGTGATGGAGACAAGCGGGACCATGATCTCGGGGCGAGGATCGACGCCTTCCTTGATGAGACGGGCGGCAGCCGAAGCCACAGCGCGGACCTGCATGAGCGGCAGGTCACCGAAGACGACGGACAGACGCACGCCGCGCAGGCCCAGCATGGGGTTGGACTCAACCATGCTATCGATGCGGCGCAGGCGGGCACGCAGGGCGGCGAGCTCTTCCTCGCTGGCGCCAGCGGCTTCCTTCTTGGTGATGGCGACCTCGAGCTCGCGAGGATTATCCAGGAACTCATGAAGCGGCGGATCGATCAGGCGAACGACCACGTCGCGGCCGGTCATGGTCTTAAACATGGCCAGGAAGTCCTCGGTCTGGACCTTGAGCAGATCGGCCAAGGCCTGCTGCTTCACGGCCTCGTCATCGGACAGGATGAAGCTCTGGATGATGTTCTTGCGATCGCCCAGGAACATATGCTCGGTGCGGCACAGACCGATGGCCTCGGCGCCAAACTCGAGCGCGAGCTCGGCGTCCTCGGGGTTGTCGGCGTTGACGCGCACGTGGTTGGCGTGGCCGCAGGTCTCATCCAGACGAATCTCATCGGCCCAGGACAGGATAGTGTCCAGGTCACCAGTAAGCTCGGCGGAGACCAAGTCAACGGCGCCGTCGACAACGATGCCCTGGGTACCGTCGATGGAGATGATGTCGCCCTCGTGCAGTACGCGATCGCTACCCTCGATACGCACGACCTTCTCGGCCGCGTCGATATGGAAGCGCTCGACACCGCAGACGCAGGGCGTACCCATGCCGCGGGCGATAACGGCGGCATGGCTCGTCTTGCCACCGTGGCTCGTCAGGATGCCCTCGGCGGCAACCATGCCCTTCAGGTCGTCAGGGTTGGTCTCCCAACGGACCAGGATGACCTTGTGGCCCTCGGCGGAACGCGCGACGGCGTCGTCGCTCGAGAACACGACCTCGCCCACGGCGGCACCGGGGCTGGCGTTAAGACCGGTCGCGAGCGCCTCGTACTTCTTGGAGGAGTCGAACTGCGGGTGCAGGAGCTGATCGAGCTGCGCAGGATCGATGCGGCCCACGGCCTCCTCGCGGGTGATGAGGCCCTCCTCGACCATCTCGATGGCGATGCGCAGGGCGGCGGTGGCGGTTCGCTTGCCCACGCGGGTCTGGAGCATCCAGAGCTTGCCCTGCTCGATGGTGAACTCGATGTCGCACATGTCGCGATAGTGATCCTCGAGCGTCAGGAACACGCGCTCGAGCTCCTCGCCTGCGGACTCAAGCCCCGGAGTGGTCTTGAGATCGGCGATGGGCTCGGTGTTGCGAATGCCGGCGACGACGTCCTCGCCCTGGGCGTTGACCAGAAAGTCGCCGTAGAACTCCTTGGTGCCGTCGGCCGGGTTGCGGGTGAAGGCGACGCCGGTCGCAGAGGTCTCGCCCTTGTTGCCAAAAGCCATGGCCTGGACGTTGACGGCGGTGCCGAGCTCGTCGGAGATGCCGTGCTGCTTGCGGTAAATGCAGGCGCGCTCGTTCATCCAGCTGCCAAAGACGGCCTGGATGGCAAGGCGAAGCTGGAGCTCCGGATCGTGCGGAAAGACGGGCTTACCATCGGCGACCTCGAGCTCGGGGTACAGGGCGGCCTCGACGTTGGCGGAGAAGATGCCCTTGAAGGTCTCGACGAGCTCCTGCAGGTCCTCGGCCGAAAGCTCGGAATCGACGCGGACGCCGGCAACCAGGCGGGCCTGGGTCAGGGCGTTCTCGAACAGGCCGGCGTCGACGCCCATGACGACGTTGGAGAACATCTGGATAAAGCGGCGATAGCTGTCCCAAGCAAAGCGCGGGTTCTGCGTCTGGGCGATGAGGCCCAGGACGGAATCGTCGTTGAGGCCCAGATTGAGGACCGTGTCCATCATGCCGGGCATGGAGAACGGAGCGCCAGAGCGCACCGAGACGAGCAGCGGATCGTTGGCATCTCCGAGCTTCTTGCCGCAGCGGGCTTCGAGGTCGGCCTCGGCGGCAACGATCTCGTCAAGCGCGCCGGCAGGCCAAACATTGCCGGCACCGGAGTACTCAACGCAGGTCTGGCAGGTAATGGTAAAGCCACCGGGGACCGGCAGGCCGATACGGCTCATCTCGGCAAGGTTAGCGCCCTTGCCGCCAAGCACAAAGTTCATAGACTTGTCGCCCTCGGTGACACAAGTGCCCTGGGCGTCGGTTCCAAAACGGTAAACCCTCTTGCAATCGCTCACGATACTTCCCCTTCTATGTGTTCGCACACACGACCGTGGTAACGAATCGACCCGCCGGATGCGGACCGTGAGGGAACTATACGGCGGGTTTTGGGCGGGCTTGAGCAGAGGCTGCGCGGTTTGGTAAACGTGCTAAAACTGGCGGTAAACGGTAGGTAAAGGTGGTTACCTTATGAAGATACCAGTACAACGTAGTCGCAGGTCAAAAGCGGTATAAACTGCTAAAGCGCTTTAGCAAAAAGCTGTAATTATTGGAATGGAATCTCTTAAACTACGCAATAGCCAAGAAAGACAAAATCTATCAGAAGTATTTGTCCCAGGGATTTTGGTCAGAGTAGCTAATTTGGGACGGGGCTATTTTAGCCACCCCGGCAGATAGCGCGAATGCTTTGGCGGAGTAACGGCCGGGGTAGCTAAAAAAGCCCCATTACAGTTTGAGTCGTCCGAAAGGGCGGCTCCTTACTAGTTCTGGTAATACGATTGAGCCGTACCGATGGTCGCTGGCCGACCGCGACCGCGACGCGGCCTCCACCCGAGACCCCCATCTCGACACATAGCCCGTCATCCGACGAAAGCGCGCAGGTCGTCCTGTATAGGCGCATGGTGTCCCCCTCCGCCGCAAGAGGGAAACGAAAAAGCCCCTCTTTGCCACTACGGACAAAAGGGGCCTCCCAGGGGAAACGTGTTACAAAGCCTTCTTTGCAGGACGATGAAGATCAGAAACCCAACGTCGTACGCGTAGGGACTTACCCAACACCCACGCCATTTCGATCTTCTGGGCCTTCAACGCCACGTCCCGATAAGCATCCGGGCATCGGAATGACCTCGTCGCAAGCCGCAAGCATCTCTTCGTCATGAGTGACAACAATTACAATATGGTCTCTCTTAACCTCATGAAGCAATTTAATTAGCGCGCTCCGGCTCTTCGCATCAAGCGCTGAAGTTGACTCAAGAAACAACATGACGTCCGGCGATTTCAACATCTGCCGCACAATTGCGATGTTCTGCTTCTCCCCGCCGGACACCCCTCCTTTCTTGCTGCCAAGCATCGCTGCCGCCCCGTTCTCCGCAGCGGCAATCATTTTGTCTAACCCCAATATGGCAAGCATCCGATTCAGTTTGTCGGCCTCGAAATCATCAGAAAGCAGCGTAAGATTATCGAGGATCGTCCCCCCAACAATAGGGGGCTCTTGCTCCGTAATGCCAACTCGGCACCGCCGCAATGCGTATCGGTCGATGCGACGCTGTGATACCCCGTTGTAGAGGACGGCCCCTTCCGTGTTATCTGGATATAGACCCAATATCACTGACAGCAGCGAGCTCTTCCCCGAGCCATTTCTTCTTGCTTACTGTTTTTCTTATATTGTAACGATTTTCGATAAGAGGAAAGATTACTCCATGACGCGCAAGCCCGAACTCTAAGCGTTTCCCATCAGCATTGCCCATTTTTCGGATCGAAATCCAAATCCAGCTTCCTATCGCATGCTGAAATCAAATCCTGATCATGGCTTACAACAAGAATTAGCTGATCGAAGGGATTTCGATGAATATACTCCGTGAACTCCCGACGGCTTTCTTCATCTAAATCGTTCGTTGGTTCATCGAACACAAGCACTTCCGGCTGCCTGCGAAGTGCTGCGAATATCCTTAGCTTTCGATACTCTCCACCAGAAAGGTCTCTACAATTCTTGCCTTTTAACGATTCGACGGTTCGATAGAAACTCGGCACAAGCTCTCGGAGGTTTTCGCTCGATCCCCGAATCGACGTCCTCTCAAGGTAATTCTCCACCGTTTCGTTCGGAATAAAGAGCTTTTGCGGGCACACCGCAAACAGGTCCCGTCGGATCGTCTCCATATCGAGCTCTTCATATGGCACCGACCCCAAAGCCCGATGTCCCCCAGCAGAATATAGTCCAAGGAGCACCTTCAGAAACGTGCTTTTTCCGCATCCGTTCGGCCCGGTAATGGCATAGGTTTTTCCTTCCTCCACCTCCACGGAGAGGTCGCGGTATAAGTAGGGCTTTCCCGCGTATCGGTACGCGATGTTGGACAACGATATGCTCTCCACGTGCCCAACCGTGAGGGTGCCGCGGTCCTCGGCGTCCTCCGTCAGAGCCCCCAATCGGTCGAACGAGGCCCTTGCGTCCTGATACGATTTGAAATAATTCAAAAAATACTTGAAGCATCCGAACGCCATCGAGTAATACGAGTTCACCATTGTGAACTCGCCTAAGCTCATTCTTCCGCTCAATATTTCCATCCCGGAGATCACGAGCAGTGCCCCCCGAAACACAGACGAGATCAGGCCGTCGCTTGATGTGGCCAGATTCGAGACCCTACTTGCTTTCATGTAAATCGGGTAGTACCCCTCGAATACCCCTTTGAGCGTCCGAGCGCTCTGGTTATATGCGCCATCGCACTTAATGTCAAACAACTGCGACAGCTCGCCGCTCACGGACGCGAAAAGCTTACTCAAACCCTCCTTGTTCGCAAGCGAACTGTTGTACAACGGCTTTTTCAACGCCCTGAATAAAATGAAGTACGCAACAAGCGAACATGCACTTAACACCAGGAACACCGGATTAATCGAAAACAGGATGATGCATATCAACACAACCAGAACGATGTTAAGCCCGATCGTCAGGAAGTTGTTCACGACAAACGATGACACCGCATTCGAATCCGCATACACCCTCTGCGTTGTATAGGATGGATCCGCCTGCTCCCCCTTTTCCAGGGGCCCCCGTTCAAACGACTCACACGTGGTCCCCATCAGTCTCGTCGTCATCTCCAAGATGACGCGCGATACGTTCACACCCATCGCATACGACATGAAGGAGGCCGATATCCCTATGCCCGCAACAAAGGCCGCAAACCACACGACGCGAGATGGATCCCTATTCGTCACGAGAAAGTCTACAAACCCACCGTTTAAGGCGGGCATGACGCACGAGAGAGCAAAATTCACCAGCATGAGAATCACGAAAAGCCGTGACCCTTTACACCGAAACAACTCGTGAACCGTCTTCTTAAACATGCCAGCTCCCATCAAGCGGCCTTTTATCCAAAACTGAATTTGCTCGCCGCTTAATCGCTCCCATATATCCCTTGTTGTTAATCCTTGCTCAAGACATTATCTCGGGTTGCGGTGCCCAGGATTCCATTTCACCTTTATATACATACGAATAAGCCCCCTATTTGCATAGGCAAGCGCGGCGATTATAACAGCAGCCACCATCAGACCGAGAATAGCCCTTTTGTCCGGAAAAAGGGACGAGAGAAAAAGGCATATTGCGGAGAAAACTATAGACGCCCCCACCACTCGGTTTGCGCCTAGAGACTCGGCCGTCCGCTTTGCCTCCTCTAAACGCTCTCCCGATAGCAATGACATTCCGGCAAGCAATCCCGTGAGCTTGCCTCGATATATCATTATTCCGAACAACAGCAGCAGGCATGACCCCACCATTGAAACCACAACGTCCGACATCGCCATCACTCCAGTCCACTCCTTCAATACCAGCCCTATCGACAAACATCAAAACTTTTTTTAACCTAATATTGTATATCGATATAAATATATTCTTTTATATATCGTTTCGATTTGTGATATTTTATCGAACGAGTTGCTATTCGAGGAAGATAGGCCACAACCAAAGGAGATCAATGGAATCCGTGAATGTTTGGAGCGCGCAAATCTCATCATTGCCTGGAGTCATCCCTATCCCCCTCGACCCAAGCTACCTTCGCAGTGAACCAAATAACCGCCTGAGCGTCCTAAGCTCAGATGGGAAACAAATCTATACGATCCTCAACAGGGTCGCTAAAGAGATTCTTGACTTATGCGACGGCACCTGCGATTTGCCCAAAATTCTCCGTCTGTTCCAAGAAAAATACCCAGATCAACCGCGCGAGACGCTAGCGCATGACCTGGCCCAAACCCTGCATAGCCTGACCGTAAACTGTCTTATCGTTTGGAAGAAAGAAGGGAGATATATGAACGACCCTTTCGGCTCCGATTACCTAACATCGGTGAATCCCGACGAGCTGCTTATTCTCGCGGACGCGAGCAGGTTTGCTGAAATCGAAGAGGCGGCTGCAAAATCCCTCTCTGCAAAACAGTCCAAAAATGGCAATAGGATCTATTTCTCTGAGTTCGACGTTGAGCCCGAATTGGAGAACTTTCTGGTTCTTCGCCAAAGGCTCTTTTCCTTTACCCATGATTATTTTCTACTCACGAGCCAGTCCGGAGAAATTAATGGATTGATAATATGCGAGCCGGCCACTAATCCCGCCGGCCGCAGCGTCATCATCAAATTTATCTCATGCAGCTCCACGCTGCTTGCCGGTGTGCTCGATCGCCTTGCGGAATACTACGGATCTTCCGCTCCCAAAGCCTACCGCGCGCTCAGAATTGACGCGCCTGATTCCACCCCAATCGCCGAACAACTTGACCATTCCGACCAGCGCCTTGGCTTT
Source organism: uncultured Collinsella sp. (assembly GCA_900544465.1). Lineage (GTDB taxonomy): Bacteria > Actinomycetota > Coriobacteriia > Coriobacteriales > Coriobacteriaceae > Collinsella. The sequence continues at coordinate 16,478 of UQVT01000001.1, read as the reverse complement.
TCCTTAGTCGGCACCCTGCCCAATGAGCTCGACTCGGGCGACGTCAAGCTGTTTGTTCGCCCGCTCGATAAGAAGCAATAATGAGCATGCCGGCAATAATCGGAGCGCCCCACAGCGTTGCGCTCGACATTACAAACAAATGCAACCTTCGTTGTCTACACTGCTTCAACAACAGTGGAGAAAACGATGTCGTCGCGAACGAATTATCCGACAACGAAGTCCTCGAACTCGCCGACTCGATTTGTCAAATGCACCCCTTTAGCTTCTGCTTCTGCGGAGGCGAGACCCTCCTGCGAAAGGATCTTGTCATCGAGTCCTTGCGGCGGCTCAGCGCATCTGGCGTCAAATGCAACCTCGTGTCAAACGGTCTGCTCGCAAACTCAAATACTTTGCATGAACTCGAACGCGCCGGTTTAAACGGCATACAGTTTAGCCTCGATGGCCTACGCGATTCTCACGAACATATGCGAGGACTCTCGGGATTATACGACCGGGTGCTCGACGCCATCGATATCACGCTGAACGAAACCTCACTGCACCTTTCAATTGCCTTTTGTCCGACATCGTTCAATGTCGACGATTTCAAACCAGTTTGCACGATGCTTCGAGACAAGCTGAAATCGTCGGGTAGAACTGACCGAATTGACCTTAGAGTTCAGCCGCTCATGCTCCTCGGTAGAGCCCGAAGAAACCGCACGATTCGCCCTTCGAATAATCAATACCGTCGGCTAGTCAACACGATCAATGACCTTCGATACGATCCGGACTATCGAGGCTATTTCATGCTTGAGTGGGGCGACCCCATCGACCACTTGGTCAGATTCCCTCAACTGCAAATGCAATTTGACCAAGTGGCCATCCACGCCAATGGCGATATCGTCGCATCCCCCTATATACCTCTCATCATCGGAAACGTTCGCAAACACAGCCTTCAGGAATACTACGATGCCGGAATGGCAACCGTTTGGGATAAGCCCGTTGTTACCGCGTTGGCCAATCGTATGCACTCGATTGACGAGATGGAAGAGATCTCATCGTTGATTGCAGACATCAATATGGACGGCGACCTCTATATCGACCTGATCGACGATGATCTAGGCGACCTGAGCGTCCTGTCACAATTCTAAGGAGATGTTCCCATGTATGAGACCCCAGAAGTAGAGAAGATGGATTCCAAAACCGGCCCCGTTCCCGTTGTGGTCAACTTTGCAGCCGTCGTGGATAACGTAGTCGCAGCCGTCTATGATGCCGTCGTTGCGGCCTACGCATTCTGGTACTCGGCAGACAACGACGGCACCGGGACGAGTGCAGCACAGAACTAGTCGCCGGCTCATCGAGCAATCGCCTCGCCTATCACTGCATGCGATTGACTGCGCAGCCCCAGCCAACGCCCAAAGCGCCTTGAAGAGCTGCTTGTAACATTCGTTCATTCAACAGCGAGATCTCTTCACCATTCTCGGCCGGCCCGACAGATCGACACATCAGTCGGGCCGGCCAGACTTATACAACGCGGCGACTCCGCTCACGCCACCCCCCCCCGAAACTCACGCTGTCATCACACGGGCAATCAACAGTGAATCCTGTTATGCGACATGGGCAAACGGCCACGTGCGCGATTAAAACGAATTCACTTAACAGACTTCAAGAATGCTTTAGCACCGCAGGATGGCCATACGCGGAGCGCGGCACGCATAAGCCAAAAGCGGCATTAAAAGCCATCCCCTTCCCTGCTGAATGCGCGTCCTAGCCCATCAACCGGTCGGACCATCGCGAAGATGATCCGTGCTTCCATACTGCAATGCGATATCAAGCATCACGAATTGTCCCCGCCCAACGGGGTTCTCCCCTCCGCAGGCGTTTCGGAACCCGCCCCCATCCCAAATTCCCACGCAGCGGCCGCGTTCACCGCCGCCGCGGGGGCCCTAGCTCCCCCGCGGCGCGGGCACGGGCGGCGAGGTCGGATGTGAAAGCCGGACCGCAGAGGTATCGAGCGCACGCGGCCAGGGCCTCGAGGGCGCCTGGCGGGTAGGGAGATCCGAGCATGAGGCAGGACAACGCGCAGGCCCGCAAAAGGTTCACGAGCTCCCCCGCGACGCGGCAGACCCTCGGCTGCCCCTCGTAAAGGATGCAGAAGACACGGTCGAGGTCCGACGGTTCGACCAGGCTGTACCGGCAGTCCGCGTACAGTGCGCAGCCCCTCCCGCGCGGGTCGCCGTCCGAGTCCTCATCCGGCTCATGATGGCGCACCTCGACCCAAAGGCCCTCCAACACATCGTCGAACCCGAAATCGAGCTCCGCCTGGACGCTCTCGCCGAACGCATCGCCCAGGGCGAGCTCCGGCACCTTCGTCACACGGCCGTCCAGCCACTCAATCTCTGTCATCGCGCGCATGGTCCAAGCCCCTTCCGACACGGGATTGTCAGCTCAACCCGACCCTTACCCATACGGACGAACATAACTCGCCAGGGGAAGCCCCTGAAGGCCGTGCGCCACAACATGAGGCCGAATCCGCCCCCGGCTGGACAGGCCAACAACGAAGGAGCACACGGAACCGGCGCGGCGTTACAACCGTCCCGGCAAGCGTGTCACTTGGCCAAGTCATGATGCCGACAAACCCGGAAATGCTCCAACGGAGCGCCGAACGAGCGTAACAATATAAAGCCGTGCAACACGCGTTGGACGACCAGAACAACCCAAACAAAGGCCTGCCGGTCCCACCTTCAAGCCCAATAGCAAAATGTGCATCAGCGGATTTGCAGCGATACAAGTCTCAACCATCACACCGCAGCGCGCCTAGTCCCACTCATCCTACTGCAAATGTCCCAGAACGAGAAAACGACCAGCTTAACATGCCACGCTTTATATCCGCACGCGCGTAATTCAACTCATAAGGACCGGCTATCCCTTACCTGTGACACAATCTCAAACGCACAGAACAGAATCATCAGTCCAATCATCGCATATGAGGCAGCCGAACCTTCAAGCACTATTCCACAAAGAACAATCTCCGCGCCGCCAATAAGAACTGTTATCAGGCGCTCTGCCTTTTTGCTCTCGCCGCTCGCATAAAAAGGCGGCAAAGCGCACAAGATCACATATAGCCCGGGAAGGGAATACAGGATCGATAGTCCAAGCCCCCCATCAACCGCAGTGTTTTGCGTAAGAATCAACTGAACCCAAACGGCAATTATCACTGAGCAGGTTGTCGATAAAAGAAGACTAGAAATATAGCACGCAACAAAGTCCCGTCGCATTCGAACAGAGAAATCCGCGAACTCTCTTCGCCGCGTGGAAACAATAAGGTACACAGAAATTGCAATAGAACCAATCAGAGAAAACAGCGGAACAACCAGCAATTCAAGCTTATTACCCCATCGATCAACCACACCCCCACTCCAATGAGCGGGAATTGTATCAGGGAGGACTGACCAAGCCGCCCATAGAATCAGAAATGGAAGAATAGAGAGGATGAAAGATGATAACACTGCAGTAATTTTTTTTGAGGCTCTCATCGATTCCGCGTCTCCTTGCGCACCCACATTCCACTCCGCCTTAAATCAAGTATAAATAAAAACTTGAATGCAAGTTTGTTTTGATTAGTATGGAAACTATATCCATTTAGTTCTAATTTGTTCGTAGTATCAAATCGATACCGACACTAGCATGACGTAGTCTTTCAAGACAGCTATTCAACATTGGAGGTCACCGCTATGGACAATGTGAACCACCTAAACGAACTCTCAATACAGTCCCAGCTTAGCATCCTTGAAAAACTGGTCGCGGACGCGGAACAATCTACCGACGCAAGACGCGATTTCGAAGCTCAGCCTCGTGCCGTATTCCAGAAATATGGAATTACAGACCTCCAAATCAAAGCGGGAAATCGAAAAGTCTCTCTGTACGAACTGGTGGAGTCAACCGAAAAGGAGGCGCGTGTCCCCGTTGCACGCGCAGTATATCGTCGTATCCAACTTGCATATTATGACGAGGACAACGAAGCTGAGCCGCAAACGATACCTCTCGTAAACGTTGTACTTAATGCAAACGCAGTAACGAACGCAAACATCATTCTGAACGCAAACGGAATGGCAAACGCAAACGCGAATGCTCAAAACAACGCCAACCTTAAGTACGACGTCAACACAATGGGCTATGGATCAGCTATTTTTATGAACAAACCTGATGTTGTTGAACTATCGGAATCGTACAAACAAACTTCTGTTTTCAGGAAATTTGATCAAGAGGGCTTGAGTGCAGCGAGGCAAGCAGCCATGCTTAAAACAGCAATCAAGAATTCCAGCTCCAATACCATCAACCCCGAAGGGGCTTCCAATGGGGTCGCCCGCGGGTATTATCGCTCCGTCGAATTCGAAGTTACTTACTCCGAGAACGAAGGCACCTTGGTAATCACCGACGCCCGTTTGCTCGCGGCATGATTTCCGAAAGCTCGCAGCACGTGCTGTTCCGCAGACCTCGAATGCTGACATTTATAACAACATATAAATGTGGCGCTGTGTGTGATCATTGTCTGATGAGCTGCACTCCGAACAACAGTGACAGGCTTACTCTTCCCCAAATGCGGCAATTCATCGATAGCTTCGCCGAAGTATGCGTCGGAAGTGGTGTTGTTGTGTTTACGGGCGGAGAATGCACCCTTCTTGGCGATGACCTTCTCGAGGCCATCGCATATGCGAATTCTTTAGGACTCTTTACTCGAATTGTAACGAATGCGTGGTGGGGAAAAAGCGAAAGAGACGCAGAAACGTTCCTCAACGAATTGAAGTCATGTGGCCTTGACGAAATCAATATCAGCTGCGACGACTTTCATGCGGAATATATACCCCTCGAGAATGTGCGCAACCTTTGGAACTCAGCAAAAACAATGGGCTTTCAAACTCTCGGCATTGCGGTCTGCAGAGATAACAACAGTACAATCAGCCCGGCATACCTGTGCAAGTACCTTAATGAAGACATTCCACTCCTGCATCAGTTCGACGATAATACCCAGCCTCCCAGCGCGCCAGCCCGCTTCATCACGGATTCAGGCATCACGCGAATTGGGCGCGCACGAAATCTCAGTCTCAACCAAAATGCGCGACCGCAGGCACGTCTCTTAGCGTCACACTGTTCCGACTGCGGCCGAGACTTCGTTATTTCCCCAAACTGCCATCTTGCACCCTGCTGCGGAATAAATGCAGAGGGAACTTGGCTTTTCGATCTTGGCAAAATCAATCTGACGGATGACATTAATGAACTGCAGCTGCTCCTACTTAATTACATACAATACATAGGACCAGGAGGGCTGCTGAAGCACTTGCGCACGAGCGGAGGCCTTTCTTCATTTGGGCGCTCAAGCTACCTCTCTCAATGCGAGATTTGCGAAGACATCGCCCTCTCGAAAGAGGCACAGACCTGTCTTGCAAAGCTAGCTCCTAAACTGGCAGCCGACTTGATTGTCGAGACTAAATTCGAGACTACCTTTATCGGAAATGGGTCTGATATACATGATTGAAGTGCTACCCTCTTTAAATTCGCTCTCGAGTAATCCACTCCGTAGATTGGACACTCTTGGAGTAACAGATTTTTTAGACACACTTGACATATCTATAGATCCTTTTGAATGCGCGCATCGCATCTGGGATCAACTTGACAGGGAGCATCAAGAGATCGTCTCCTTCCTGATGCTAGGTGGAGAGATTGATCTCGATTCAGAAGTGGCAAAAAGAAGTCTGCTGAAAGGCACTGTTGAAACCATAGCCTCACTCGGGCTGCTAAGCAAGCACAATGGCAATGCCTCCCTTTCCGGTTTATCTCTAATCCGATATCATGGCATCTGGCTTTTTGCCGATGCGCCATCACCCTCGCCTTTACTATATTTTGGCTCTGATTCAATTGGGCTCGCTCGTCGGCTAAGCCCATCCCCCGGAAAGAATGCCTTAGACCTCTGCTCTGGACCAGGCATCCAGGCACTCATACTGGCAAAATCTGGAATGCACGTCACGGCGATAGATATCAATCCAATCGCCTCAGAAATCTGCCAACTAAACGCACTGGTCAATGGTATTAGCGAAGATTTAACTGTTCTAACCGGAAGTCTCTACAACGCACTAAACAATATCGAAAGCTCTTGCAGCTATGAACTCATTACGGTGAATCCTCCTTTGCTCCCAATCCCAGAAGACGTACCATACCCCTTCGTTGGCGATGGCGGCCCAGATGGCCTCAACATCACAAGCAAGGTTATTCGAGGTGCAGGAGATAAACTCACTGATAGCGGATACCTCTCTGCAATTGGAATGATTGGCCTTGGAACCAACAATCAATCAGCATTTGAACGAATACAGAACGATTTGTTGCAAGCTGGCCTCAATGGCGTCTTGACAATAATCTCGAGCTTTAACCTCGGACCCCAATCTGGCTGGATCGACGGTATCGCATGCACATCTGTTGCACATGCTCCAGGAAAATATTCCAGCAAAGAGGAGGCTGTAAAACAGATATCGCGCGCATACAAAAAAATCCACTACGACCGCGTCTGCACCTATCACTTGAAGGCGTGGAGGGAGAGACAGCCCTTTCAAAATCCCATCCTAACGATTCAAGACTGCTCCGCAGATGGCAACCCACTTGGCCCCTGGATCCTCTAAAGCATCCGTCATACGAAAGCAGGTCAATAGGCTGCGCGCCACTCTCTGATGACGCGCAGCCTATCTCATTTCCCCCGCGCTTTACCGAGCCCGACTCACACCTCATAGTTGGCACCGGTTTTCAAAATGCAAGATTCCGCATACAAAATCACTTCTTCTGTCTAGGTGGCAGACCTACGATTTTTGTAGTATAAAGTTCCTCTCAATGCCTTCAATCTATTTCGAGATTGAGAAAAACTTGCATCGGGTTTCATAGAAGCGATATAGATGATACGTTTTGTCCTATCTATATTCCGACATACATCAGGATGCCTCGTCTTTATCGTCATTTCAATAGTCGGCTTGGCCCTTTCCCACATTGCCCCCTTTTTGAACGGTAAATTAATTGACTTCCCGCACGTGGACCTCGTGGACAGGCCCCCTTGTGTAGCTGCACCCGAGGCGCCTCCCCGTCGCCCTCCAGCGCCGGGGTTCCCCTCCATCACGAAGAGGTAATCCCCGTCCGGCCTCGCCGTCTCTGCAACGCCGAGCCTCCCGAGCGACTCGAGGAGGGCGGGCTCGTCCCAGGAGATTTGACAATACTATAGAGACACGTCCCAAATTAGCTACTCAGTAGTTACTGCTGCTGGGCGCGGCGGGCGGCTCGGCGGGCCCTTGCTTCCTGGATCTCATCGAGGTGAGCGATGATCTCGGAGGCGCTCTCCTCGATCGCCTTGCCGTCGGTACGCACTACAAAGCAACCCAGGCGCTTCATGAGAGCACGAGCCTCCTCGAGCTCGCTTCGCACGCTCTCGGGCTCGGCATAGGAGCCGGCGACGGCACGGGCATAGTCGTCGCCCAAGCGGCTATCGCGAATCTCAGAAATAACGTCGACGGTCGAAATCAGGCCAAACAACCGCATCGGGTCTACCTCGTAAATCGACTTAGGCGGCTCCATACCGTGCGCCAACGGAACGTTGGCGACCTTGTAGCCCTGATAGGCCAAATACATCGACAGCGGCGTCTTGGATGTGCGCGACACGCCCAGCAGCACGATATCGGCACCCGACAGATCGTCGCAACCACGTCCGTCATCGTGCTCGACAAAGTACTCCATGGCCTCGATGCGGTGGAAATACCGGTCATCGGTCTTATGGATCAAACCCGCCACTCCTTTTGGCGGCACGCCGATAAGCGACGACAGCACGGCAAGCGTCGGGCCGATCAGGTCGACCGAGCGAATGTGCAGCATGCCCAAGTAGTCGAGCACGCGAGCACGAAGCGCCGGATCGACAATTGTGTGGAATACGGCGATATCACGATGGTCGGCATCGACTCGCGGGCCCACAAACGACTTGACCTGCTCCACCGAGGTCACCTTAGGCAGACGTAAAACACGAAAAGCCCCTTCATCAAATTGCCCGGACGCCGCAAGCACCACCTCACAAGCGGTATCACCGAGCGAGTCGGAGATAACGATAACGGTGGGACGAGCGGCGACCGGGCAATCCATGCGGGGCTCCTTTTGCGCTTATGCGCAGGCTAGCTTACTTTTTGCGGGCAAGCTCACCGATGTTGGCGATGCCGGAGAAAACGGCCTCGAAGCGGTTGAGCAGCTTAAGGCGATTATCGCGGAGCTGCTCGTCCTTGTCCATGACCATAACCTCGTCAAAGAAACGGTCGATGGGGGCACGCAGGGCGGCAAGGGCGGCAAATGCGGCCGGGTAATCCTCGGTAGCAAGGGCGGCATCGACGGCGGTCTGGGCGGCCTCGGAGGCGTCGGCAAGCGCAAGCTCGACCTCGCCCATCAGGGCGCGGTCGTACTCCGCGCCCAGCTCGGGCTTGGAGATATGCGCCGCGCGGGCGTAGGCGGTCGCCAGGTTGTCGAAGGTCTCGGCGTCGTTCTTGCGGGCCTCGTCGAGGGCGGCGCAGCGGGCGAAGAAGACCGACGGGGCAATGATGTGCACCGCGGAAACGGCGGCAACGGTGTCGGCCGGGATCTTCTCGTCGCGGGCCATGCTCACCAAACGGCCGTGGAAGAAGTCGCGAACCTGCTGGGCGACCTCGGCGGCGTCGAACTCAATGCCCTGCTCGCTATAGAGCTCGAGCGCAAAGTCGATGAGCGACGTGGGGTCGATCGGCAGACGGTCGCGCAGGATGTTGATGATGCCGATGGCGGCACGACGCAGCGCGTACGGGTCGGAAGAGCCGGTCGGGGGCTCGCCGATGGCAAAGATGCCGGCAATGGTATCGAGCTTGTCGGCGCAGGCCACGATGCAGCCAGCGGTGCCCTCGGGCAGCTCGTCACCGGCAAAGCGGGGACGATAGTGATCGCGAATAGCGTGAGCGACCTCTTCGTTCTCCCCCATCGCGATGGCGTAGTAACCGCCCATAACACCCTGCTGGCTCGTGAACTCGACGACAGCGTTGGACACCAGGTCGGCCTTGCACAGGTGAGCGGCGCGGCCGGCATCGGCGGCCAGGTGGGCGCCCAGGTGAGCCTCGCGGGCAATAGCGAGCGCGAGCTGCTCAATACGCTCGGACTTGGCGAGCACGCTGCCGAGCTTCTCCTGGAAGGCGACCTTGGCCAGGCGCTCGCGGAACTCGTCGAGAGAGATCTTCAGATCCTCCTCGTAGAAGAACTTGGCGTCGTCCAGGCGGGCGCGCACGACACGCTCGTTGCCGTCGATCACGCGCTCGGCATTCTCGGGCTTGCTGTTGGAAACGACCACGAACTCACGCGTCAGCTTGCCCTCGCCGTCATAGATCGGGAAGTAGCGCTGGTTGGTGAGCATAGACTCGCAGATGATCTCATGCGGGACCTTGAGGAACTCCTCATCGAAGGTACCGACGAGCACCGTCGGCCACTCGCAGAGGTTGATGACTTCCTCGAAGACCTTCTTGGGCGTATCGACGTGGCAGCCGGGGCGCGCAGCCTCGACCTCGGCGATACCGGCGAGGATAGCCTCGCGACGACGCTCGGCAGAGAGCACGCCGGCGTCCTCGAGCACCTGCTCGTAGACGGCGGGGCTGGCGACCGTATGGTCACCGGGGCCAAGCACGCGATGACCACGCGTGGTGTTGCCACTCGTCACGTCGGCAAACGAAACGGGCACGACGTCCTCGCCCAAAAGGCAGCAGATCCAGCGGACCGGACGAACAAAGGTCGCATGCTCGTGACCCCAGCGCTGGCTGCGGTAGTTGGGCCACTGCAGGCCGGCGATGGTCTTCTCGCACAGAGCGGTCAGAATCGGCGTAGCCGGTGCGGAGGGAATGTTCTTCTCGGCGAACACATACTCGCGACCGTCAGTGTCCTCGCGACGGACCAGGTCCTCGGCAGCCACACCGCACTTGCGGGCAAAGCCCTGGGCGGCCTTGGTGGCGTTACCGTCGGCGTCGAAGGCGATGTTGGCCGCGGGGCCGCGCTTGACCTCGTGAACCTCATCGGTCGCGGTGGCGACGTCGGCAACGAGCGCAGCCAGGCGGCGCGGGCTCGAGATCACGCGGACCTCGCCGTGGGCCAGACCGGCCTCGTCGAGACCCTTGGCGATCATGGTGCCAAGCTGCTTGACGGCATTGTTCAGCGGCGCGGAGGGCATTTCCTCCGTACCGATCTCAAACAGGAAATCCTTAGCGTCTGCCATGGCTTACGCCACCTCGCCTTCCTGGTCGGCATTCTCGTTGACTCCGGCGACCTCGGCCATGTAGGCCTCGCAGCACGCCTTGGCGACGGCGCGGACGCGCAGGATGTAGTTGGCGCGCTCGACCGCGGACAGCGCGCCGCGGGCATCGAGCAGGTTGAAGGCATGGCTGCACTTCATGACGCAGTCGTACGCCGGCAGCGGAAGCTTGCGCTCCAGGCAGGAGTGGCACTCGGCCTCGTAGTCGTCAAACTTCTGACGCATCATCTCGACGTTGGCGACCTCAAAGTTATAAGCGCTGAACTCGCGCTCGTTCTCGAGGAACACGTCGCCATAGGTCATGGGCGTTCCGTCGGGCAGATAGCTCCACACCAGGTCGTAAACGGAGTTGACGCCCTGAGCGTACATGGCGATACGCTCCAGGCCATAGGTGATCTCGACGGGCACGGGGTCGACCTCGATGCCGCCCACCTGCTGGAAGTACGTAAACTGCGTGACCTCCATGCCGTTGAGCCAGACCTCCCAGCCAAGGCCCCAGGCGCCGAGCGTCGGGCTCTCCCAGTCGTCCTCGACAAAGCGGACGTCATGGTCGTTGGGGTCCAGGCCAATGGCGGCAAGAGACCCCAGGTAGAGCTCCTGGGCGTTGACCGGCGACGGCTTGATGAGCACCTGGAACTGATAGTAGTGCTGCATGCGGTTGGGGTTCTCGCCGTAGCGGCCGTCGGCGGGACGGCGGCAGGGCTGCGCATAGCAGGTGCGCCACTCGGCGGGACCGAGCGAGCGCAGCGTGGTCGCGGTATGGAAGGTACCGGCACCGACCTCGGAGTCATAGGGCTGCATGATGACGCAGCCCTGCTCGCCCCAGTACTGCTGGAGGCGCAGGATGATGTCTTGGAAGGAAAGCGATGAAGCGTTCATGCCTCTAATATCCCCTCGTCGAAACGATTACACGGTTAGGTACTGTACTATAGCGGTTTTTAGTCGATAGCGCCCAGACGGTTGAGCGGCCAGTAACGCACGAGCGCCACGGCGATCAATTCGGAGCGGTCGACCGGGCCAAAGTAGCGGGAGTCAGCAGAGTTCTCGCGGTTGTCGCCCATCACCCACACGCACCCGTCGGGAACGGTGTAGGGATAGCTTACCTGAGCGCCGGGCGCTTGGACCGAAAGTGGCCAGCTCATGCCCGTCGTATAGTCCTCGTCGAGCGCTTGGCCGTCAACGACCACCTTGCCGTCCTGCAGGTCGACCGTCTGCCCGGCCGTGGCAATAACACGCTTGACAAGAACATCATGCTCGGAGGTGCCATCGGGGTTGTGAAACACCACGATATCGCCCTGCTTGACGGGCTGACCGAGCTCGAGGCTCACCTTTTGTGCCAGGATCTGGTCGCCAATCTCGATCGTGGACTCCATGGAACCGGTGGGTACCACAAAGGGTTCGACCACAAACGAGCGAATCAAGAAGGTAGCGACCAGTGCGATCGCGACGACCACGATCCACTCAAACGCACCCTTTAGCACGGAATGCTGCGATGGGACCATTCTCACTCCTCGCTCTGCGAATACGAAGCGTCCAGAATCTCTTGCGCGTACGCGCGTTCCTCGGGCGTAAGGTGTGCCGTCTCGATAAGATCGGGACGCCAACGACAGGTGCGCTCGATGGCGTTCTTACGACGCCACGCATCGACCTTAGCATGATCGCCGCTCACAAGCACCGGAGGCACGCCCTCGCCGTTGAACTCGGCAGGACGGGTGTACTGCGCGTACTCGAGCAGGCCTCCATCCTCGGCGGTCGAGAACGACTCGTCCACGTTGCTCATCTCGTCGCCCAGGGCGCCGGGAATCAGGCGTACGACGGCATCGGCAACGACCATAGCGGGAAGCTCGCCGCCCGTGAGCACGTAGTCGCCGATCGACAGACGCTCATCGGCATACGCATACGCGCGCTCGTCGACGCCCTCGTAACGGCTGCACACAAACAGCAGGCGCTCACTTTTGAGCAGGCGCTCGGCCACATGCTGCGTAAAGGGCTCGCCACAGGGGGTGAAGAACACAACCGTGGGCTTGGGACCCTCTGCGCTAATGGCCTCGATGGCCTCCGCGATAGGCTCGACCTTCATGAGCATGCCCTGCCCGCCGCCGTACGGCTCGTCATCGACGGTACGATGGCGGTCGTGCGTCCAGTCGCGCAGGTTATACGCCTTAAAATCAAAAAGGCCGGCCTTGCGGGCGCGGCCCAAAATCGATGTGGACATGACGGGCTCAAACATCTCGGGAAAGACCGAAAGGGTCTCGATCAGCATGTTGTCCTCCCTACTTGTCCATATCGATCAGGCCGTCCATAACATGGACGGAAATTGTTCCTGTGTCGGGAAGATCGAGCACGACCTGCTCGATCACGGGAATCAGTACCTCGCCGTACCGATCGCCCTCGACAACCCAAACATCGTTAGCGGGCGTCGACATGATCTCGACGATCGTGCCGAGCGAGCCGAAGCGCTCGTCGACCACCTCGCGACCCATCAGGTCGGTATAGGCGGCGTCGAGCGAATCGAGCTCAAAGTCGTCACGATTTGCCAGCACGTAGCATCCCGTGATGCCCTCGGCGGCCGTCAAGTCGTCAATGCCCTCAAACGAGACCAGATCGCCATCGCCCGTATCGGTGACGGACACGACCGTGCAAAAGCGGTCGCGCTTGAGCGCCGGCGGCGTCAGGGCGACGCGCATACCCGGCGTCAATACAGAAGGAAGCCCCCGCAGCGGCTGCGCGAGGACCTCCCCCTTCCTTCCGTGCGGCTTGACCACACGGGCGATGTTTTTGTACTGGGACCTCAAGGTCCTAGCCCAGAACCTCTACCTCGACAGCAGTGTCGAGGCGAGCGGCCAGTGCACGGGCGAGCGTGCGAATGGCCTTGATGGTACGGCCACGACGGCCGATGACCTTAGCGACGTCATCCTCGGCGACCGAAACCTCAATCGTGGAGGCGTCGTCGCCATCGATGACCTCAAGGCTCACGGAATCCGGGTCGTCGACGATCTGAACAACGAGATATTCGACGAGATCGGCGATGCGATCTGAGAGCATTGCCTCACCCTCGAGCTGTGCAGCGTCAACCTCAGGCACGATTTACTCCTCGGCGCCCTCAGCAGCCTCAGCGGCAGCCTTAGCGGCCTCGGCCTCTTTGGCGAGCTGCTTCTTGGACTTCTTGACGACGGTCTCGGTCTTCTCGCCCTCGTTGGCGGCCTTGACCAGAGCGGCGACGGCGTCGGTGAGCTGAGCGCCCTTGGACTGCCAGTCGGCGATCTTCTCGAGGTCGAGGTTGATGGTCTTGGGGGCGGTCATCGGGTTGTAGCGGCCAACCTCCTCGATGATACGACCGTCACGCGGGGCGCGGGAATCGGCGACGACGACACGGTAGTACGGACGCTTCTTAGCGCCGTGACGAGCAAGGCGAATCTTGACTGCCAAAGGAAACTCCTCCAACCAAGCAGCTTTAGGCTGCAACTACAAACAAACAGTTGAACATAATACGCCATCGACGCGGGCAGGTGAAGTCCGTGAGACCAACTTCTTCGGTGTAGTCGAGGGCAAATCCATATCTTAGACAAGAATTCGGGATTTGCAAGCACATACACGCACCCCACATGAGCTGCGCGGTATACTCATGCCATGAAAAGACGCGAACATACATACGGTTATGAGGATGCCATGGGCGTCACGCCGCCTCCCTGGACGGGTCCGGCGGTGGGCCTGATGGACCTCGATGCGTTTTTTGCGAGCGTGGAGATGCTCGATCATCCCGAATGGCGCGGAAAACCGCTCATCGTGGGCGGAGACGCCGATTCGCGTGGCGTCGTGTCCACGTGTTCATATGAGGCACGTCGCTTTGGCGTGCACTCTGCCATGGCCTCGGCCGAGGCGCGGCGCTTGTGCCCGCAAGCCATTTGGACACACGGGCACTTTGACCGATACCGCGAGGTGAGCGCGCAGGTCATGGCGATTCTCGCCGACGAGACCCCGCGTGTTGAGCGCGTATCCATCGACGAAGCCTTTATCGATATCACACCGGGTCGCTTTGCGCCCGAAGACCCGCTGCTGGTTGCGCGGCGTATAAGCGACCGCGTGGCAGGGCTGGGAGTGACCTGCTCCATTGGCGTGGGCTGCAACAAGACGGTCGCAAAAATCGCAAGCGAGCGGGATAAGCCGTTTGGGCTGACCATCGTGCGCCCCGGAACCGAGCAGCGCTTTTTGGCCGCGCTGCCGGTATCTGCCATGAGTGGCATCGGGCGCTCGGCCGAGGAGCGACTGCGCCGCATGCGCATCTACACCCTCGGCGAGCTATCACGTGCACCGGAATCCACCTTGGCCTCTATTTTTGGCGTCAACGGCGAGCACATGCGCCAGCGTGCGCTGGGACTCGAAATCTCCGAAGTCACGAGCCTCGATGAAGAGCGCGAGGTCAAGTCGGTCAGCAATGAACGCACCTTTGCTAAAGATTTAACTGAGCGTGGGGATATTGAGGCGGCGATTGCGCTGTTGGGAGAGTCAGTGGGACGCCGCCTGCGCCGTCAGGGGCTGACGGGTGCCACGGTAACGCTCAAGCTTAAGTATTCGTATGGCAGCGGGCGTACGGCACAGCGCCGGCTGCCTCATCCGACCGACGATGAGAACATCTTCGTGGCGGTTGCACTCGAACTGCTCGACAACATCTGGCAGGATGGCATGCATGTTCGCTTAGCGGGCATCGGCATGAGCGACTTTGACCATCGGGGCGGCATCCAGACCGACCTGTTCTGCGAGATCGATGACCGCGGAGCCCAATCCAGCGACCGTCGCGACCTCTCCGTCGCCATCGACGCCGTCCGAGACAAATTCGGCGACACCGCCCTTTCCTTCGGCCGCCAATCCCGCTTCAAAAACTAATCTTTTTTGGACGGGGCTTTTTGCTGCATTCCGTCCGACACGGCATGGGTAGTCAATTTGGGACGGGGCTATTTTAGCTACCCCTATATATCGGTTGAACTTCATCCCGGCCCACAATCATTCACCGTCAGCCAAAGGGTAGCTAGAATAGCCCCGTCCCAAATTGACTGCCCCGGATGCCCGGTTTGGTGACCGTAGCAATATTACCCCGCCTGAAATGAGTTACTTTTCAACTTTGACTTTTTGAATCGTGCAGTGGCCGATGCCCGTGAGGCGCACGATCTGCTTGATCGAAAAGCCCTCGCTTTTGAGCTTGCGGATACAGTCATCACGCACGCCCTTTGGCAGAGCTTTGAGATGGTG
This sequence comes from uncultured Collinsella sp., assembly GCA_900544465.1. GTDB lineage: Bacteria > Actinomycetota > Coriobacteriia > Coriobacteriales > Coriobacteriaceae > Collinsella. The sequence continues at coordinate 925 of UQVT01000001.1, read as the reverse complement.
AGGCTCATAAGGTTTGAGCAACGCCTGCGCAAACTCAAGCGCGTCAGTATCACTCACATGAGCGCCATAACGGAAGCAATAGCCATTGGGCTCGCCCGAGGTGCTAAATGCAAAAAACCTCTGGGAATTCCCGAGCAACCCGAGCACGCAATCAGTCTTACAAATACCCGGATAGCCCATATACTCGCTAAAGCTGCTCCAGCGATAAAGCGAAGCAGTGTCAATTCTGGCTTTCGCAGGGTTATCGTGAATGTAACGAACGCAGTTGAGCAGCTGATCATCATCAAGAATCGGCACGCTCTTAAATCGATCCTGGAAGAGTGGACCCTTTCTGCCTGTCTTAGAATTGAAATACATGGCATACGCCGTCGTAATCGAATGCATGCAATCACTCAGATGAGCATGCTCGTCGTCAAGCAGAAGATGAATATGGTTATCCATAAGGCACCACGCGATGACATCAACTTTGAACTTCTGGCATTTCGAAGCAATCAGCCGAATCAAATAGAATCGATCATCCTCATCCTCAAATATCAGCTGACCACCACACCCCTTTTGAACGACATGATAAAAGCCATATTCAGAGATTTCTCGCGCAGTCCGAGTCATACGCATTCCCTCCTCTACAGATAAGAATTACGTTACCCGAGCCAGAGCAGAAAAAAACGTACTGGGTGCGACAAATCGCGTTGTTCGGCGAACGGTAGGTGGTAGCTAAAAAAGCCCCGTCCCAAATTAGCTACTTTTGGGCAAAAGAAAGCCGGGCAGCTGCAAATGGTGCAACTGCCCGGCAAACGGATAAGGGTAGCTAAAAAAGCCCTGGCCCAAGCAAAGCTCTAGAGGAGGTTGAGGGGGAGCTGGGGAGCGTCACCCCAGAGTTTCTCGAGGCGGTAGAAGTCGCGGGCTTCGGGAGTGAAGACGTGGA